>JAHBXC010000001.1:1200000-1566101 GCA_019636675.1 Phycisphaeraceae bacterium
GATGCTTCTCGGGTCGCCCACAGTCTCGATCGAACCGTGCGAACCGACACCGAACGACATCGTGAACGACGTACCCTCGCCCGAGCCCTGAGCTGACGCGCACTCAGGCCTGCGGCATCCGAGCGAACAGCGTCAGCCCGCCGAAGGTCTCGAAACCCAGGCGCCTGTACACCGATTCGCCCATCCGCGACGCTTGCAGGATGCCGGTCCGGTACCCGAGCGAGCGCGCCAGGGCGAGCGGGAGCGCTGTCGCCGCGCCGCCGAGCCCTTTCCCCCGCTCTTGCTCGAGCGTCGCGACGCAATAGATCCCGGCGAGCCCGCCCTCGAGAAACATCGCTGAAGTCGCGACGATCTCGCCACCCTTCACGATCGCGAAAGAGCGTGATCCTTCACCCGCTCGCGCATCGGACATCGCGCTCGGTCCCATCTGGTCGGCGGAAGTTCGCGGGATCCCGTACCCGCGCGCCATCGCGTCGCACCACGGTCCATCGCGATCGGGGCCGACCTCTTCGAACGAATAGCCAGCGGGCAGGGAGATCTCCGCGACGCCGTCGAGATCCACCGCCATCACGGGCATCGGCTCTGCGACCTCGTATCCCTCTGAAGTCAGCAGCGTCAGCAGCGGCGGGTCGATCGCGCCGGGAACGATGACGGCGGAGGGCGCACCGGACCGGCAGAGCGGCGCGATGGCGTCGTGCAACGACGCGATGTCGGTCGACTCCCTGATCGCCGCGAAGTTTGCGAAAGGGTGCATCTCGCCCGTCTGGAATCGCACGAAACCTGGGGCGAGTGTGCAGTGTTCACCTCGGAGGTGCGAGCGGAGGAAGGACTCGAACTGCCGCTCGATCGCCTGACCGAGTCGGGCCCCGGCGCTCTGGATGGTCGGGTGCTCTGGGTATGGGCGCATAGCGGGTCCTGAGTGCGTGAGAGCGCCAGTCTAACTCAGAACACCGGCGCCTGCCCGACGGCCGCGCAGTCGCAGACTGTTGAGCACGACGCTCACGCTGCTCAGGGCCATCGCGGCGCTGGCAAGTATGGGCGACAGCAGCCAGCCGGTCAGTGGGTAGAGCACGCCGGCCGCGACCGGGATGCACGCGGCGTTGTACGCGAAGGCCCAGAACAGGTTCTGCCGGATCGTGCGCATGGTCTCCCGCGAGAGCGCGATCGCCTCGGGGACCGCGCGCAGATCGTTGCGCATCAGCGTGATGTCGGACGCCTCGATCGCGACATCGGTCCCTGCGCCGAGCGCCATGCCAACGTCCGCCGCGACCAGCGCCGGCGCGTCGTTGATGCCGTCGCCAACCATCGCGACCGTGTGCCCCTGGTCGCGCAGCGCCGCAACCCGCTCCGCCTTCTCGTGGGGCAGCACCTCGGCGAAGACCTCGTCCACGCCGACCTGCGCCGCGACGGCGTCCGCGGTGCGCCGATTGTCGCCGGTCATCATCACCACGCGCAGCCCGAGGGCGTGCATGCGCGTGACCGCGTCGCGCGACGAGTCCTTCACACGGTCCGCGACCGCGACGACCCCCGCTTCGCGCCCTCCGATCGCGACGAACACCGGCGTACGCCCGTGCGTCGCCAGCGATTCGGCGATGGAACGCATCGTCACGACTATCCCCCGTTCCTCCAGCCACGACGCCTTGCCCACGAGCACAGAGACGCCCTCGATTGTCGCCTCGGCGCCGAGGCCCACGGCGGCGACGAACCCCTCCGGCTCCGCGACCGTCACGCCACGCTCGGCCGCGCCGCGCACGATCGCCGCGCCAAGCGGGTGTTCGCTGCGACGCTCGGCGCCCGCGGCGAGGCGCAGCACGTCGTCGGAATCGAACCCCTCCGCAGGCACGACATCGGTCAGCGCGGGCCTGCCCTCGGTGATCGTGCCGGTTTTGTCGAGGACGACGGCGCTGATCCGGTGCGCGGTTTCGAGCGCCTCGCCTCCACGGATGAGCACGCCCCGCTGGGCGCCGCGCCCGGTGCCGACCATGATCGCCGTCGGCGTCGCGAGCCCGAGCGCGCAGGGGCAGGCGATAATCAGCACCGAGACGCTCGTCGTCAGGGCCATCGTGAGGCGCGCATCCGCCGGCGCCGCGAACCACCACGCGACGAAGGTCGCCAGAGCGATAACCATCACCACCGGCACGAACACGCCGCTGATCTTGTCCGCGAGGCGCGCGATGGGCGCCTTGCTCCCTTGCGCTTCCTGCACGAGCCGCACGATCTGGCTGAGCGCGCTGTCCTCGCCGAGGCGTGTGGCCTCGACGCGCAGCGCGCCCGTCGTGTTCATCGTCGCGCCGAAGACCTCGTCGCCCGGCGACTTCTCGACCGGGACGCTTTCGCCGGTGAGCATCGATTCGTCGACCGCCGATCGCCCGTCCTCGACTCGCCCATCGACCGGGATCTTCTCGCCCGGGCGCACGAGCACGCGATCGCCCACACGCACCCGGTCGATCGGGATGTCGCTCTCCACGCCGTCGCGCACGACGCGCGCCGTGCGCGCCTGCATGCCGATCAGCCGACGGATCGCCTCAGATGTTCGCCCCGTCGCGCGGGCCTCCAGGTATTTGCCAAGGAGGATCAGCACGATGATCACCGCCGCCGCCTCGAAATACACCGGCGCGCCGGCGCCGTGATGGGCGCCAGCCCCGGCGCGCACGAAGAACCCGGGCCACAGCGTGGCCGCGAGCGAGTAGACATACGCCGCGCCGGTGCCCATCGCGACGAGCGTGTCCATGTTGGCAGACAAGCGCAGCAGGCCCTTCCACGCCGACCGGAAGAACCGCCACCCGCACCAGAACATCACCGGAGTGGTCAGCGCGAGTTGCAGCCAGTTCGCCCACGGCGCGTCGAAGGCCGGGATGCGCCCGTGGGACATCGCGATCACGAGCACGGGGAGCGCGAGCGCCGCGCCGACGATCGTTCGAACGAGCAGCTCCCTCGCTTCGGCTTCCCCGACCGCGAGGTGCGCCGAGTGATCGTCAGTGTCATCACCGTGAGTGTGATCGGCGTGGGAATCCTTCTGGCGTGGGAGGACGGCGCGGTACCCGATCTCGTCCACCGCCCTCGCGAGCGACGCCGGGTCGGTCGCGCCCGGGTCGAAATTCACCGTCGCCACCTTCGTCGCGAGATTCACGCTCGCCGAGGCAACCCCGGGCCGCGACGCGAGCCGTTTCTCCACCCTGCTCGCGCACGAGGCGCACGACATGCCCTCGATCGGCAGGTCGAGCCGCACCGCGCCGCCGCCGGTTCTTTCGGGCGTGCCCGGGCCTGCAGGATCGTGAGATCGCATCGCCATCACGCAGGGTCTCCTATCGCGATTCTATCGCGAGCGACGAGACACCGGCCGGCGAATCTCACTCCCACGCCTGGTGCGACGCGAACCCGCGTTCCAGCGCGTCCACGAACCCCTCGATCGGCAGCGCCTTGCTCCAGTACCAGCCCTGCCCGTAATCCACGCCGGCGGCGCGGAGGAACTGCGCCTGCCTGCGGGTCTCCACGCCCTCGGCGGTCAGCCGCACCCGCAGCGCGCCCGCCAGCGCCACCAGCGCGCGAACGAGACGGTCCGCCGTCACGCTCGTTGTCAGGGGCGTGACCTGTCCCCGATCGATCTTCAGAACATCGAACTCGAGCTCCATGAGTTGCCCGATCCCGCTCATGCCGGTCCCGAAGTCGTCGACCGCGACGCGGATCCCCGCCGCACGCGCACGGGCCAGCGCGTCTCGCCCCACCTGAGTCAGCGCCTGACGCTCGGTGATCTCGGCAACGAGGCGTGTTCGATACTCTGACAACCCAACGCGATCCATGATGCCGGCGATCACCCCGGCGCCAAGCGTCACCGGCGGCACGTTCACGCTGATGTAAAACCTCGGGTGTCGATCGAAGTGCGGTATCGCGTCGCGGGCGACCGACTCGAGAATCAACTCGGACAACCGGTCGAGCGCGCGCGCGTCGTCCTCAATGCGCTCGATAAGCCCGCCCTCGGTGGGCGACGCCAGCGA
Organism: Phycisphaeraceae bacterium; assembly: GCA_019636675.1. Classification (NCBI taxonomy): domain Bacteria; kingdom Pseudomonadati; phylum Planctomycetota; class Phycisphaerae; order Phycisphaerales; family Phycisphaeraceae; species Phycisphaeraceae bacterium. Next base: position 1,203,996 of record JAHBXC010000001.1, read on the forward strand.
GCCGTCGGCCCGGACGAAGCGCAGCAACGCCTCGGCGCCGACCACCTCGCCCGTGTTGAGGTCCACGATGGGCTGGTAGTGCATCCTGACCTGGGGAATATCGATCGGCGTGCGCTGGTTCATGCCAGAGTGCTCCGGGAGAAGTGTCAATGGAAGACCGCTTCGATAATCGAGAAATCATCGTCCAGCCGATCGTCGCCACGAAGTGTGCGTGCCTTGGAGAGCAGATCGTCCATCACACCATCGTCCGAGGACGCCCGCCCCGCGAGGTCTTCGAGCACGCCCCGAAGATTCCAGACCAGCGCGCCGTCGCGCAGGATCTCAAAGACCCCGTCGCTAAACACCAGCAGGCGCGACCCCGCCGGCGCCTCGAGCGACTCGGCGTCGTAGTCCATCCCCTCGACGCAGCCGACGATCGGCCCACCCGACTCGAGCAGCGCCGGCTCGCGCGACCCGGGGAGCAGGAGAACCGCCGGGTGATGCCCGCCACCCGACCACGCGAGACGGCGCGTCGCGACAGCGTAGACGCCGTACCACATCGTGAAGTACTTCTGGCCGTGCCGCTCGCCCTGGAACGCGTTGTTCAGGGCGAACAGAACCTGTTCGGGGCGACGCATATCGACGCCGGTCAATGAGCCGGCGCGCAGGATGCTTGTGATCGTGACCGCGAGGAGCGCCGCGTCCAGGCCGTGCCCGGTGACATCGATGAGGTAGATCGCGAAGTGACCGGTGTCGATCCAGTGGTATCCGATCGAGTCGCCGCCCAGGTTGGTCGAGGGGATGAATCGCCAGTCCGTCGAGACCGCGCCCTTGGCCGGCGGCGGGATCAGCCCGAGCATGTACTCGGCCCCCGCGTCGAGGTCTCGCTGCAGGCGCGTGTTCGCGTCTCGTAGCTCGGCGGTCCTGGCGGCGACCGTCGCCTCGAGACTCTCGTTGTACTGCTCAAGCTGCCGGTTCGTCTCGCGGAGTTCCTCCATCAGCTGCGATCGCGATTTGCTGGCGAGGCGCGCACGCACGCGGTCCAGAATCGCAGGATCGACCACGAGCGCCGGGAGGCGAAACGACGCCGCCACGCGGTCATCGCCCGTTCGGCACGACACGCGGTCGAAGAATGCAGCGAGCCCCGACGGATCGACCGACGCCCCGTGCGCGCCGATGTCGAACCTGATCTCTGCGCCAGCGCCCTCGCCCTCGCTCACGAGCGAGACCACGATGGGCGCGCCCGGCCCGACGAGCAGCAGGCGCCTGGCGACTTCCGACAGCGCCGTCGCGGCTCGCGTCGCGGGGATCTCGCCCGCGCCGAGCGCACGGTGCATCGAAAGGACCTTGTCGCGGATCTCGACGACCGATCCCCGATCTCGCACGGTGAGTGTGCCGAGGTAGATCATCCCATCCGCCTCAGCGCGATGCAGGCGGCGTCGTCGTGATTCTTGCCAAAACGACGGATCAGCTCCCGGGGGATCACCGCCGCGTCTTCGGCCCGGAGACTCGGGTAGTCGTCGACCGCGAATCGCGAGGTGACACCGTCGCTGTGCATCAGGAGCAACCCGCCCGGCTCCAGCACGAACTCCACAGGGCGCACGCCCGGGTGACGCCGCCCCACCACGCCGTCGACCGAGACCATCGAACGCTCCGTGCGCCCCACGATCCTGGCGACCGTGTTGCCCACGCCGACGAAACGCCCAGCGCCGTCGGCGCGCGAAACCGTCGCCAGGCCGACCGCCGCCCCGAGGGTTCCCGCGAGTTCGGCGTCGAGCAGACCCAGAACCCTTACAGGGTCGGAGAGTCTCACCGCTTCGAGCAGCTCGGCGGCGCGGGTCGCGACCTCGTGGGCATCGGGGCCGTGCCCGAGCACATCGACGACCGCGACCATCACCGACTCGTCGAACTGTCGGCACACCACAGCGTCGCCGCCTTCGCGGTGCCCGTCGGCGGACCGCACCGCCGAGCCGATCTCGAACGCGCCGGTGTTCACTTCGCCCAGACCCTCACCGTGACGGTGGTGCCCTCGCCGACGACCGATTCGACCAGCATCTCGTCTGACATGCGCCGAACGCCCGGCATCCCGAGCCCGAGCGTGCCGGACGTGCTGACGTGATCGCGCAGCGCCTCCTCGATGTCTGCGATGCCGGGCCCCTTATCGCTGGCGACCAGCTCCAGCCCGACGCGCCCGCCCTCGCGCACCTCGCGGATCAGCAGAACGCCCGAGCCAGCGTACTTGAGGATATTCCGAACGAGCTCGGATGCGACCGTCGCGAGCATCGAGACGCGCACCGGGTCGAAGCCGACCGCCGCGGCCGAGCGGCGCGTCTGCATGATCGCCCTCGTCGCGTCTGGCTCGGTATGCACTGGCACCCTGTACTCCATGCGTGCGCGTCCCTGGCCGCTCACCCGATCCCGGCGCCGCTGCGATGATCGAGCCACTCGATCGCGCGTTCGAGGTTGGAGAAGGTGTGAACATCGCCGGACTCGATGCCGAACTCGACGAGCGACGCGGCGATGCCGGGCCGGATCCCCACGATCACCGGCAGCGCGCCCATCGCCCGCGACATCCGCAGCGTGCGCAGGGCGGACTCGAAGTCCGTGGAATCCAGCACCTGCACGCCGGAGAGATCGAGCACCACGGCATCGGCGCGTGACGCGCGGACTTCCTCGAGCAGGTCCGCCTGGAACCGGCGCAGCGTCTCGTCGCTGAGCTCGATCTGGACTGACGCGACCAGACGGCCCCGAAGGCGCTGGATCGGCACGCGCGGGATGTCCTTCCATCCGCTCGGCACGCGATCACCTCTGCTTGAGTTCCACGCCCGCGTCGCGGAGCGCGGTCGTGAGCGCGTCGCGCAGCGTCGCGGTGGTGCGCACATCGCCCACGTTGATGCCCAGCTCGATCATCGTCTGCGCGATCGCGGGCGAGATGCCGGAGATGATGCACGTCGACCCCATCAGGCGCGACGCCTTCGAGATCTTGATGAGGTGGTTGGCGACCGCGGTGTCCATCACCGCCACGCCGCTGATGTCCAGAATCAAGGACCGCGCGTGCGTGTCGCCGATCTTGCTGAGCACCGCGGCCATGATGTCCTGCGCGCGGCGCGAGTCGATCATGCCGACGATCGGCAGCATCAGCACGTCTTCCCACACCTCGGTCACCGGGGTGGACATCTCCAGCATCGCCTCGTGCTGGTCGCGGATGATGGCGCTCGTCCGTCTCGAGAAGGTGTCCACGACGATCGCGGTGTCGAAGTGACACAGCTTCAGGAGACTCTCGTAGGTCGGCTGCGTGACCGGGGTTTCGGGCATCTCGCAGGCCAGCAGATCGAGGGAGACGTGCATCGTCGCGAAATAGGCCGGCAGCGGCAGCCCGATCCTCGCGTGCGCCTCGCCGACCTGCTCCCGGTGCGCGACGTATGCGTCGTCCACGCGACCGGCGAAGAACTGCCTCCAGTACTCGCACTGAAGGTCCTGCACCGACGCGAGCTTGCGCGGGCTCGAGAAGAACTGGTCGAACTCCGGCTGCGTGCGCATCCATACATACAAACGCTCGATGAACTCGTCGAGCCGCGGAACCATGGTCACCCCGTGCTCGCGGATGCGATCGAGATCGGACGTGTTCAGCCGATAGTTCGTGACCAGCGACTCGACGCTTGTGGCTCGCAGTTCCATAGTTCAACTGTAGCCGAACCTTGACACGCGAAGGGGCGCTCGGTCGGGGGCGGGACGTCCCTCTACACCCTCGCCGGGCGACAGCAGCGCGCCGGGTCGAAGAGCCCCGGGTCGAACGCCGGGGACGCTCCCGTCATCAGGTCCCCCAGCAGCTGCGCCGTACCGGGAGCGCACTTCAGCCCGGTCATCTGGTGCCCGATCGCCAGCCAGAGGTTGCCGAACCCCGGCGCCCGTCCGATCGCCGGCATGCCGTCGGCCAGGCACGGACGCAGCCCGGCCCAGGGACGCAGCTCCGGGATCGGGTCGACGACCGACAGCATCGCGCCGGCGCCTCGCACGATCGCGTCCACGCGACGCCGGTTGATCGACGCGTCGAGCCCGACCAGCTCCAGCGTCCCGGCGAGACGCAGGCCCTGCGCGTGCGGCGTGACGGCGACCTTTCTGTCCGCGAGATAGATCGATCGCCGTGGGTGGATCGCTCCCTTGGGGAGAACCACCGAATACCCCTTCGCCGCGCGCATCGGGATGCGCAGCCCAAGCGTCGCGCCCAACCGCCCTGCCCACGCGCCAGAGGCGATCACGAACTCTTTCGCGCAGATCCGGCTCTCGCCGACGCGAGCCGCCTCCAGCGATCCCCCTCGCGTGTCGAAACCGGTTACCTCCGAGTGCTCCACCACGCGAACGCCCAGAGACTCGGCGCGCGCCCGAAGGCGCCTGACCGCCAGGTGCGGCTCGCAGTGCGCATCGCCCGGGAAGAAGATCCCTCCGACCGTCTCGCCTCGGATGATCGGCTCTTCGGCGCGCACGCGGGCCTGATCCCACCATTCCCACGCGACGCCCGACCCTTCGGTAAACGCCGCGTGCGCGCGCGCGCCGTCGGCGCTCTTCTCGCTTTCAAGAAGCATGAGCAGTCCGGCGCGTTCGAAACCGAAACTCTCGCCCGACTCGCTCGCCTCTCGCTCCCACGCGTCGACGCTCCAGAGGCAGAGCTCGACCATGGCGCGGACGCCGCGCTCGTAGCGCTCACGCGAACTCGATCGCAGGAAGACCAGCAGCCATCGCAGGAGCGCAGGATCGAGAGAGGGCTTGATGTAGAAGGGGCTCTCCGGGTCGAGCATCCATTTGAGCGCCTTGCGTGTGCTGCCCGGCTGCGCGAGGGGCGACGCGAGCGAGGGCGTCAGCCAGCCGGCGTTCCCGAACGACGCGCCGCTCCCGGTCGTCGCGCGATCGACCACCGTCACCGACAGGCCGCGTCCCGCCAGGTCGATCGCGGCCGCCAGACCCACCACGCCAGCGCCGACGATGAGGACATCGCTGTCGCGATCGGCAGGACCCGGGCCATCGGTTCGACGCGCTGACGCCATGGCGGACACTGTAGCTGCCCGCTCGCTCGCAACAGGCGCGCCGCCCGGCGGGTTGGTACCATCGGGCCGCCCGCGCCCGACGCCCCGACGCATGACGCCCGAACCACCCAAGCACGAGCCCGCCGACCTGCTCGAGTTCCTCTACCGGCTCGCCCAGGCGTACCTCGCCTGCGGCGAGCAAACGGCGCAGGTCGAGCTGCTCCTCCGGCGCATCGCGTCGTCCTACGGCGCCCGGCGCGCGAGGGTCGTCTGCTTCCCGACCGCGATCTTCATCTCGTTCCACATCGACGAGAAAGAGCATGTCACCATCGCCGAGGGCCCGCTCCAGGCGCTCCGGCTCGACCAGATGGCCGACGTCTATGCGCTCGGCGCCGAAGCCCAGCGCGGCGTCATCGCGCTGCGCGACGGCATGCAGGAGCTGACCGCCATCCTGCGCAAACCGGCCCGGTTCGGCACGCTGGGGACGGTGTTCGGGCACACCATCCTCACGGTGGGCGTCGCGATCGTGCTCAACCCGGCGCTGCTCACGGTCGGCGTCGCGGCGATCCTCGGCGTGGTCGTCGGAGCGCTGAAACTTCTGATGCGCGACAGGCCGGTGTTCTCCGTGCCTTTGCCCGTGGTCGGCGCCGTCGTCGTGTCCTCGATCGTGTTCCAGAGCGTCAAGATGGGCCTGCCGGTCGACCCGCTGCACGTGCTCGTACCGCCGCTGGTCACGTTCCTGCCCGGCGCGATGCTCACCTTCGGGATGATCGAGCTGGCCTACGGCGACATGGTGAGCGGCGCGAGCCGGCTCATCACCGGGTTCGTGCAGCTGGTGCTGCTGGTCTTCGGGATTCTCGCCGGCGCCGCCCTCGTGGGGATGCGCCACGACACGATGCCAGAGGCCGCCGTTCAGCTCGCGAGCATCCCCTGGCTTCCCTGGGTCGGCGCGGTGATCTTCGGCGTCGGTGTTTCGCTGCACTTCTCGGCGCCGAAGCGGTCGCTCCCGTGGATGCTGCTGGTGGTGCTGCTGGCGTTCAGCGCGCAGCGCCTGTCGGCGCCCCTCGTGGGGAACCAGTTCAGCGGGTTCTTCGGCACGCTGGTCGCAACTCCTCTGGGCTACCTGATCCAGCTCCGGTTCAAGGGCCCGCCCCCGATGGTGACCTTCCTGCCGAGCTTCTGGCTGCTGGTGCCGGGCGCCCTGAGCCTGCTGAGCGTGAAGCAGATGATCAGCGACACGACCTCGGGCGTCGACGGGCTGATCTCGGCGACCTTCGTCTTCGCGTCGATCGCGCTGGGCACGCTGTTCGGCGCGTCGGTCTACAAGTGGCTCACCGAGCGCAAGGGGATGTGGCAGCTTCAGATCGGTCGCGTCGGGCGTCGCCCCGACGCGCCGGGGAAGAAGAAGTAACCAGCGTCGGCCGGGCGTTCAGCTCTCCAGCGTGGCGAGCGCAACGGCGAGCGCGCAACCGCGGGCAAACTCGGGCAGGTCGACGTACTCCTTGACGGTGTGAATCTCGTACTGCCCGGCGCCGATCGTGACGGTCGGCACGCCGTGCTTGACGATCCAGTTGGCGTCGAGCCCGCCGTTGGAGAACACGACCTTCGGCTTCATGCCGAGCGATTCTGCCGCGCGCTTGGCGTGGGCGACCGCCGGAGAATCCTCGCCCAGATTGAACGAGGGATACTGCTTGCGCCCCTCGAAGCGGAGCTTCGCGCTCTCGCCTCCGGAGTCCTTGACCGCTGCCGCGGCCTTTTCGAACGCCTCGCGATACGCCGCGGTGATCTTCGACGCGAACGAGGTGTCGGGGCTGCGCGTCTCGCCCTTGATGTAGACGTAGTCTGTGACGACGTTCGTCGCGTCGCCGGCCGCCTTGCCGTTCTTGCCCCCGAAGACGCCGGCGTTGCTCGTGCCGTGCCCGTCGGGCTTCACGACCTTGCCGAACCACCCGCCCCGGTGCGCCTCAGCGAGGGCGAGCGACGCGACGAGCGTGGACGAGATGCCTTTCTCGGGCGCGACGCCGGCGTGCGACGCCTTGCCCTTGATCTCGGCCTCCCACGATTCAGCGCCGACGGCGCCCGTGATCAGATCAGCCGCGAGCTTGCCGTCGACGTTGAACCCCATCGCGGCGCCCTTGAGGTCGGCCGGGTTGATCTGGCACGACCCCTGCAGGCCGCACTCCTCGCGCACCGTGAAGAGCAGCGTGATGGGCGGGTGAGGGAGTTTGTGCTTGAAGAGCGTCTCGACGAGCGTGACGAGCACGGCGCAGCCGGTGCGGTTGTCGCCTCCCAGCGCGGTCTCCCCCTCGGGCACGAGCCGATCGCCCTCGCGCTTCGCCTTCGCCCCTGCGCACAACGGCACGACGTCGAGGTGCGTTGAGAACAGCAGGCGCGGCCCTTGTCGGGTACCGGGAAGATCGACGTACAGGTTTCCGGTCTGCGTGGGCGCCGCGATCTTCGTGTTCGCGTCGTCGAAGCGGAGGGCGGACGCCGGGACGCCGAGCGCCTTCAGGTCGTCGGAGATGGCCTTCGCGATCGCCGCCTCCTCGCCGCTCACACCCGGGATGTTGATGTAGCGGATGAGGCGTTCCTCCGCGGCCTTGGTGTCGATCGTGATGGTCTTCGCGGGTGTCGTTGCGCTCATGGCTCTCTCAGTCCTTCTTGTATGGCGCGGGCGTTTCCGCCCGGCGGAACCGGTCTCGATGGAGGATCACACGCCCCAGGGCAGGCCCATGAGGTGCCACGCGATGAAGAGCGCGGTCCACAGGACGAGCATGATGGCGACGTAGGGGAGCATCAGCGCCACCACGGTGCCGACGCCGGCGTTCTTGTCGTACTTCTGACAGAACACGACGACGAGCGCGAAGTACGCGTTCAGGGGCGTGATCATGTTGATCGGCGAATCAGCGAGCCGGTAGGCGGCCAGCACCGTCTCGGGCTCCACATCGAGGCGCATGAGCAGCGGGACGAAGATCGGCGCGAAGAGCGCCCATTTGGCGATCGCGCCCGTGATCAGGAAGTCCAGCAGCACGACGACCACGATGAAGCCCAGCAGCAGCCAGAGCGGGCCGATGTTCGCGGTCTGCAGCATGTCGGACAGCGACACGGCGAGCAGCGTCGCCATATTGGAGTAATTGAAGTACGCGATGAACTGCGCGATGATGAACAGCAGGAAGATCAGACTGCCCAGGCCCGAGGTCGCCTTCTCCATCGCCTTGATCACGTCGGTCGACTTGGTGATCGTCTTTGCGCCGTAGCCGTAGGCCATGCCGGCGGCGAGGAAGACGAGCGTGATGGCCGCGATCAGCCCGCTCATGAAGGGCGTGTTGCCGATCAGGGCTCCGGTCTCCTGGTCGCGCAGCGGGGCGCCGGAGGGGAGCGTCAGCAGAGCGAACGCGCCGAGCACGCCGACGAGCGCGATCGCGGCGTAGAGCAGCCCGCGCTTCTCGTCGGTCGACAGCGTCGCGCTCTCTTCCTCGGGACGCTGGCCCGTGAACTTGCCCAGGCGCGGCTCGATGATCCGCTCGGTCACGACCGCGATGATGATCGTCAGGAACAGCACCGACACGACGGAGAACCACAGGTTCGACGCCAGGTCGATCGAAACATCCGGGTCGACGAGGTGGATCGCGTCGTTGGTGAACTCGACGAGCACCGCGTCCAGCGGCTTGATGAGCATGTTGACCGTGAACGCGCCCGCGACCGCCGCGAAACCCGCGGCCAGGCCCGCCAGCGGGTGACGCCCGACGCTCAGGAACGCTGCTCCGGCGAGCGGGATCAGCACGAGATACCCGGCGTCGGCGGCGATGCTCGACAGGATGCCGACGAAGACGAGGATGTAGGTCAGGATCTTCGGCGGCGCGACGATCACCAGCTTGCGGATCAGCGCCTTGATGAGCCCCGACTCCTCGGCGACGCCCACGCCGAGCATGGCGACGATGATGAGCCCGACGGCGGTGAAGCCCATGAAGTTCGGGATCACCGAGGTGTACATGAACCGGACGCCCTCGCCGGTGAGCAGACTGTTCGCGGTCGCGGTGCGCCGTTCGATGACGGTCTCGGTCTCGTCGATGCCGGCGTACCCGTAGGGAGACCCCATCCCGGACATCAGCGGGTCGAGGACCTGCACGGGCGAGTACTCGCGCGTCGCGGGGAGGATCACGTCGTACGACACGCTCACGCGGGTGAGGTGCATGACGTGCGACAGCAGTACGACGCCGGCGACGAGCAGCAGGAAGATGATGGCCGGGTGAGGCACCCGATTGCCGACCTTCTCAACCATGTCGAGAAACTTTTGCACGACGGCCTTCCTGTCTTGGTTCGGTTGTGCGGGCCGCCCTCGCGGGCGCGCCGGCGGCGGCTACTGCGCCGCGATCGAGAGGGGGAGCACTATGGGCACGAGAAAGACGCTGACGATCATCGCGATCAGCGCGAACGGGCCGCCGATGCGGACGAAGTCCCCGAAGGTGTAGTTGCCGGGCGTCACCACGAGGGTGTTGACCGGCGATGAGACGGGCGTCACGAACGCCGTCGACGCCGCCAGCGCGACGATCATCGCGAAGGGGTAGGGCGACGCCTGCATGTCTTTGGCGACCGCGATCGCGACCGGCGCCATCAGCACCGCCGTCGCGGTGTTCGACATGAACATGCCCAGGATCGCGGTCAGCGCGAAAAGCGCCGCGAGCACGGCGTGGGGCCCCGCCCCGCTGGTGACCGCCAGCAGCCCGTCGGCGGCCATGTCCACGCCCCCGGTGCGCTGCAGCGCGAGCGAGAAGGGCAGCATCCCCACGATCAGCACGATCGTCTTCCAGCTGATCGACCGGTAGCTGCTGTTGAGGTCGATGCACCCCAGCACGCCCATCAGCAGACACCCGATCAGGGCCGCGTGCACGTTCGCGACGATGCCGGTGACCATCAGAACGACGACCACCCCGAGGCAGAACAGCGCCTGCGGCGCCTTGCCCGCCGCCGGCAGCACCTCTTCGAGTTCGATGGGAAGCTTCAGCAGCAGCACCCCGGTCTCTTCGGGGCGCACGCGCTCGATCTGCTTCCACGAGCCGACCACCAGAAGCGTGTCGCCCACGCGCAGCGGCGTGTTGAGGAAATCACGGTTCACGGCCTCCGACGCGCGGCGCAGGCCGATGACCGTCAGGCCCGTGCTGGACCGGAAACCCTTCTCGACCAGCGTCTTCCCGACCAGCGGCGATTCGGCAGGCACGATGACCTGCGCCATCCCTATCTCCTGCGAGCGGTCGTTGAAGTACGCGCCGGCGAGGGGCAGCGGCTCGAGGCCGAGCGAGTCGGCGAGCTCGTGGATCTCTGTCGTGGGCGAGAACAGGTCGATCAGGAGGACGTCGCCGAACTGGAGCCGCGTGGTCGGCGTGGGCTGGATCAGCGTTCTGGAGAAGCGACCCATCCGCTCGATCGCGATGATGTTCGCGCCGGAAGTCCCTCGCATGTCCAGCTCGCCGAGCGACTTGCCGACCAGCGCCGAGTGGCTGCTCACGCGAAGCCGGTACTCGCGATCCGCCAGCTCGAACTCCTGGACCCAATCGGCCAGACTCACCCGACCCGGGGCGGGCTCCTCTTTGGACGAAGGGAGCCAGCGGCGCGCGATGACCATATAGATGATCCCGAGGATCAGGATCGGAACGCCGAAGGGCGTGAAGCTGAAGAACCCGAACCCGTCCTCGCCTTGGCGGACGAGCTCGCTGTTGATGACAAGGTTCGGCGCCGTCGCGACGAGGGTCATCATCCCGCTGATCAGAGCCGCGAAGCTCAGGGGCATCATGAGCCGCCCGGGAGAGGTTCCGGAGGTGGCGGCGACGCGCAGGGCGATGGGGATGAAGATCGCGGTCACCGCCGTCGAACTCATCAGCGAGCCGAGCGCGCAAACGCTGATCATGAGGAAGACCAGCAGTTTGACCTCGCTCTTGCCGGTTTTCGCGATGAGCAGATCCCCCACGCCGCGCGCGACCCCGGTGCGCACGAGGCCCTCGCCGATCACGAACAACGCCGCGATGAGGACGATGTTCCCGTCGGCGAAGCCGCGCAGGCCCTCGTCGATCGTGATCACGCCGGTCAGCGGCAGCGAGACGAGCATGAGGATCGCCACCGCGTCCATGCGCGGCTTGTTGATCGCGAACATCACAATCGCCGTGACGAGCAATCCGAGAACCATTGCAAGTTCGATGCTCATCGCGGGGAGCGTATCGCTCGCGCGACTCCCCCGCAATGGGCCAAGGCGTGGAACAAACGGGCTTCAACGCAGACGATCGCCGACGCCAAACGGACGTGCCCATCGCTTGGCGCAGCGCGCCCTTCGCACTACCCGGCGCACACGCGGCGCCCCGGGGAGAACCCGGGTGAACCTGCGCGTGAGTCGCTCTCGCGAGGCTCCGACTCGCGAAAATTCTCATAAGTCTCTGTATCAATGAAACTTGCGCGCGTCGATGTCGTCGAGAACCCCAACTCCTGGAGATTCGCGCTGTTTCTGGCCTGTGCGCGATCCCGTGGGTACAGGACGCGTATATCGCGTGTCGCGCCGTGACGCGCGGGGTTTCTGGTACAGTCACCGCGAGGTCCGGGGAACGGACCGGGAGGCGCACCCGCGCCGGACGCGGGCGTCTGATCACGGGCTGCGCGGCGTCACCGGAGGAACGACGATGCAAAGATCAGAACTGGCGAAGCGGTCTCGCGAGCGTTGGCTCGTCGTCGCGGCGTTCATGGTCGTGTGGGCGCCAGTCGCCATCGCCGTCGCCGAACCGATCCCCGACGCCTGGTTCTACAGCGGCGCCCAGCGCCCGGCGGCCCTGAAGTCGCTGGAGGGCAAGCCGGCGCTCGCGCTGACCACCGAGGAGTGGATCGGTGATCGCGTGACGCTCAGCGAGCACCGAGGCAAGGTCGTAGTGCTGGACTTCTGGGCGACCTGGTGCGGGCCCTGCATCGCCGCGATCCCCGAGAACAACGCGATCGTGAGCAGATATAAGGATCAGGGCCTGGTCTTCGTGGGCGTGCACGACTCGAACTCCGGGTGGGATTCGGCCGGCGAGGTGGTGCGCGAGCACTCGATCTCCTACCCGGTCACGAAGGACGCCTCCGGCGGGCCGACGGCGAGCGCGTACAAGGTGCAGTTCTGGCCAACCTATGTCGCGATCGATCGCAAGGGAGTCATCCGCGCCGCCGGCCTGATGCCCAATCGGGTCGAGGATGTCGTCAAGATGCTCCTCGCCGAGAGCGGGCCGAGCGACCTCGAGCTCAGGACCGGGTTTGGCCCGGAGTTCTACTACGGCGGGGCGAACCGCCCCTCGGCGCTGCGCGCGACGGAGGGCGCCGACGCGCCCGCCCTCGCGGGCGAGGAGTGGGCCGGCTCGCCACTTCCCAAGTCGCAGTGGAAGGGCAGCGTCGTCGTGCTGCACTTCACCTCGCCCGGGCGGAGCGCGGCGGCCGCGCAGCTCGCGAAACTCGCCGAGATCGAGCGCGAGTACGCGACGCAGGGCGTGCTCTTCGCCGGGGTGTGCGACGCGAACGCCCCGTGGGACAAGGCCGCCCCGGCCCTGTCGGGGGCGGGGCTGTCCATGCCCCTGCTGCGCGACAGCGCGCCGGGCGTCAACGCCGGCGCGTACGGCGTGCGGTTCCTCCCGACGACGATTGTGATCGACAAGGCCGGGAAGGTCCGCGCCTCGGGCGTGCGGCTCGACAAGCTCGGCGAGGTTCTGGACAGACTGCTCGCCGAGCGAGCCGAGTGACGCGACGAGACATCCCTCAGCGTCGGAAAGCGGGGTTCAGGTGACAAACGCTCCGGTTCTCAACGAGCACGACGCGACGCGGCGCAGCGCGTTCGCTGATCATGTTCGCACACAGGTCGCACACACCGTCGTCGGGCAGGAGACGGTCGTGGAGCGCGTGCTGATCGCGCTGCTCACGGGAGGTCACCTCCTGCTCGAGGGCGTGCCGGGCATCGCGAAGACGCTGCTCGTGCAGTCGGTGGCGAAAGCGATCGATCTGCGTTTCGCGCGCGTGCAGTTCACGATTGATCTGCTGCCCAGCGACATCCTGGGCTCGGAGATCCTCGAGCAGAAATCGGGCGAGTTCCGCATCCACAAAGGCCCGATCTTCACGAACCTGCTCCTGGCGGACGAGATCAACCGCGCCTCGCCCAAGGTGCAATCGGCGCTCCTCGAGGCGATGCAGGAGCGGCGCGTCTCCATCGGCGACACGACGCACGACCTGCCGGCGCCCTTTCTCGTCATCGCGACGCAGAACCCGGTCGAGCAGGCCGGCACCTTCGAGCTGCCCGAGGCCCAGCTCGACCGCTTCATGCTGCGTCACCGCCTGACGTACCCCACGCCCGATGAGGAAGCCGAGGTCGTTCGGCGCAGTCTCGCGCTCAAACTCAAGAGGCAGGGCGACGGCGCGGTCCCGATGTCCGCCTTCGACGCGATCGATGAGTCGAAGGCGATGCGTCTTCGCGACCTGACCGAGGCGATGCGCGCCGTGCAGGATGTCCATGTCAGCGAGGTGTTCATCCGCGACTGCGTCGAGCTCGTGAATCTGACGCGACGCCACGAGGACATCGAGCTGGGGTGCAGCCCGCGCGCCGCGCTCGCGCTGGTCCACGCGTCGCGGGCCCGCGCGTTCATCTCGGGACGGGAATACACCATCCCCGAGGACATCTTCGCTCTGGCGGAGGACGTTCTCCTGCACAGGATGCGCCTGAAGTACGAGGCCCTCGCGATGGGGCGCACCGGCGCCGGGGTGCTGAGCCAGATCCTGCGCACGATGGCCTGACGCCGGAACGACACCATGCCCAGCCACGCAGGCGCCCATCACGAGACCACGCTCCCCCCGCCCGATCAGCTCGACCGGAGCGACTTCGATCTCGTCCTGCGCCGGCTCGCCGACGACCTCGCGTTCGGCGCCGATAACTCGCTGTTCGTGGGCAGCGGGCTCGAGTACGCCGGCTCGCGACCCTACCAGCGCGGCGACTCGGTCCGGCTGCTGAACTGGCGCCTGACGGCGCGCACCGGCAAGCCCTTCGTCCGAGAGTACGAAGCGCTCAAGCGGTCCTGCCTCTACATCATCCTCGACACCTCGTCGTCGATGGGTGTCGGCTCGACGACGCTGACCAAGCACGACATCGGCGTGTGGGTCGCCGCCGGCATCGGGCTCGTCGGGCAGCGCCGGATGAGCCCCGTCGCGATCGTGGGCGCCGGCGAGCGCACGTCGCCGGTCGTTCCGAGTCTGCGTCGCGCCGACCTGTGGCGCACGCTCGAGCCCCTGCGCGCTCGGCCCGAGGGCGAGCAGACCCGGCTCGCGGACCGGCTGAACGACCTCGCGGCCCGGGCCACTCGCGCGAGTCTGTTCGTCGTCATCAGCGACCTGCACGACCCCAACGCGATCGGCGCGATCCGGCGCGCGTCGCAACGCCACGACTGCATGGTGATCCACACCCAGGACCCGGCCGAGACCGAGCCGCTGCGCGCCGGGTTCATGCGCGCGCGCGAAGCCGAGACCGGGCGCGAGTTCTTCGCGAGCGGGCGCAGCCGCTGGGATGAATCGCCCGAGCTGCACGCCGACCTGCTGCGCTGCGGCGTGGACTGCCTTCGGCTCCGGACCGACGCGTCGTTCATCGCGCCGCTGCGCCGCTTCCTCGCCGAGCGCGGCGGGCTGACCAGGGGGCATCGATGAGGCGCATCGCTCGAGCACGACGACTCTCGCTCGCGTGCGCGGCGGCCCTCGCGTCGATCGCGATCGCCGCGAGCGGCGCGCCCGCGCTGCGAGGGGTCGTCTCGACGGTCGAGATCGACTACCCGCACGGGGCGATCCGACCCAAACCCGTGACCGATCCCGATCAGCCCGTCCTGCTGCGCGTCGCGCCCCTCGGGGACGACCGCTATCGCGTCGAATACCTCGCGCTGGTCAGCGGCGTGCAAGATCTGGCTCTCTATCTCGAGCGGGCCGACGGGCGCCCGGCGACGGGCCTTGGCGAGCTCCCGGTGACGGTCGTCACGCAGCTGCCCCCCTCGCACGGGTCCGATGTGTTCGGCATGCGAACGCCGGGATTCCGGCTTTCGTCCCATTATCGTGCGGCGATGGTCGTGTTCGCAGTCGCGTGGCTCGCCGTGCCGGTCGTCGCGCTGACGCGGCGCGCGCTGCGCAGGCGCGAACCGGCTCTGCCCCCGGCGCCTGCGCACGAGCCCACGCCATCCGAATTGCTGCGCGAGGCGTTGCGCGACGCGAAGCAGCGGGAACTGACCACCGCCGAGCGCGGGCGCCTCGAGTTGTTGCTGTACCAGACTCTCCGCGGCGAGGCCCAACGGGCGTGCGTCCCGGGCTCGGACGAACTCGCGAGATCCATCGCCGAGCTGCGGCGAGACCCGCGGACCGCGGGCGTCGTCATCGCGGTCGAGCGATGCCTGCACGCCGGGCGCACCGCCGGGATCGCGGAGGCGGTCGCCGCGATCGAGGCGCACGAGCGCGCCTCGGGGGCGATGGCATGACCTTCTCGCACCCCTGGGTCCTGGCGTTGCTGACGATCCCCGTGCTGCTCGGGTGGTCCGTGATCTCTCGCGCCGCCGGCGTGACGCTGCCTTTCGACCATGTGCGCCACGCGGACCGGCGCTGGACCCGCCGCGCACTGGGCGTGTTCGACGCGGTCCCGCTGCTGGCGCTGGCGACGGCGATCGTGATCCTCGCAGGCCCCCAGACGCTGCAGCAGCCGCGCAGCGAGCGCCTGCTGACCAACATCCAGATCTGCATGGACGTGTCGGGCAGCATGGCGGGGCGGAACTATCAGATCGCGAGCGAGGCGATCGAGAGTTTCACCCACGCGCGCGAGGGCGACGCCTTCGGGCTCACGATCTTCGGCGTGCAGCAGGTGCGCTGGCTGCCGCTCACGAAGGACCTGCAGGCGGTCCGCAACGCGATGCCCTTCGCGAACCCCGAGAACCAGCCGCCCCACATGATGGGGACGATGATCGGGGCTGCGCTGCGCTTCTGCATGCACAACATGGAGGCGGAGGGCGCCGAGGGCGACCGCATGATCATCCTTGTCTCGGACGGCGTGAGCTTCGACCTGCGCGACGGCGAGGAGTACGACATCGCCGACGAGCTGCTCGCCGCCGGGATCACGGTGTACCACATCCACGTCGACGAATCGAGCGTCCCGCCAGAGGTCGCCGAGCTGGCGAAGCTGACAGGGGGCGACAGCTTCCACGCCACGGACGCGCAGAACCTCAAGGCGATCTTTGCCCACATCGACCGGATGCGCCCGGCGAGATTCGCGCAGGTCGGCGCCGTGCCGATGGATCATTTCCGGCCCTTCACGATCGCGGCGCTCGGGCTGTTCGCGATGCATCTGGCCGGGCTCGCGGGGCTGAGGTACACCCCATGGTGACCTACGCACTGCTCGCGATCGCCGCCCTCTCGCTGGCGGCATGGGCGGAGCGCCGGCACGCACGCCGGGTGCGGCGCGTCGCGCGCCTCGCGTTCGGCCCGGGCGGGCCAGCGCCCTGGACGCGTGTTGCGCCCGTGGTGCGCTGCGTGGGCGTGGGTCTGGGCGTGTGGGGCGCACTCGTGCTGATGAACCACGACCCGCGCGCCGTCGAAGTAGAGCCATCGCCGCGCGCAGCGCGCCAGCTGCTCGTGGTGCTCGATGTCTCGCCCAGCATGAACCTGAAGGACGCCGGCCCCGGCCCCGACAAGATGACGCGCGCCCGCTGGGCGGGCCGGATCTTCCAGGGCGTGCTCGACCGGATCGACATGAAGGACACGCGCATCTCGATGGTGGCCTTCTACACCAAGGCGCTGCCGGTCCTGCAGGACACGACCGACAAAAGCATCGTCGCGAACATGATGGACGGCATGCCGCTGTATGTCGCCTTCCATCCGGGCGAGACGGACATGCAGGCCGGGCTCGCCGCGGCGTTCGAGATGTGCAAGGGCTGGGCGCGCGGGTCGACGACGCTGGTGGTCATCAGCGACGGCGACCTGAAGCGCCCACCCTCGCCGCCCCGGCGCCCGGCGTCTATCTCGGATGTGATCGTGATCGGCGTGGGCGACCCGGACCGCCCGACGGTGATCTCCGGGCACAGCTCGCGCCAGGATCAATGGACGCTCAAGCAGCTCGCCGCGAGTCTGGGCGGGCATTACCACGAGGGCAACACAAGACATCTCCCCAGCGCGGTGATCGGCGGGCTGGGCATGGTGGCGCCGCGCGTGTCCGACGCGATCGGGCTGCGCGAAGCGGCGTTGGTGTCGCTGGGGCTTGGGGCATCGATGACAGGGCTGATCGGGCCGGCGCTGCTGCTGGCCGGGTCGGCGCGAACGACGCGGCGTGGCTCCGCCGAGACCGCTCGCCGCACACGAATACTCGCCGAAGGAGGCGCCGCATGAGACTCACCCGCGTCGCGTGGTCCGTCTGGGCCCTGCTCCCCGTGGTCGCGCTGACCTATCACTACGGCCCCGGCCAGCGCCTGTTCAGCGAGGACCGCGCGGCGCGGGTTCTCGAGACGGCGCAGCGAGCGCAGGCCGACGCGGCCCTGGCGCAGGACGCGGCGTACGAGAAGCACCTGGCAGCGATCCTGGCGCGCGACGCCGCGAGGGAGAACGACGACCCTGCGCTGCAGGCCCGGGCGCAGCGCGCCGTCGAAGAAGAGAACGCGGCGTACGCGCTGGCGGCGAGCGAGTGGAAGCGCACCGCCGAGGCCCTGACGGAAGCGTTGACACTGATGGAAGACAGCGCGCCGGAAGCGCAGCAGCGCGTGCGGCTCGCCCGGGCGCGCGCGCTGGTGCGATCGGGCGACATCGGCGCCGGCGCGAACGAGCTCGAAGACATCGTCGACTGGCACGGGGCGGTGGGGAGGCCCGACGCCGACATCGCGCTGCAGGCACGCGAAGAGCTGGCGACCGCGTACTACTACGGAGCACGCCTGCTGCGCCTCGCCGGGCGCCCCAGCGCCGAATGGCGAGAGGTCTCGGGTCGCGCGCGACAGAACTACCGGTATCTCGCCGAGCACGCTGGCCTCAACGGCAACGCCAACGCGATGACAGTCGCCCACCACCAGATGAACGGCGAGCTCGTGCTCAACCTCGAGCAGAGCGCGATGAACGAGCTCTACGCCGCGGCTCGCCCGAGGGAGTCGCCCCAGTGCGACGGCAATGGCAACGGGCTCGGCAAACTCAAGGCCAGGGGGCGCGGCAGACCACGCGGCGAGGATCCCGGCGCGGGCGCCGGCTTCAACGGCGAGATCGGGCGCGGCTGGTGAGCAGAGACCACGAGAACCGCCAACGACGGGTGTCACGGCGCGGAGGCACGACGATGAAGTTCAGTCACGAGCACCGGATGATGCTGCTGGCCGCCCTCGCGGCGTCGCTCTGCTGCGGCGCCGTCCTGGCGCAGCAGGTCGACGAAGACCACGACGAGGACGCCCCCCCTCCCGGCATGATGATGCCCGGCGCCCCCGGCGCTGCGCCAGCGCAAGGCGCCGGCCCCTCGGCGGAGGAGATCGAGGCCCTGCGGGCCGAGTACGAGTCGCTCTCCGAGACCGAGCGCACCGAGATGCGCGCGTACTACGCCGATATGGGCGTGAATCTCGACGCGCTGCTCGGGCTGTCGGCGGCGCGTACGGCGCAGGTCACGCGCGCGACCGAGATCACGATGGCGATGCGCGAGATGAACTTCCAGCGCACGCCGCAGGCGGTGCTCTCGGCGCGCGCGGAGCTGGGCTTCGGGCGCGTGCCGCACCCGAACGCGCAGAGCGCGCCGGCGCAGGACATCGCGCGCTGGATCCACCTGCATGTGATGGCCGGTGACTGGGCGACGCTGGCGCAGTTTCTCGGGTCGCGCCCCGACGCCGAGGCGGAGGCGCTGTACGCCTTCATCGTGCAGTCGCTGAACCGGGGCGACCCGGGCCTGCTGCCCGAAGAGGTTCTGGCGCTGGCGGAGGCCTCGCCGACCGAGTTCAAGGCGTGGCAGACGACCGCGCTGGGCGCGATGCTGGGCGTGACCGCGAAGAAGCACAGCGTCGACTCGCTGCTCGCGCGGATCGGCGAGGGCACGCGCTGGTTCGGCCCGCAGGACGCGCAGCGTCGACGCCGCACCGTGGAGTTCCTCGCCGGGGGCGGGCTGGTGATCGACGCGTACGACTATCTCCCGCCGCTGGACGAGGCGAGGGCCGCCGGCGACGCCGAGATCCTGCTGGTGCACGCGCGATACAAGCACGACCTGGCGTCGAACGCGCTCGCGGGCGCCGAGTCCGACGCGGCGCGTCTCGACGCGTGGGACCTGTTCTGCGAGGTTTCGCTGATGGCGCGCGCGTCGTCGGAATCGAAGCGAGAGGCGATGCGTCACGCCATCGGGATGATGAACCGGGTCCCTCGCGCGAGGGTCAACCCGTGGCTGACGAGCGTCTTCGCGAGCGACTCGCTGGGCCCGGTCGCTCTGGAGATCATGGCGATGACCGCCGTCGCGATCGGCGACTCGCAGCAGGACGTCGAGCAGCGCGCGCAGGCCGTGCTCACGCTGAAGGAAGGCGTGGACATCCTGCTGGCGCGCGAGGAGATCGATTCATCGACGCTGCGCGTGCCCCTGCGCATGCTCACGACGGCGTTGGTGGCCGAGATGGAGAACACCTCGAACCGCAAGGGCCAACAGCACGTGGTGGCGCGCGACGCACAGCTCCTGCTGCGCGCCGTCCCCAGCAAGCGCTGGCTCGACGCGCTCGAGCCCAGTCTCGCCACACGCGTGGCGCGCGCGTCGATCTCGCTGGCGATGCTCTCCGACGAGACCGACATGGCGCTGGAGCTGCTGCACGACGCGATCGGGCGCTCTCCCACGCGCGCGACCGAGCTTGCCGATCACTTCCTCGACCGCTGGCAGCAGCGCCTCTCGCCCGCTGCGCCGGACTACGACGACGAGATGTACTGGTACTACCGCCAGTTCACGCCGATGGCCCCGCTCACCAGGGGGCGTCAGCGCCGCAACCTCGACCGGCTGGACGCGCTCATCGGGCTTCTCCGAGAGTCTGGCGTCGACCCCCGCGCACTGCCCAGCGTGGTCTCGACCTTCCAGGCGTGCCACGCGAGGACCGAGGTCTATGAGCGTGCCGACATCGTGCGCGTGCTGGGTGAGATCGACGCGATGCCACCCTCCACCGCCGCCGGGCTGGCGCAGAGCATGGGCGCGAGTCTGAACGGCGACTGGCGCAGCCGCACCGTGCAGCGTCAGTCCGGCACAAAGCGTTCCGACACCGAGATCGCGCTCCTCGTCGACCGGGGCTACGCGCTCGCCCTGGAGCTGATTGAGAGCGCCGTGGCGAACGAGCCCGACTCGTGGAAGCACGCCGTCGTGCGCGCCGGGCTGACCTACGACCGCATGCAGTTCCAGCAGAGCCAGGGGCGGATCGGCGACGCGGCGAGGCAGATCGAGTACCAGCGTGACGCGTTCGATGCCTTCGCGCAGGCGGCGCGGCGCTACGCCGAGGCGCTGGAGCGGGGCGACGAGCGCGACGACCCCGGCATCTACCGGCGCTGGTTCGGCGCCGCGATGGGCGCCGCCGAGCTGAGTTTCCTGCGAGTGGACGACCTGCCTCGCGAGGGCTCGCTACAGGACGACCAGATCGCGCTGATCCGCGCGTCGATCGAGTCGCTGCCCGAGGAGGCGCGCGAGCGCCACTTCGCCGAGTTCACGCGGTTCGTGCAGGCAGCCGCCGCCGGCGCCGCCCCGGAGGTCAAGCCGCGCCTCGTGACGCACGCGCTGCGCGTCGTGGGCGACCACCCGGCCGCCGCGTCGCTGCGCGCGATGGACGAGCTGTACCGCGACCTCGTGAAGGACGAGATCAAGCTCCGGCTCGCGCTCGACGGGACCGATCGCGTCGGGGTCGAGCAGCCCTTCGGGGTGCTCGTGTCGTTCCGGTTCACCAACTCGGTGGACCGTGAGACCGGCGGGTTCTCGAAGTATCTCCAGAACGGCATGTGGGGGCGTCGGGGCAACATCTACACCCAGATCAACTACCGCGACGAGCTCCAGAAGGCCATCGAGACCTCGCTGAGCAAGCGGTTCAACGTGGAGGCGATCGGGTTCTTCGACGCGTTCATGCCTTCGCGGGGCGTCGTCGAGGAGGGCCAGGATGGCTGGCTCGAAAAGCCGCTCGCCTATGTCGTGCTCACGCGCAAGGACCCGAGCATCGACCGCCTGCCCCCGATCGTCCTCGACATGCAGTTCAACGATCAGAACGGGCCGGTCACGCTCGCCGTCTCGAGCAACACCCCCCTGCTCGCGATCGGGACTGCCCACGAGCGACGCCCCGTGCACGATCTCTCGGTCGCGCAGGTCGTCGACCTGCGCGATGTCGCGTCGGGCTCGAACGCCGCCGCCGCGACGCTCGAGGTCAGGATGCGAGGCAAGGGCGTGCTGCCCGATGTGCGCGACGTGCTCGCCGGGCTCGAAGAGGCGCTTCCCGGGTACTCGATCGCCGAGGGCGGCGTCGAGGCCCAGCCCCCGGTGCTGCTGCAGGAAGGCACGCTCCAGACCGGCATGTTCGGCTGGGGCGCGCCGACCGAACCCAAGGACGGCTATCCCGAACCCGACGCCGACGGCATGTACCGACTCGGCTCAGAGCGCATCTTCACCGTGACCTACACGCCGGGGGACGGGCAGGCCGGGCGCGCCTTCCGCGTGCCGACGCTGCGGGACGGGATCGCGGCGACGCTGGAAACCCGGCGCTACGACGATTTCGACATCGTGCCCGTCAGCAGCGCCTCGATCGCGATCGCGCCGTCCCCTGCGTCGCGAGTGCGTCTCATCGTCGCGGCGCTGGCGGTCGTGCTCGTCGCGGCCGGAGCGGCGTTCGCGTTCCTGCGGCGATCGCCGCGCCTCGACGAGCGCACCGGCGCGATCGAGCCGCCGCGGATGACGCCGCTGGGCGTTGTGACGTCCCTGCGCCGTCTGCACGCGCAGCGCGCGGATTCGCTCGATCGCAAAACGCGCGACGCGCTGCTGACCGACATCCGCGACCTGGAGCTGAAGTATTTCGGGCCGGGCGCCGCGGTCGAGAGCAACGGCGATCTGCGCCCCGTGGTCGAGCGGTGGTCGCGCGAGCTGGCCGGGCCGTCGCGCGGCGTGTGACGAGATCCGGAACGACAACGCCCCGCGAGACAAGCTCGCGGGGCGCAGTGAGGTTGCGTGATGTCCCGGTGCGTTCAGCGACGACGGCGGGCGCCCGCGAGGAGCCCCATCCCGAGCAGCGCCGCGGCTCCGGGGGTGGGAACCGCGTTGAACTGGATGATGCTGAAGTTGCCCTGGAGACCGGTCGTGGCCTCGTAGCCGCTCTGCCAGGCGGCGCTGAAGAGCGATCCGTAGCCGGGCGTGCTGGTGATGAGCGCGTCGACGCTGCGCGAGGTCGCCGTGCTGCCTGTGTGACGGATCTCGACGAGGAGGTTTCCGCCGGTGTACACATACCCCGAGTCGAACCCGATGCTCGGGCCGAAGTCATTGGGGGTGACGCCCGAGGGGAAATCGCCCGCGCCGAACAGCAGCGAGCCGGAGCGCACCTGAGTCTGCGGGCCGACGACGTTGTCGGCGAAGGTGAGGCTGCGCGCCGAGGGATCGACGCTCTGGCTGAGATAGATGTCGTAGTTCGAGAAGAACGCGTCGCTCGTCGGCCAGGGGACCGTCGCGTTGGCCGGGATCCGGAACGTGAGCCCGGTCAGCTCGAGCCCGACGAGACTGGTGAGCAGCGACTCGTGCATCAGCAGCTGGTAGGTGCGAGCGGTGCTCGCCAAAGGCCCGACGAACACGCCGGTTCCGGGCGCGTTCTCATAGTCGCTCGGGACGACCTGGCGGATGTCGGCGTGCGCGCCGGTAGCGACAGCGCAAGCCATAAGTGCGGCGATCAGCTTCATTAGATCCCTCCTGTGTGTACCGCGGGTTTGCCCGCGGCGGACGCGTTTCTGAGCGCGCCTCCTACAGCGCGCTCGCTCCGAAGAATGACGCACGGGGCCTCCCGGCCCGCACCGCGCCGCCCCCCTGATGGAGCGACCAGACTATCGGACAGCCGGTGGATATGCAAGAACATTCCCCGGACGCACGCCGTCACCGCCGATTCCTCTAAACAATTGTGAAAAATGCACTTATGCCGATGTCCGCCTGGTCTTGCCCGATTTTTCATCACCACGCTGCTCGATTCTGCATCCCCCGAACGTGCACGACGTAATACTATGTGTCCCATAGTATGCGGAACACACCTTTGCGGGAGACCGTGCCGATGCGGATCGAAACCGAACTCATGCGCGGCGCCGGGCCCGTCGCGGTCCTCAAGCTCCTCGAGCGCGGCGAGATGTACGGCTACGAGCTCGTCGAGGCCCTCGAGCGGCGCAGCGAGGGCGTGCTCGCGATGGGCCAATCCACGCTCTACCCCATGCTCTACAACCTCGAGGCCAAGGGGCTCGTCGCCAGCGAATGGCGCGAAGCGGACTCGGGGCGCAAGCGAAAGTACTACTCGCTCACCAGCGCTGGGCGCGCGCGTCTCGCGTCGGACTCGGAGCAGTGGTCGGCGCTCGCGCAGGCGATGGCCTCGCTCGGGGTGATCCGGGGGAACCTCGCGAGCGGGAGGGCGCTGGCATGAGCACGACCGCTTCAGGCGCCGGGCGATCGCTGGACTGGCGACGCGTGCGCAAGACGCCCCTGCGCGACCTGCTGCGCGGGCGGGTGACGGGGCGGCTCGACGCCGCGATCATCGCGAGGGACGCCGGGCTCCCCGAGCGGCTGGCGTCGATCGTGGGCGTCACGGCCCGTCGCACGCGCCTGTTCAGGCGCGAGCGGGCTGATGTCGCGCAGGAGATCATCGACCACTTCCGCGACGGGCTCGACGCGGGGCGGACCGCGCAGGAACTCGTCGACTCGTTCGGAGACCCGCGCACCGCCGCTCGGCTGATCGGGCGGGCGAAGCGGCGCGATCGCGCCGTCGCCCTGCGCATGATGGTCGCGTCCGCGAAGGCGGCGGGGCTCGTCGTGGGCCTGCTGTTCCTTGTCTATCTCGGGTTGGCGGCGAGGTATCACACCACGAAACCAGGTCCGATCGTGGACTATCTCGCGATCCTCAACGCCCCGGCGGCGGCACTGCCGGAAGCCGATCGCGCGTGGCCGCTGTACCGGGAGGCGCTGCTCGGCTCCACGCTGCGCGCCGATCTGGCGAAAGCGGACAGCGCGATGCGCCCGGGGTGGCGCGACTGGGACAGCGTCGCCGGGTCGCTCCGCGCGAACGCCCCCTGGCTCAAGCGCCTGCGAGAGGGCGCCGCGAAGCCGGGGCTCGGCATGCAGGTGCACTACGGCGTGAGCGACGAGGACGCGGCGCTGTGGCCCGATCTCGCGGCAGCGCAGCCGGAGTCGACCGGCACGCTCGGCCTGATCGACATCCTCCTCCCGCAACTCGCCGAGCTCCGGCGCATCTCGGTGTGGTTCGTGCTGGACACGCGACTGGCTCGGGAGGATCGCGATGCGGATCGCGTCGTGGCGAACCTCGAGTCGCTTCTGGGCATCGCGGACCACGCGCGGCAAGTCCCCTTTCTCATCAGCGAGATAGTCGCTGTCACGATCGGGCGGCTCGCGTTCGGCGCGATCTCCGAAACGATCGCAAACGACACTGCACTGCTGTCGGACGCTGACCTCGCGCGACTCGCGCACCGGGTCAGCGCGTACCCGGGGGACGGTCGTCCGGTGGTTCGACTCGACACCGAGCGGGCTTTCTACTACGACTTCGTGCAGCATATCTACTCGCTCGACCGAAACGGCGACGGGCGGCTCGTGCCCGGTTGGCTGGAGCGGTACGACATGGCCATGAACTCCGCGGCGTACGCGAGCGCCGACGCCGCGGCTCGCGCCCAGGACGCGGCGTTCGGCCCGCTGCTGTCGGCGATCACGCTCAGTCGTAAGGAAGCGCTCGAAGCGTACGACGGTTCTCTCGATCGCGCGATCGCGTGGATGCAAACGCCGCCCTGGGAGCGTGAGGGGTTCGATCACTCCTCCATTCCGACCGAGTCGTTGCTCGGGCGTGCGCGGTATTGGATTCTGGAGTTCCTTCTGCCCTCTCTCGAGAACGCGCTCTTGCAGGGCGAGCAAGTCGAGACCAAGCGCGATGCGACCACCGTGGTCCTCGCGCTCGAGCTGCACCGGCGGCGTCACGGCGAGTGGCCAGCGTCGCTCGACGAGCTCGTGCCGGCGCTCCTGCCGCGCGTGCCGCGGGATCCCTTCGACGGCGGGCCGCTGAAATACGCGGTGCGCGACGGTCGCCCCGTGCTCTACAGCATCGGGAATGACTACATCGACGACGGCGGCGTGGCGCCCCTGCCGAGCGACCGACCGGCTGCGCCAGCGAACCCCTCGCAGTGGCGCTCTCGCGCGAGCGTGCAGAACCTGCTCGCGCAGGCCGATTCTCCCGGCGCGCGAGCGCCGTACAGCTGGGAGCGAGCGCCCGGCGTCGTCCGGGGGGATTGGGTGTTCTTCCCGCCCACCCCGCCCCGGCAGCCCTTGCCCGAGCCGCGCGCCGACCCCTTCGCCCCGGAGCCGTGATCGCGGCGCATCCCTCGAGCACGCCCGGCCATACCGGACCAAAGGCGAGCTCTCCCCGTCGCACGCAGGGTTTTTTCTTCCCTGCGCAGCCAAAATGCTGTACGCTCGGATGACCCCCGAGAGGCCGGCGCGCGCCCGGCTTCGGCTCCCCCACTGACAGAGGGCATCCGATGCGAAAGATCCACGGTCTCGTTCACGCGGTGACGCTCGCGGCGCTGGCCGGCGCGGCGATTTCCGCCCAGCCCGACGCACTCCCCGGCGCCTACGACAACGGCGATCAGTTCGTCCAGCACAACGGGGTCGTCTATCGGGTGCAGAAAGCCGTCGTCGACGGCGAGCCGGTGCGGACATTCCACCTTGGCGACCGCGCGTTCACCGACGCCGAGCTGCGCGCCATGGTCGCGGCGCAGGCGCCCAAGATCCTCAGCGACGACGCCTCGGCGCTGGCGGCGACCGCTCGCGCCGACGAGACGGTCCGGCTCGCGGTCATGCTGCGCCCCCAGCCGGCGTCGCCGATCGCGCGGGTCGCACGCGCCCGGATCGAGGGCGACCTTCGCACGCTCTCCCGCGCCGCGCTCGATGTGACGAGCCGGTTCCTGCCGCAGGAGCGGCTCGAGCCCGACGCGGAGCGCGCGTGGGTGGTCCCCGAGATCCCGCCCGACGCGCTGGCGGAGCGCAGGGCGTTCTCTCGCGCTCTCGACTCTTTGCTCGACGGGACTCGGCGCGAGATGGCGGCGCGCATCCACGAGGCGAACCTGCCCCACCAGCAGACGCTGGAGTCGTTCGTCGTTGACGCGCTGGGCGGGAGCGTCTACGCGCGCACGACGCACGGGATGAGCATGATGTTCGTCGAGATCCCGGCCGGCGCGATCGAGCGGCTCGCGGCGCACGAGCTCGTCGCGACCATCGATATCGACCACGCAGGCGAGCCCGAGCTCGACAACATGGCGATCTCGCTCGGGCTGACGACGGGATTCTGGGCCAACGGCATCACCGGCGGCGTGCACGACATCGGCGTGCTCGACACGGGCGTGCAGCAGAATCACCCGAACCTCTCCCCGCACAATTTCCTCAGCAACATGGGGACGACCGACACGGGCACGCACGGCACGGGCATGGCCGGCATCATGGCGTCGACGCACCCGACCTGGCGCGGGATGAGTTACGGGATCGACACGATCGTCGTGGCGCGAGCCGGCGCGATCGGCACCTCGATGCCCGGCATGAACTACATCGCGTCCACGGGCGTGCCCGAGGCGGTCAACTACTCGTTCGGCAACGGGACCGCGAGTTCGAGCGACTACAACACCACCGACCAGTTCTTCGACGGGACGATCCACACTTTCGGGTTCATGGTCTCGAAGTCCGCCGGCAACGGCGGGTTCGGCAGCGGCAACCCGACGATCACCCACCCGGCGCCGGCCTACAACCTGATGGCGACGGCGAACATGGACGACTTCAACAACACCAACCGTGCGACGCACCGCATCACCTCGTCCAGCAGCCGCGGGCCGACGGTGCTCGGGCGCAAAAAGCCCGACATCACCGCCCCAGGCAACAACTCGTTCTCGACCACTCCCAGCGGCGGGTTCGCGAACATCGGCGGCACGAGCAGCGCCGCGCCGAAGGTTGGGTCGGGGATCGTGCTTCTCTGGGACGCCGGCGTGACGAATGTGATGGCCGGCAAGGCGATCCTCATCAACACCGCCGACGCGATGAACGACAACGGGACCTCGAGCACCGCGGACGATGTCTATGTCGACGGTTCGCTGTGGAACCGGCGCTACGGCTGGGGCTACATGAACCTCGGGCGCGCGTACCTCAATGTCAACAATGTGTTCTTGAGCTCGGTGACCGGGCGCAACGCCGCCCAGCCGTACCGCTTCTACGCGGGCCCGATGCAGCCGTTCGACAAGGCGACCCTCGTGTGGGAGCGTCATGTCGCGTACAACGGGGCGACCTTCCCGACGCAGATCGAGTCGCTGAGCGACCTGGACCTCTGGGCGTATCGCGAGCTGACCAACGCGGGCATCGCCGCGTCGACGAGCTCGATCGACAACGTCGAGCAGCTCCACAACACGCAGGCGCAGCCGGTCTCGTCGGTCGTGCTCAAGGTGTCGGCGTTCGGCAACTTTGATCCGGATGTCCCGAACGAAGCGTTCGCTCTCGCCACGCCCAGCGGCTTCTCGGCGCGCGTCGGCCCGTCGCTGGGAAGCGTGACGCACCTCGCCCCGACGCTCCCGGCCGGTCAGACCGCGACGCTCAAGGTCTCGGTGCAGAACATCGGCGACCTCACGGCGCACAGCGTGAGCGCAGCCCTGGCGAGCCAGGCAGGCTTCACGGTGCTCAGCGGGCCCGTGCCCGCCTCGGTCGCGAGCGTCTCGCCCGGGGCGAGCGCCACCTTTGAGTGGCAGGTCATCACCCCCAGCGCGCCGAACAGCTATCTGCTGCAGGTTTCGACGAGCACGACCTCCTACGGCGAGACGATCACCGGATCGCCCCGCTTCTCGGTCGCCGTCGGCGGTTGCCCCGGCGACTCGAACGGCGACGGCGTGGTCAACTTCTCAGACCTCAACGCGGTGCTCACGAGCTTCGGCGCGACGGGCGCGCCCGGCTCGCTCACGGGCGATGTGAACGGCGACGGCGTCGTCAACTTCTCAGACCTCAACCTCGTGCTGTCCAACTTCGGCCTCGACTGCAACTAAACCGACGCCCCGCTCTCCCGGATCAGCGATTCCCAGGCCCCCTGCGCGGGCAACGCGCGGGGGGCTTTCGCGCGCCGAACCACGCGATGCGCTCGCCCCTATCCGTTAGACTCGCCCTCTCGCGGCTCGCACCACGCGGGCGCGTCTGCCCCCCAGCGAAGGACCCGAACTCTCGCCATGAGCAACGCCACGCCCTCGTCCCAGCCGTCAGGTCGCACCAAGCGCTCGCTCCTCGACTACGTCGAGATCGCCGGGAACCGGCTGCCGGACCCCTCGATCCTCTTCATGCTCGGCGCGCTGCTGGTCATGGTCGCGTCGGCGGCGGCGACCTGGACCGGGTGGGAAGTCGTGAAGAAGGTGCCCGTGCAGGTGACCGACCCGTCGACCGGCGTGACCACGCTGGAGCTGGTCCCGTCGATGATCGAGGTCGCGACGGTGAACGAGGCGGGCGAGCGCGTCGTCGAGATGCGCGAGGAGGTGCTGACAGCGGTGAACCTGCTGACCTCGGACGGGATCTATTGGGCGCTTCGCTCGATGGTGAAGAACTTCATGGACTTCCCGCCCCTGGGCATCGTTCTCGTGGGAATGCTGGGCATCGGCGTCGCGGAGCGGACGGGGCTGATCGCGGCGCTGCTGAAGCTGTTCATGCTCATCACGCCGCGGAAGCTGCTCACGCCGGCGATGGTGTTCATCGGGGTGATGAGCTCGCTGGCGTCGGACGCGGGGTATGTGGTGCTGCCCCCGCTGGCGGCGCTGCTGTTCATCTCTGTGGGTCGTTCGCCGATCGTGGGGATCGCGGCGGTCTTCGCCGGGGTGGCCGCTGGTTTCAACGCAAACCTGCTGGTGACGGGGCTCGACCCGCTGCTCGCCGGGCTTTCGACCACCGGCGCGCAGTTCGTGGACCCGGGGTACGTGGTGAACCCGGCCGCGAACTGGCTGTTCATGATTGCGTCGACCTTCATGGCGACGCTGGCCGGCTGGGCGGTGACGCACTGGGTCGTCGAGCCTCGGTTTGAGAAGAAGTCGCCCGAGAACGGGGGCCCGAGCCGCGATGGGGGCGAGGGGCTCGAGGCGCAGCGCCTCACGCCCGAGGAGAAGCGCGGCGTTCGTTTCGCTGGAGTCGTCGCCCTCGTCGGCCTGCTGGTCGTGGCGCTGAACGTGGTGATCCCCGGCTTCCCGCTGCACGGGAAGGGCGTGGTCTTCGACCGCTGGGCCGAGGCGATCGTCCCGCTGCTGTTCATCCTGTTCCTTCTCCCGGGCGTCGCGTTCGGGATCAGCAACAAGACGATCGGGTCGTCGAAGGACCTCGCGCGCCTGATGACCGAATCGATGGCCTCGATGGCGCCGATCATCGTGCTGGCGTTCTTCGCGGCGCAGTTCGTCGAATACTTCCGCTACTCGAACCTGGGGGCGATGCTGGCGGTCAGCGGGGGCGAGTTCCTCGCGACCGCCGGGCTGCCGACCTTCCTGCTGCTGCTGGCGTTCATCCTGCTGACCGCGGTGTTCAACATGTTCGTCGGGTCGATGAGCGCGAAGTACGCGCTGTTCGCGCCGATCTTCATCCCGATGCTCATGCTCGTGGGCATCAGCCCCGAGCTGACCCAGGCGGCGTACCGCATCGGCGACTCGGTGACCAACATCATCACGCCTCTGAACGCGTACCTGATCATCATCCTCGTGTACATGCAGAAGCACGACAAGAGCGCCGGGATGGGCACGCTGATCGCGACGATGCTCCCCTACACGATCGCGCTGACGATCGGGTGGTGCGTCATGCTTGGCGTGTGGCTGTGGCTGGGCATCCCGCTGGGGATCCCGTTCGAGACCGGCCCGCTGGAGTACGTGCCGACCGGCTCGCGCTGAGCCCCGCCGCCCGGAGAGGCGGTGTATAGTCCGGCCACGCCGCGAAGGCTCCGGCGCAGTCACGAAAGGGTGGCCATGGGAATTCTGATCACGATCGTCGTCGCCGTGCTGGTGCTCCTCGCGATCGCGGGGCTGGTGATCGGCATCTACAACTCGCTGGTCCGCCTGCGCAACCGCTTCCAGAACGCGTTCTCGCAGATCGAGGTGCAGCTGAAGCGTCGCTATGACCTGATCCCGAATCTGGTCGAGACGGCGAAGGCGTACATGGCGCACGAGCGCGAGACGCTCGAGGCGGTCATCGCCGCGAGGAACCAGGCGGGCAGCGCGCTGGCAAGCGCCGCGAAGGACCAGACGGGCGGGGGCATCGCGCAGCTCGCCAGCGCCGAGGGCGCCCTTGGCGGCGCGCTCGGTCGCCTCTTCGCGGTGATGGAGGCCTACCCCGATCTCAAGGCCAACCAGAACATGATGCAGCTCAGCGAGGAGCTCACCTCGACCGAGAACAAGGTCGCGTTCGCGCGTCAGGCGTACAACGACTCGGTGATGGCGTACAACACCTATCGCCAGTCGTTCCCGCCGGTGATTTTCGCCGGGATGTTCGGGCACTCGCGCGACGCGGAGCTGCTCAACTTCGGCGACGAGAAGATCCACGTTGCGCCGAAGGTCGCGTTCTGACCGTCGCTGACGAGGGGTCGCGATGAATTTCTTTGAGCAGCAGGACAAAGCCCGGAAGAACACGGGCCGGCTCGTCGCGCTCTTCGTGATCGCGGTCGTGCTGATCGTCTTGTCTGTGTACATCGTCGCGGTGCTCGCCGTCGGCGGGTTCGAGTCGAGCGAGCACTACCCGGGCGACGCGCCCCCGGCGTTCACCTGGTGGCGCCCCGAGATCCTGCTGTTCGCCGGAGGCGGCTCGCTGCTGGTTATCGCGATCGGGTCGATCAGCAAGATCTGGGAGCTGCGCGGCGGCGGCATGACCGTGGCGCGCTCGCTGGGCGGGCGCATGATCGTGCCCTCGACGACGAACCCGGTCGAGCAGCGCGTGCTCAACGTGGTGGAGGAGATGGCGATCGCGTCAGGGATCTCGACGCCGCCGGTGTTCCTGATGGACGCCGAGACGGGCATCAACGCCTTCGCGGCGGGCTACGACCCGTCGGGCGCGGTGATCGGCGTGAGCAAGGGCGCGGCCGAGCGACTGTCACGAGACGAGCTGCAGGGCGTGATCGCGCACGAGTTCAGCCACATCTTCTCCGGCGACATGCGCCTGAACATCCGGCTGATCGGCGTGCTCAACGGCATCCTCATCATCGGGATGATCGGGTACATGGTGTTCCGCGCCGCGGCCATCAGCGGCGGCGGGCGCGGTCGCTCGTCGTCGGGCGGCAAGGGCGGGAACCCGCTCCCGATCATCGCGGTGGGCGCGGCGCTCATGGCGATCGGGTTCGTCGGGACCTTCTTCGGGAACCTGATCAAGGCGGCGGTCAGCCGGCAGCGCGAATTCCTGGCGGACGCGGCAGCGGTGCAGTTCACGCGCAACCCCGACGGGATCGCGGGCGCGCTCAAGAAAATCGGCGGCGCGCGGGTGGGGTCCGAGGTTCATTCCGCGCACGCCGCCGAGATGAGCCACATGTTCTTCGCCCGCGCGCTCTCGGGCGGGCTCAACGGGATGTTCTCGACGCACCCGCCCCTGAAGACGCGCATCAAGCGCATCCAGCCCTCGTGGGACGGGAAAATGCTCGCGAGCGAGGCGTCGCCCGGTATCAACCGTGCACCGACGACCGAGGGCGCCTCCGGCTTCGGGGGCGAACGGCGCGAGCGGGCCGGCGCGATGCTGGCGGCCGTCATGGCGCCGACGCTGCTCGAGCAGATCGGGTCGCCTTCCTCGGCGCACCTGGAGTTCGCGCGCGAGCAGATCGCGCGGATACCCCAGACTCTCCGCGACGCGGCGCACGAGCCGTTCGGGGCTCGCGCTGTGGTTTTCGCGCTGCTGCTCGACGAAGACCTCGCCATCCGCGACGGCCAGCTCGCGATGCTGCTGCGCGCCGATCGTGCGGTGCACGACGAGCTGCTTCGTCTCGAGCGCGACGCGAAGGGGCTG
The DNA here is from genome assembly GCA_019636675.1 of Phycisphaeraceae bacterium. NCBI lineage: Bacteria > Pseudomonadati > Planctomycetota > Phycisphaerae > Phycisphaerales > Phycisphaeraceae > Phycisphaeraceae bacterium. The sequence goes on from JAHBXC010000001.1 coordinate 1,236,225, forward strand.
TCGCGCGACCTGCGTCTGCCCCTGATCGACATGGCGTTGCCCGCCCTGTCGGCGATGTCTCCGGAGCAGGAGCGAGCGTTCCTCGACACGCTGCGGGGGTTCATCGAGGCCGACAGGAAGATCGATGTCTTCGAGTTCGTCCTGCAGCGCATCGTCCAGACACACCTGGTCGCGCGGCACTCGGGCGGGGGCCGGACCGTGGTCACGCACTACGGCCTGGGTAAGCTCGGCGCCGAGTGTTCCGCGTTGCTCTCCGTCCTGGCCGCGGCGGGGAACGCTGATGACGAAGCTGCACAGAAGGCGTTCGACGAGGGCGCGCGAACGCTGGGCGAGCCGGGGCTGAAGTACACCGGGCGCTCGGGGGCGGCGCTGAAGCACCTCGCCGACGCGCTGGACGCCCTGGCGCACACCGCGCCCAAGCTGAAGGAGCGTCTGCTGCGCGCGTGCGCGATGGTGGTCGCGTCCGACCGGCAGGTCTCGGCGCGGGAGGCCGAACTTCTTCGCGCCGTCGCGGACACGCTGGGCGTGCCGATGCCGCCGCTGCTGCCCGGGCAGCGCCTGGTGTGAGCGGGGATTTCGGACGCCGGGGGCCATCGCCCCCCTGCTCGAGCGAGTCCGAGAAGCAGAACTTCGGGCGATTCCTCGCTGGTGGCCCTGGCGGGCTTTTCTCGCCAAAGATGCGCGGCATGCTCTTGGTGGAGGCCCGATGAGTCGTCGTTCGCTGGATATCGCCCGCCGCGTCGCGCGGCTGCAAGGCGCGGATCGCGCTCGCGAGGTCGCGCGCGCGTGCGAGGGCGACGATGCGCTTCGTCACGAGGTCGAGGCGCTGCTGCGCGCCGACGCCGGGGAGACGATCGAACGCTCGGGCGGGGCCGAGAGCGCGCCGGCCGAGAGCGCGGTGCGTGACCAATCGGGAGACGCGAGGTACACGCTCATGTCGCTGCTGGGCGAGGGCGGGATGGGGCTGGTGTATCTGGCGGAGCAGGCGTCGACGGGGCAGCGCGTCGCGCTCAAGTTCCTCCGTCCCGGGCTCGTGAGCCGGCAGGCGATGCGCCGCTTCGAGCGTGAGGCGAAGATGCTCGGCCGGCTGCAGCACCGCGCGATCGCGCGCGCGATCGACGCTGGTTCGATGTCGCTGGCGCCCGGCGCCCCGGCGCAGCCGTACATCGCGATGGAGTTCGTCGAGGGCGTGCCGATCACGCGGTACGTCGAGCTGGCTCGCCCGGGGCTCAGCGATCGGCTCACGATGCTCGCCGAGCTGGCGCACGCGGCGCACCACGCGCACACGCGCGGCGTGATCCATCGCGATCTGAAGCCGAGCAACGTGCTGGTCACGCCCGAAGGGCGCGTGAAGGTGCTGGACTTCGGCGTGGCCCGCGCGATCGAGGAGAGCGACGACGGCCAGGGCGCGCAGTTCACCGAGGCGGGCAGTCTCATCGGCACGCTCGCGTACATGAGCCCGGAGCAGGCGTCGGGCGACGCGCGCGAGGCGGACACGCGCAGCGACGTGTTCGCGCTCGGACTGATCATGCTGGAGACGCTGACCGGGCGCGGCCCCGAGCCGCTGCACACCTCGACGCTGGCCGAGGCGCTCCGGCGCGCGAGCGAGCGGGACGTCAGCGCGGACCGCGGCGCGCTGGCCGCCCTCCCGCGCGACGTGCGCGTGATCGTTCGCACCGCCACGGCGAGGGAGCCGTCGAGACGGTACCAGTCGGCCGAGCAGCTCGCGTCGGACATCGAGCGGTATCTGCGCAAGGAGCCGATCAGCGCGCGCCCTCCCAGCGCGGTGTATCACGCGACGAGGTTCGCGCAGCGGCACACGGGGGCTGCGGCGGCGACGCTGCTGGTCGCGCTCTCGATCGTGGGCGGCGCGGCGCTGGCCGGGCGTCAGGCGGTCATCGCGACGCGCGAGCGCGATAAGGCGGTCGCGGCGGAGGAGTCGGCGAGCGCCGTGAACCGGCTGCTCGTGGACATGCTGACCTCGGCCGATCCGGAGCGCTCGCTGGGGCGCGACCTGACCGTGCGCGACGTGCTCGCGCAGGCGGAGTCGGTCATCGCGTCAAACACCGGCGCGACCGAGCGCCCGGGCGTCGAGGGATCGCTGCGCGGCGCGATCGGGCGGAGCTACTACGGGCTGGGGATGTACGACGAGGCGGACGCGCAGCTCACGCGAGCGGCGGAGCTGCTGTCGCGCGTCGGGCCGGACGCGTGGAAAGCGCGGAACGATTCGGTGCGGTATCTCGGCCTTGTCGCGACGCAGCGGGGGGATGTTGAGTCGGCCCTCGCGCTGGCCCGAGAGTCGCACGCCGAGCTGCAGCTGCGCCTCGGGGCGGATCACCCGGACACGATCCAGGCGGAGGCCGAGATCGCGCGGGCCGTGTACTCGAGCGGGAGCGTGGACGAGGGCATGACGATGTTCCTCGACATCGCCGAGCGCGCGGAGCGGGCGCTGGGCGTCGAGGACAACATCGCGATGACGCTGCGTCACAACTACGCGACAGCCCTGATCGATCGGGGCGATTTCCGCGGCTCGGCGGAGCAGCTCGCGGTCGTGCTCGAGCGGCGATCGCGGACGCTCGGGCCTGAGCACCCGCAGACCCTGTACGCGAAGAACAATCTCGCGACGACGCTCGTGCGCCTGGGCGAGAACGAGAGGGCGGAGCGCTTACTCCGTGAGACGCTCGAGGGGCGCCGTCGCGTGCTGGGCGAGTCGCACCCCGAGACGGCGAACGTCGCGATGAACCTGGGGAATCTGCTCGCGACCTCCGGGCGCGCCGAGGAGGCGGAGCCCCTGGTGCGCGCGGCGCTCGACGCGTTCGGCGCCCGGTTCGGCGACGCGCACCTGCGCACCGCGACGGCGATCAACATTCTGGCGTATCTGGTCGAGCAGCGCGGCGAGCTGGACGAAGCGGAGCGCCTGTACCGGCGGTCGCTCGCGGCGGTCGAGGCGATGTCTGGCGTTCTGGCGGCGGACACGCTGGCGCCGATGAACAACCTCGCGATGCTGCTGAGCGACAAGGGGGAGCACGGCCAGGCCGACGCGATCTTCGTGGAACTGATCTCGCGGACGACGGCGCTCGCCGGGGCGCAGCACCCCTTCGTGGCGGTGTTCACCAGCAACCGCGCGATGAACCTGACGCGCGCCGGGCGCGCCGACGAGGCGGTCGCGCTGCTCGAAGCGTGCATCCCGGCGCTCGAGGCGGGCTTCGGCCCTGACCACGCGCGATCGGTGACGGCGCGCGAGCGTCTGGCGGAAGCCGAGCGGGCGCGCGACGGGCGGTCAGGCTGACCAGGTGATGGACGCGATCGACGCGTCGTCGTCCCAGCTGGCTGTCTCGGCGAACAGCTCGAGCGCGTCGCAGGCGAGGCGGACATCGTCGTCGACGCCCGGCGAGGGGTGAAGGGACTGCGCAAGGCGCGCAGGGCCGAACATCTCCCCGTCGCGTGAACGCTGCTCGGTCATGCCGTCGCTGTAGAGGACGATCCGGGCTCCCGGGGCGAGGGTGACGCGCTGCGCCGGGTAGTGCGTCGCGCCGTCGATGCCGAGGGGTATGCCCGTTGCGCCGGGACGGCGCTCGTCGGCGCCGTCCTTGATGATCCAGTGCCCGTGCCCGGCGTCGACATAGACGACGGATCGGTCGCGCGCGTCGAAGATCCCGAGCCACAGCGAGACGAAGCGGTCGAGCGGCGAACGCTCGGCGAGGTAGGCGTTGACGCGTTCGACGGCGCGCGTGGGGTCGAGGGTCTCGAGGAGCGTCGCGTGGAGCGCCGCTTCGGCGCTGGCCATGATGACGGCGGCGTCGACGCCCTCGCCGGTGACATCGCCCAGGAACACCGCGGCGCGCCCGTCGGGGAGCGGGAACGCGTCGAAGAGGTCTCCCGCGAGGAACGCGCCGGGGCGGATCGACGACGCGTAGCGGATCGGCGGGATGCTCGCCTTGCGCGGGGGGAAGATGAGGTTCTGCACCTCGCGGGCGGCGAGGAGGTCGCGCTCCATCTGTTCTCGGCGCGCGGCCAGCTCGCGCTGGCGCACGCGCTCGAGCGCGCCGGCGGCGAGGGACGCGAGCGCGACGCAGACCTCGGCGGCCTCTTCGCGCAGGGGCGGGTCGCTCTCGTGGCTCTCGAGGTACAGGAGGGTCCACCCGCTCGCCCCGGGCCCGACGGGCGTGCAGAGCGCGCCGACGGCGCCGTGCTCGGCGAGCGTGCGCGACAGCTCGGCGGTGCGCTGGCTCGAGAGCAGGACCGGCCCGCGCTCGTCGATGGCGCGCCGGAGCAGCGTGCGGCTTGGGCGGATGGAGGACGCTTCGACGCCCGGCGGGACGGCGACGGCCTCGACGCGCTCGACGGCGTCATCGGTCCTCAGGAGGAACGCGTGGCGGCAACGCGTGGCGCTCAGCGCTGATCGCAGGAGCGTGGCGTGGACGTCGTGCGCGTCGTCGTCGGACTGCAGCTCGCGCGACGCGGCGATGAGGAGCTCGAGGAGGCGAGCCGCGAGCGAGACGGACCCGGTGCGCGCGCGGGTGATCGCGCCGCCAAGATCGGCGACGGTCTCGACCGTGGTGGGCGCGTCCAGATCGTCGTCGAGGCCGGGTCGATGGGGTCTGGGGAGCTCGACGCGCAGGGCGGTCGCGCCGAAGGTGAGCATGTCCGAGGCGTGGATCGGCATCGAGAGGCCCGGCTGGAGGGGCGCCCCGTTGAGCAGCGTGCCGGTGCGCGACGCGAGGTCGGTGACGAACCAGTGCCCGGCGCGGCGCGTGAAGCGCGCGTGGCTCCGCGAGACGGCGGCGTCGGGGAGGCAGACCTCGGCGTCGAGACTGCGCCCCAGCGTGGCGCTGTCGGCGTCGACGCGGAACTCGGAGTCGGGGCGCACCTCGGGCGCGAAGGTCTGCGCGACGCGGAGCGTGAGGGGCGGGGTGTGCTCGTGCTCTGGCTTCACGGCCCGAAGCGTATCGCAAGAATGGCCGACGCGCAGGACAACGCCGCGACATGCGCGGCGTTGGGTGCAGGGGGTCGGGGTTATGGCCTGACGAGAGCGGTCTCGCTCAGCCGCGCGCGTCGCGCTTCGCCTGATTCTTCCGGGTGCGGCTGGACACATGGCCCTGAATCTTGGGCTGTCCGGCCTTCTGGAATCGGACCGACTTGCGCTTGCCCACGGATCTGTCGGAGACCGCCTTCCAGGAGGTCTGGCGGGAAGCGACGGCCCCGACGCTGGCGGCCGGGACGGGCGTCGCGCTTGCGGCGTGCACGCTGCTCATGGCGCGAGACGCCTTCTTGGCGAGCTGCTTCTTGGTGATCTTCTTCTTGCTGGTTTTCTTCGAGACGGGCTTCGGAGCGCCGGCCTTTTTCGTCGTCTTCTTGGCGGTCTTCTTCTTCGAAGCTTTCTTCTTGGAGGTCTTCTTCTTGGAGGTCTTCTTCGAGACCTTGGCGGCGGCCTTGGCGTCGGCGGCCCGGCGTGCGGCGAGCGCGTCCTCGAAGCGGGCGAGGGTCTCCTGGAAGAGTTGCTGCTTCACGCGGGTTGCGTCGTTGCCCTTGGCGGGCGTGCGCCCCTGGGGCTTGCCCTTGCCGCGCGCCTCGCGGCGCTGGCGGTCGCCGAGGTCGCGGAACTTGTTGCGCAGCTTGCGCGCGCGGGAGATCTTCTGGAGGAGTCTCGCTTCGGAGAGGTCTTCGACGCGTTTGCGCGTGCTCCAGTGGACGAGTTCGAGTTCGCTGGCGGTGCAGAGCGCCTTGGCGCGCTGGATGGTGACGGTCATTGGCTGTCTCCTCACGGGTGTCTGTGCGCGCCCACGGAGCCGGGCGCTTCGACGCATGGTAGCGATCACGGGGTTGACGCGCACCGGCCCGGCCGTATACTTCGTCCGATGACGAAATGAATCCGCGATGACCACGACCCTCTCCAGCATCGGGAAAGCGCTCTCCGACGACACGCGCGTGCGGCTGCTGGTCGCGTGCCGCGAAGGCGAGGTGTGCGTGTGCCAGCTCACGGCGCTGGTGGAGCTGGCGCCCTCAACGGTGTCGAAGCACCTTCAGATCCTGCGCGACGCGGGGCTGCTTCTCAGCCGCAAGGACGGGCGGTGGATGCACTATCGCTGGCCTTCGCGCGCCGAGCGCTCTGACGCGACGAGCGACGCGCTGCGTCTGGTCGCGTCGGCGGCGGACCGCGAGGGGGTCTTTCGCGACGACTCTCAGAAACTGAAGGCCATCTGCGCGATCGACGCGGAGGATTTATGCCGGATGCAGCGGGAAGACCCCGGGTGTTGTTTCTCTGCACGGGCAACTCGTGCCGCAGCCAGATCGCCGAGGGGTTCGCGCGCTCGCTCCACGCGGGCGTGATCGACGCGTGCAGCGCCGGGACGGACCCGCACGGTCTGAACCCGCTCGCGGTCCGGGCGATGCGCGAGGCGGGCGTCGACATCTCGTCGCACACGAGCAAGACCGTGTCGGAGGTGGACCCGTCGACGCTCGACCTGGTCGTGACGGTGTGCGGGCACGCGGACGAGAACTGCCCGGTGTTCCCGGGGCGAGCCCGGGTGATCCATCGCGGGTTCGACGACCCCCCGAAGCTCGCGCTGGGCGCACGCGACGAAGCGGAGGCGATGGTCCATTACCGGCGCGTGCGCGACGAGATCCGGGCGTTCGTGGAGTCGCTGCCTCGCGTGCTGCGCGAGCACGGGATCCCGGCGCCCTCGGGGGCCGGCGCGTGACGCCCGACGCGAGCGATGCGTCGTGCGAGCCCTGCGCCCCTCGACCGAAGGGGCGCCTGGGGTTCCTCGACCGGTACCTGACGGCGTGGATCTTCCTCGCGATGGCGCTGGGCGTGGCGATCGGCCGGCTCGTGCCGGGCGTCGCCGGCGCGCTGGACTCGGTGACGGTGGGGACGACGAACATCCCGATCGCGATCGGGCTGATTCTGATGATGTACCCGCCGCTGGCGAAGGTGCGCTACGAGAAGCTGCCCGAGGTCTTCAAGGATTGGAAGATCCTCGCGCTGTCGCTGGTGCAGAACTGGGTCGTCGGCCCGACGCTGATGTTCGCGCTGGCGGTGTTGTTCCTGAGCGATCGCCCGGAGTACATGATCGGCGTGATCATGGTCGGGCTGGCGCGCTGCATCGCGATGGTGCTGGTGTGGAACGACCTGGCGCGAGGGAGCAGCGATTACGCGGCCGGGCTCGTGGCGTTCAACAGCATCTTCCAGGTGCTGTTCTTCGGGGTGTACGCGTGGGTGTTCATCACCTTCCTGCCCCCCCTGCTCGGGCTCGAGGGCGCGATCGTCGACGTGAGCATCGGCGAGATCTTCGGGAGCGTGATGATCTACCTCGGCGTCCCGTTCTTCGCCGGGATGGCGACGCGGTTCGTGCTGCGCCCGCTGAAGGGGGAGGCGTGGTACTCGGGGGTCTTCATCCCCCGGATCGCCCCGGTCACGCTGATCGCGCTGCTGTTCACGATCGTGGTGATGTTCAGTCTGAAGGGCGACACGATCGTGGCGCTGCCCCTGGACCTGCTGCGGATCGCGCTGCCGCTGACGATCTATTTCCTGGTGATGTTCCTGGTGAGCTTCCTGATGGCCAAGCGCGTGGGCGCGGACTACGAGCGGGCGGCGTCGCTGGCGTTCACGGCGTCCGGGAATAACTTCGAGCTGGCGATCGCGGTGGCGATCTCGGTGTTCGGGATCGCGTCGGGTGTGGCGTTCGCGACGGTGGTGGGCCCGCTGGTGGAGGTCCCGGTCCTGATCGGGCTGGTGCATGTGTCGCTGTGGCTGGGCAGACGCCTGTACGGGCGGCGTGAGAGTCAGGGCGGGTGAATCCCCCCGGGCCCGGGCGGGGAATATCCTTGGGCGTCGCGCGCGTTCCAGATCATGAGGCCGCGAGAGCCGGCCCGGAGACACTTCATGCGCAAGACCATTACGGCCGCGTGTTTCGCGGCCATCCCGATCGTCGCGCTCCTCGCGAGCGGCTGGCGATCACCCATGAACGACGCCGTCGCGGGAGGCGGCCACACCATGCGCACCGACGAAAGGCGTTCCGCGATTCATTACTCGAAGAGCGGCCACGACATCACCCCACTCTCGAAGGCCCGCGTCGCGGAGCTGGCGCTGACGCTGACCGATGAGGAAGCGCGGGTGCTTCTGAAGAAGGGCACAGAGCCCCCCTTCTGCGGCAACCTGCTCGATAACAAGAAGGAGGGCGTGTACACCTGCAAGCTGTGCTCGCTCCCTCTGTTCTCGTCGGACTCGAAGTTCAGCAGCGGCACCGGGTGGCCTTCGTTCTTCCAGCCCTACGACCGCGACCACGTGAGTTACGTCGAGGACCGCTCGCACGGGATGACCCGCGTCGAGATCCTGTGTGCGCGCTGCGACGGGCACCTGGGTCATGTCTTCGACGACGGGCCCCGCCCCACCGGGCTGCGCTACTGCCTGAACTCGGCCTCGCTGACCTTTTACGAAAAGGGCGAGCCCATGCCCGAGATGGCGATGCCGGTCCGCGTCGAGCGGGCCTACTTCGCCGGCGGGTGCTTCTGGGGGGTCGAGGACCGCTTCCAGCAGCTGCCGGGCGTGATCGACGCCGTCAGCGGCTACATGGGCGGGCACGTCGACAACCCGACGTACAAGCAGGTGTGCTACACGGACACCGGGCACGCGGAGACGGTGATGGTGGTCTTCGACCCGTCGAAGATCAGCTACGACGAGCTGCTCGGCTGGTTCTTCCGACTCCACGACCCGACGCAGCTCAACCGTCAGGGTCCGGACGTCGGGACGCAGTACCGCTCGGCGATCTTCGCGGCGGATGAGAAGCAGCTCGAGGCGGCCAAGCGGTTCATCGCGGCCCAGCAGGCGACGGACCGCTTCAAGAACCGGCGCATCGTGACACAGGTGGATCTCGGCGGCGGGACCTTCTGGGAGGCGGAGGACTACCACCAGGACTACCACCTGAAGAATGGCGGGTCCTGCGCGCTGCCCGAGCACTGATCGGCGCGAGACATCCGATCGACACCCCCACGCCGCCGGGCGATGCGTCCGTCGGCGTTGTCGTTGGCATGGATCATGGGCGCGGTGTGGTGCAAAAAAGACAACGGCCCCTGTGACAGTCAGGGGCCGTTGCGAAGTTCTGGAAGCGGTGCGGGGAACGCCTTACTTAGCGGCGGCGACGCATCCCGGCGAGGCCGGCGACGCCCAGGAGGGCAGCAGCGCCGGGGGCGGGAATCTCGGCAACGCCGATGGACAGGAAGCCGCTCTCCCAGATGGCGTCGGCCGCGAGGGTGTCGTCAACGAACGACTCGTAGAACTCGAGGCGGAGGATGCCGTTGGGGAGAACGATGTTGGGGATCGCGTTGTCGGAGAGGTCGATCTGACCGGCCGACGCGAAGTTGACATTGGTGCCGCCGAAGCCGTTGCCGACGCCGGGGGTGAGGAACAGACCGGAGAGGTCCGGGGCGACGTTGTCGTCGAAGTAGATGCGGGCCTCAGAGAGCCACGAGCCACCGAAGGTGGTGAGGTTCACGTTCCAGCCGATGGAGGTCATGGTGACCGTGCTGCCGGACGCGAGGCCGAGGGCGGCGGCGAGGTCGACGTTGAGGACGACGTTGCCGGGGTTGCTGAGGGCGAAGCGGCTCTCAACGCCGGAGATGTCGACGTTGATGATGGTGTTGGTCGCGCCGCGGACGCCGGTGAACCCGGCGGGGGTGCCATCAGCGGTGGCCGAGAGGTGGGGGTTGGCGAGGGCGGAGCCGGCGATCATCGCGAGGCCCGCAGCGCACAGAGCGAACTTGGTCATGGTGTCTTCTCTCCTAAAGAGTTCGAACTCAACCGGCGCACAACACACATGTGCGCCACAGACACAAACACAGTGCGCCCGCGCGAACATCGCGCTTGCGCACCTGACCAACTGGCTGCGGGGACTTTGACGCGTTTCTCCCTCAGCCGATTGGCGCCTGGCCGGCAGAACCGGTTCAGGCATTGCAAACTGTACCCGGAAACGGATCTAGTGCAAGATGTTTTTCTCGAAGTACGGAACCCCATGTCCCCATCGCTGGGGCGCTTAGCCCCGATCCCGCCGAGCGGGAGGTTCTCGGACCTGGCATTGCGGGCCTCCGGCGCCACCGAACCGCTCTGACGACGCGGAAACGCGGTTTTCGGGTAAACGACCCCCTAAATTGGGCATTACCAGATTCGGGGCCAGCGAATTTGACGATCCGATCGGCGTTGGCGTCTTCCAGGGCAGGGCTCGGCGCGAAGGGCGCTTCGAACCGGCCCGCGCGGGCGCCCGAGCGTGGTGGACGCGAACCCGTGACGCCGTGCGCCAGCGCGCGGGTCTCCCCCGAATGAAGAGCGGGCGCCTCGCTGTCACGAGGCGCCCGCGGTCTGTCCGAGAACGAACAGGAAGGGATTGGATCAGAGCCGTTGAGGCGCGGCTCCGAGGTTTCGGGATCGTTGAGGCGCGATCCCGAGAGGAAGGAAGAAACGCGTCAGATCAGATTCAGCGGCGACGGCGCATGCCGGCCAGACCAGCGACGCCCAGGAGCGCGGCGGCGCCGGGGGTCGGGACCTCGGTCACGCCCACGAACAGCGCGCCGCCCCAGATCGCGTCGGCCACGCCCGGGACGTCGTTGAACGACTCGTAGAACTCGATGCGCAGGATGCCGTTGGGGAGCACGATGTTGGGGATCATGTTGTCGGAGAGGTCGATCTGACCGCCCGACGAGAAGGACATGCTGCCGGGCGCGTTCTGGCCGATGCCGGGGGTCAGGAAGAGCCCGGACTGGTCGGGAGCGACGGCGTCGTCGAAGTACAGGCGGGCCTCGCTGAGCCAGCTGTCGCCGACCGTGCTGATGGTGACGTCCCAGCCGATGGAGGTCATGGTGACCTGCGAGCCGGCGGAGAGGCCGAGCGCGGCGGCCAGGTCGACGAGGAGGACGGTGTTGCTGGGGGAGCTGATCCCGTCGATGCTCTCGACGCCGTCAACGTTGACGTTGATGATCGTGTTGGTGATGCCGCGCGCGCCGAGGTTGGCGGCGGACATCGTGTCCATCGTGCGACCCATCTCGGCCGCCAGGGCGGAGCCGCTGAGGGCGACGACGGCGGACGCCGCGATGATGATGTTCTTCGACATGTGCTTCTCTCCTAAAGAAACTCAGACAATTGGGGAAACGAAACAGACAACCCCGACGCAGGACGACGCGACAACGCGACCGCCTTCGCGGGTGTGGCAACACATGAACGGCATGCCTCTGCTTGCCGAAAGGTCTGACGCGACGACGCCCCGTGCTCGGACACCGCCGCGACTCGCCCCGGTATTCGCCCGGGGTACTGACAGGGTTGCACCCGCTCGCGGAAACTCAAGTCGTAAGCTCATGTTTCTGCGATCTTTAGCGAAAACGAACGCTATGGGACCCCCCCTTTCCGCGTACTTTGCCCCGTTTCATCCCACCATGCGGGGTGACCCATTCGGCGCCCTCGAGTCCTTTGCGCTTCGGCCGCCCATGGGCTTGACCTCCTCGAACGCGCGGGCACAATCGTGCGATGCTCGCGTCCCCCCACACTCGCGGTTGGTGGCGGCCCGCTCCGTAAGGAAGCGGCCGAGGGCGTCCCCTTCGATCAACTGATCTCACGATCAGGGCCTCTTCCGACGATGTTCGGGAGTAGGCCCTCGCGGCGGTCTGCATCCCGGCGATCCCTGCACTCACGCCGCGACGAACGCAGACCACGATGAAGCCCCCCTTCGACATCGCCGCCGACCTGGACACGCCCGTCTCCGCGTACCGCAAACTCGCGCACGCCGGGTTCGAGCCCTCCTTCCTCCTCGAGAGCGTCGAGGGCGGCGCGCGCCTGGCGCGGTATTCGTTCCTCGGGCTCGGGCGCGCCGTCACGCTCACGATGTCCGAGAACGCGCTGACCATCAACGGCGAGGCGCGTCCCTCCCCCTCCTCACGCGCCGAACTGCTCGACGCGCTGCGCCACGCGCTCGAGCGTTCTCCGACGCTCGAGCCCGACGCGGGAGGGCTTCCCTTCACCGGCGGGCTCGTCGGCGCGACCGGCTACGACGCCGTGCGCCGCTTCGAGCGCCTGCCTTCGCACGCGCAGTCTGATCCGTCGGCGCTGTGGGCGTCGTATGTCGCGCCGCGCTCCGTGCTCGTGTTCGACCACTTCACCCGGCGCGTCGCGCTCCTGCACGCCGGACCGGACTGGGAGCGCCAGTCGCTGCGGCGCGAGATCATCCACGCCCTGCGAGGCGCCCACCCCGCCTCCCCCACGCGCTCGGGACACGCGCCGCCCACGCCTTCCCTTTCGCGCGACGAGTTCCTCCGGCGCGTCGAGACGATCCAACGGCACATCGTCGACGGCGATGTCTTCCAACTCGTCCTCTCCGTCCGCTTCGAGGGCGAGCACCGTTCCGACCCGTTCGAGGTCTACCGCGCGCTGCGCCTGCTCAACCCCTCGTCCTACATGTACTACCTCGACCTGCCCGGCGCAGCGCCCGATCGCGCACTGCGCGTCGTCGGCTCGTCCCCCGAAGCGCTCGTCAAACTCCAGCGCGGCGTCGCGCACCTCCGCCCCATCGCCGGCACGCGCCCACGGGGCGACGACGACGCGAGCGACCTGACGCACGAGCGCGAACTCCTCGCCGATCCGAAAGAGGCCGCCGAGCATGTGATGCTCGTGGACCTGGCCCGCAACGACCTGGGGCGCGTCGCGAAGCCGGGCACGATCAGGGTCGACCCGTACCGCGTGATCGAGCGCTACAGCCATGTGATGCACATCGTCTCTGGCGTCAGCGGCGAACTCGACGAGGGCTTCGACATGTTCGACCTCTTCGCCGCCGCGTTCCCGGCCGGCACGCTCGTCGGAGCCCCCAAGGTCCGCGCGATGGAGATCATCGACGCGCTCGAGCCGGTGCGGAGAGGTCTCTACGGCGGCACGGTGGGCTATTTCTCCAAGTCCGGCGACATGGACCAGGCCATCTGCATCCGCACGCTCGTCTTCGACGACGGCAGATACGCCTATCAGGCGGGCGCCGGGATCGTGGCCGACTCGAAACCCGACGCGGAGCACGACGAGGTCCGCGCGAAGGTCGGCGCCCTCGAAGCGGCGCTGCGCCTGGCGGAGGAGGGCCTGTGATGCCGCCGCGCGTGCTGATGATCGACAACTACGACTCGTTCACCTTCAACCTGGTGCAGTTGCTGCGCGAACTCGGCGCCGCGGTGACGACCGTTCGTAACGACGAGATCACCGTCGCGCAGGCGCTTGAGAAGTCGCCGACGCATGTCGTCGTCTCGCCCGGGCCCGGCCACCCCCGCGACGCGGGGATCAGCATGGGGGTCATCGAGGCCTTCGCGGGGCGCGCGCCGATCCTTGGCGTGTGCCTCGGGCACCAGGCGATCTGCGAGGTCTACGGCGCCCCGGTCCGCCACGCGTCGCGTCTCATGCACGGCAAGCCGTCGATGATCACCCACGACGCGAAGGGTGTGTATCAAGGCATGCCCGATCGCGTCGAGGTCGGACGGTACCACTCGCTGGCCGCGTTTGAGGCGGAACTGCCGGCGTGCCTCCTCGCGTCCTCGCGCAGCGACGACGGCGAACTGATGGGCGTTCGCCACGTCGACTTGCCGATCGAGGGCGTGCAGTTCCACCCCGAGAGCGTGCTGACGCCGCTTGGGAAGACGATGCTGGAGAACTTCCTGCGATGCTGAGCGCGACCCTCGACCAACTGCTGCGAAGGGAGAGTCTGTCGGAAGCGCAGGCGTCGGACCTGCTGCGCGCGCTCGCGACCGAGGACATCGAGCCCGCGATCGCCGGCGCGCTGCTGGCGGCTCTGCGCGCGAAGGGCGAGACGCCCGAGGAAGTCCGAGGGTTCGCCCGCGCGATGCGCGACCTCGCGGTGCGCCCCGCGCTGCCCGAAGACCTGCGCTCGCGCGCGTGCGACCTGGTCGGCACCGGGGGCGACGGCTCGCACACCTTCAACGTCAGCACCGGCGCGGCCCTGCTCGCGGCGGCGTGCGGGCTGCCGGTCGTGAAGCACGGGAATCGGTCGATCTCGTCGAAGAGCGGCGCCGCCGACCTGCTCGAACAACTCGGCCTGCCCGTGCCGCTGCGCGACGGCTCGCAGGGCGAGTGCCTGACGCGCACGAACTTCTGCTTCCTCTTCGCGCCGGCCTATCACCCCGCGGCGGCGCGCGTCGCGCCGGTGCGCCGAGCGCTGGGCGTGCGCACCGTGTTCAACATGCTCGGGCCCCTCACCAACCCGGCGCAGCCCCCCTTCGGCGTCATCGGCGCGTTCTCGCTCGACGCGGCGCGCCTCATGGCCGACGCGATCAGCGGGCTGCCGATCGAGCGCGTCTTCGTCGTCCACGGGGCCCCCGCCTGGGACGAGCCCACCCCCGTCGGTGAGTTCCATCTCTTCGATGTCCGCCCCGGACGCGTGAGGCACGAGGCTCGCGATCCTTCCACGGTCGGGCTGTCGCGATGCGCCGAAGCCGATCTGAAAGGCGGCGACTCCTCGCACAACGCCGATGCGCTTCGACGGGTCTTCCACGGCGAGAAGTCCGCGCACCGCGACGCGGTCTGCCTCTCGTGCGCCCTCGCGCTCGAGGCGAGCGGCGTGGCGAACAGTCTCCGCGAAGGCATCGATATCGCTCGCTCGTCGCTCGACGACGGGCGCGCGGCCCGCCTGCTGGATACCCTCGCCGGCGTCGGTCGCGACGCGAAAGGAGACGCGGCGTGAGCGTTCGTGATTTCCTCGCCGAGATGGGCGTGTCGTCGCGCGAGCGGGCCGACATGGGGCGCCCTCGCGCAGAACTGCTGGATCTCGTGCGCGACCTGCCTCCAGCGCGCTCAGTCGAAAGAACCCCGTTCGGCCTGATCGCCGAGATCAAACTCGCGTCGCCCAGCGAGGGGCGCCTGTCGCACGCGACCGACGACGCGGCCCATGTCGCGGCGCAGGCGCGCGCGTACTCGCGCGTCGGGGCGTCGGCGATCAGCGTGCTGACCGAGCCGAGCGCGTTCGGGGGCGACCTCGGTCACCTGGCCGCTGCCAGCGACACGGCGCACACGCCCACGATGCGCAAAGACTTCCTCGTCGACCCGATCCAACTCCTCGAAGCGCGCGTGCACGGCGCGTCGGGCGCGCTGCTGATCGCGCGGATGCTCGACGACGCGCTGCTCGAGCGGATGCTGGACGAAGCGGCGGCGCTCGGGCTGTTCGTGCTGCTGGAGTGCTTCGACGAGCGCGACTGCGAGCGGGCGTGCCTGGCGCTCGATGGTCGACCGACGACGCCCGAGGTGATGACCGGGATCAACACGCGTGATCTTTCGACGCTGGAGGTGCGCGAGGACCGGCTGGCGACGCTGGTGCACGCGCTGCCCCGGGATCGCAGGCGCGTGGCCGAATCCGGGCTGCGCACGCCCGACGACGCCGCGAGGGCGGCGGCGATGGGGTACGACCTCGCGCTGGTAGGCACCGCGTTGATGCGCGCGAACGATCCGGCGTCCCTCGCACGCGCGATGCTGGACGCTGGGAGCAACGCCTCACTCGCTCGAAGAGACCAGCCGGGCGCGCTGTGGCGCGAGACGCCGGGAGAGGAACCATGAACCGGATCCGAGTGAAAGTCTGCGGCCTCACCACGCCCGAAGCGGTGGACGCCGCGGTTCGCGCCGGGGCCGACGCGATTGGCGTCGTGCTTGCGGAGTCGCCCCGTCGAGTGACGCTCGATCGGGCCGCGGAACTGCTGTCGCGCGTGCCGGCGTTCGTCGCTCGCGTAGGTGTGCTGCGGCATCCGAGCGAGGACGAGGTGATCGACGCGCTGGAAGCGCTGCCGCTGGATCTGGTGCAGACGGACGCCGAGGACTTCGGCGAGGGGGCCGAGTGCGTGCCGGTCGCGATGCGCCTGCCGGTGGTGCGCGAGGGGGAGGCGTTCGAGAAGCGTCTGCGGGCGACGCTGGACGAGTGCCGCACGGCATTGGTCGAAGGCGCACGCTCGGGGGTGGGCGAGCGCATCGCGCTCGACGCGATCGAATCGCTGCCGGAGCAGTCGCGATCCCGGATCGTGCTCGCGGGGGGGCTGTCGCCGACGAATGTGGGCGAGGTCATCCGTCGCGTGAAACCGTTCGGCGTCGATGTCTCCAGCGGCGTCGAGCGTTCTCCCGGCCAGAAAGACACACGACTCATCCACGACTTCCTCCTCGCGGTGCGCGAGACGGAGCGAGCCCTGCCATGACGATGACGCTTGCGCGAGAACTCAGCCCCCCCACCGATGCGCGCGCCGAACTCGCGCGCCTGCTCGACGGCTCGTACCCCGACGCGAACGGGCGCTACGGGCCATTCGGGGGTCGTTTCGTGCCGGAAACGCTGATGCCGGCGATCACGCGCCTGGAATCCGCGGCGAAGGCGGCGTTCACCGAACCGGCGTTCCTCGACGAGATCGCGCGCGAGGGGCGCGCGTGGATCGGTCGTCCCACGCCGATGTGCTTCGCGCCGAACCTGAGCCGCGAGTGGGGCGCCGAGGTGTGGCTGAAGCGCGAGGACCTGGCGCACACCGGCGCGCACAAGATCAACAACGCGCTGGGGCAGGCGCTGCTGGCCAAGCGCATCGGCGCAACGCGGATCATCGCGGAGACGGGCGCCGGCCAGCACGGCGTCGCGTCGGCGGCGGCGTGCGCGCGCGTCGGCCTGCCCTGCATCGTGTACATGGGCGCCGTCGATGTGGAGCGCCAGGCGCCCAATGTCATGCGCATGAAGCGGCTGGGCGCCGAGGTGCGTCCCGTGGAGAGCGGCGATCGCACGCTGCGCGCCGCGATCGACGAGGCGCTGCGCGACTGGGTGAGCGACCCGGATCGCACGCATTACCTGCTCGGGTCGGCGGTTGGGCCGCACCCGTTCCCGTGGATCGTGCGGACGCTGCAGAGCGTGATCGGGCGCGAGTCGCGCGAGCAGATACTGAAGGAAGCGGGCGCGCTGCCCGACGCGGTGCTCGCGTGCGTGGGCGGCGGGAGCAACGCGATCGGCATGTTCCACGGGTTCCTGGCCGATGAATCGGTGCGCATCGTGGGCGTCGAGGCGGGCGGGCGCGGGCCGACCCCCGGAGAGAACAGCGCGACGATCGCGACGGGTTCGCCGGGCGTGCTGCACGGGTGCTACTCGCTGCTGCTGCAGGACGACGACGGGCAGGTGAGCAAGAGCCACTCGATCAGCGCCGGGCTCGATTATCCGGGCGTCGGCCCCGAGCACGCGTTCCTGCGCTGGTGCGGGCGCGTCGGGTACATCAGCGCGACGGACCGCGAGGCGCTGGACGCGCTCGACGACTGCTGCCGCCTCGAGGGCATCCTGCCCGCGATGGAGCCGAGCCACGCGCTGGCGGGCGTGAAGAAACTCGCGCAGGAGCGCCCCGGATCGCGTCTGCTCGTGAATCTGTGCGGGCGCGGCGACAAGGACATGCCGATCCTGCTGAAGAACCCGCCGCGAGATCGCTCGAAGGGAGATGCGCAATGAGCACCGGCGCAGCATCCATCGCTGAGTCGATTGCGCGAGCCCGTGACGCGCAGGGCATCGCCCTCGTCGCCTATCTGTGCGCCGGTCACCCCACGAAGGCCCGGTTCCGTGATCTGCTGCGCGAGGTCGCGTCGGAGGCGGATGTCGTCGAGGTGGGCGTGCCCTTCTCCGATCCGATGGCCGACGGCATGACGATCCAGGACGCCAGCCGCGTCGCGCTCGAGCAGGGGACATCGCTCGCGTGGATTCTTGACGAACTTCGCGCCATGAAGGGCGACCTCGGCGCGCCGGTCGTGCTGATGGGGTACCTGAACCCGTTCGTGCGTTTCGGGATCGATCGCTTCGCGCTCGCCGCGAACGAGGCGGGCGTCGCGGGGCTGATCGTGCCCGATCTGCCCTTCGAGGAGAGCGCGAGCGTGCGCGCGGCCCTGGACGCCAAGGGCGTCGCGCTGGTGAACATGGTCACGCCGGTCACGCCGCCGGATCGCGCGCGCGATCTCGCGAGCACGACGGGTGGGTTCCTCTACGCCGTCACCGTCACGGGCGTGACGGGCGGGACCGGGGGGAAGAACGCGGCGGGCGATCCCGTCGCGTACCTCCGCACGCTCCGTGGCGCCTCCGACGCGCCGGTGTGCGCGGGCTTCGGCATCCGCTCGAAGGCGCAGGTCGACGCGCTGCGCGGCGTGTGCGACGGCGCGGTCGTCGGCTCGGCGCTGATTGAGGCGATCACGCGGGGCGAAGACCCCGGCGCGTTCCTGCGCTCGCTGCGGGCGTAGCGCTCACCGGACCGGCAGGACATCGCGGTACACCCCGTGGCAGCGGGTGCAGGCGGCGGCGAGTCGCCCGTACTGCGCGCTGGCGGCGGGCGCGTTGTTCGCGTCGAGCGCGTCGCGCAGGAGCGATGCAAAGAGCGCCGCGTCGCGGAGTTCGTGGCGGTAGGCCTCGTCGTCGATGTCTGGCTTTGTCGCCGCGGCGAGCGCGCCGAGCTCGCTGGCGATGCGATCGGCGGCGTCTCGTGGGTCGTCGTGGTCGGCGCGTTCCCAGTCGCGACCTCGCGCCGGGACGAGCGAGCGCCACGCGCGATCGATCCGCGACATGGCGTTGGCGGTGTCGTTGGGCGATGCGTCGGCGAGGAGCATCGCCGGGTTGGTGAGGTCCGCGGCGGTCGCAGGCCTGGCGTCGCGGACGCTCGCGAAGAGCGCGCGGTTGGAGGGCGCCGCCCGGGCCTGGAGCATCATGGTGACCGCGTCGTTCGTGGATCGTTCGCCGAGGGTGATGAAGGCGAGAGCGACCGCCGCCGCGGCGCGGTCGCGCCCGGTCTCGCAGGTGACCAGCAGCGGGCGCGGCAGGTCTCTGACAGCGCGGGCGACGCGCAGGCGTGTCGGCTCGTCGACTCCCGAGTAGCGCAGCGGGACATGGGCGACGAGGATCGCGCGGCGCTCGGCCTCGCCCTCGTCGGGCGCCCACGCCTCGACGCTGAGCACGGATCGGACGCCCGCTTCCTCCAGCAGGTCGAGCGAGTGCGCGTCGTAGGGGGACCTCGCGACGAGCACCCCGGGCGCGAGCTCTCGCACTGCGCCGAATCCGGCGCGTTCGAGGGCCCCGGCGACCGTCTCCGGCTCGTGCGTCACGAAGGCGACCGGCGACATCGCCGGCGTCGGGTCGGGCGCCGGCTCGCCGAACCACTTGGGCGCGAGCGTGAAGAGCACGACGATGTAGCCAACGAGCACGACGAGGAGCGCGGCGCCCTCGGCCCGCGAGATGCGCGCGCCGGTCAGCATGATCGGCAGCAGCGCGATCGCGAGGAGGATCATGAGCGGGGCGTCGAGCCAGAGCACCTGCTCGTTCACCGCCGGGGGGCGGATGAGCGAGGTGACGCCCAGGATGCACGCGATGTTGAAGATATTCGATCCGAGGATGTTTCCGATCGCGATGTCGGACTGTTTACGGATCGCGGCGACGACGGAGGTCGCGAGTTCGGGCATGGAGGTCCCTCCCGCGATGATGGTGAGCGCGATGGCGAGCTCTGACACGCCCAGCGAGCGTGCGATGCTCGACGCCGAGTCGATCAGCAGCTTGGAGGAGCCGGTGAGGATGAGCAGGCCCACGACGACGAGCCCGATGTTGAAGAGCGTGCTCTGGCGGAGGCGTTTCGCGGGCGGCGCATCGGGGGCGGGGCGGTCGGCGACGTGCGCGTCGGGCAGCGAGCTCGCGACCTCTTCGAAGGTGTTGGGGTCGCGCCTGCCGTAGATGTAGCCGCGGACCAGGTGGATCGCGAGCAGCGAGAGAAACACGACGCCCTCCCACCGGGAGACGATGCTGCCGGTGTAGGCGAACACCCACGCCAGCAGCGACAGCCCGATGACGACCCAGGCCTCGGCCTTGACGAGTTTGGTCTGCACCGGCGTGGGGCGGATCAGCGAGGCCACGCCGAGGATGAGGGCGATGTTGAGGATGTTGGAGCCGACCACGTTGCCGATGTTGATATCGGGTTTGTTCTTGAGGGCGGCGCCGATGCCGGCGGCCAGCTCGGGGGCGGAGGTCCCGAACCCGACGATCGTGAGCCCGACGAAGAACGAGGACACGCCCATGCGCAGGGCGAGGACGACGGCGCCGCGGACGAGCGCTTCGGCCCCCAGCGTGAGGAGCACCAGCGAGACGACGAGCAGGAGCAGGTCGAGGAGCAAGGGAGAGGTCCGATCCGGGAGTGTGAGCGTTGTGCGAAGTGGGTCCGGGGCATGGTATCGCGAAGGGCGACGGGGCGGTCTCGCGAACTACACTCCGGTCATGTTCGCCCGGATCGCGTTGCTGACGGTGTTCGCGCTGCTCATCGGTGTGCCTCTGGCCCTGCGCCCGGAGCGGGTCGTCGAGCCCCAGAACGCCTCGCGCCTGATCGTGATCACCCCCCATTCCGAGCAGATACGGTCGGAGTTCGGGCGAGCGTTCGCGCTGTGGCACCAGCGCGAGCACGGGGAGGCGGTGTATGTCGACTTCCGCGCGCCGGGGGGGACGGCGGAGATCCAGAACCTGCTGCGCGCCGAGTTCCGGGCCGCGGCCCGGACCGGGCGCGTCCGTCCGGACGGCTCGGCGGATCGCGGCGCGATGTCCTACGACCTGCTCTTCGGCGGCGGGTCGTACGAGCACGACCTGCTGCGTCGGGGCGTGGAGGTCGTGTTCCCGGGAGGCGCGCGCGCGACGCTCCCGATCAGCGAGCCCGCGGGGTTCAGCGACGAGCAGATGGTCGAGTGGTTCGGGGACAACATCATCGGGCCGGGCCCGATCTCGGACCCCGAGCAGTACTGGATCGGCTCGGCGCTCACGAGTTTCGGCATCGTCTTCAGCCGCGACCTGCTGCGCATGATGGACCTTCCCGATCCGACCGACTGGGAGGCCCTCACCGACCATCGCTACGCCGGGTGGCTGGCGATGACCGACCCGCGTCAGAGCGGGAGCGTGACGACGACCTACGACGCGATCCTCTCGCACTACGGGTGGGAGAAGGGCTGGCGCGTGCTGCGCGCGATGTGCGCCAACGCGCGCACCTTCGGCGACTCGTCGCAGAAGGCGCCGATCGAGGTCAGCATGGGCGAGGCGGCGGCGGGGCTGTCGATCGGCTTCTACGGTCGCTACCAGAGCCAGGCGGTGCTTCCCCCGGGTGCGCCGCTGGAATCGAGCCGCGTGGGGTTCATCGACCCGCCGGGCATGACCTACATCGACTCGGACCCGATCTCGATCATCCGCGGCGGGCCGAGCCCGGTGCTCGCGCGCCGGTTCATCGAGTTCGTGCTGACCGACGAGGGCCAGGCGCTGTGGCAGTTCCCCTCGCGCCGTCGCGCGGGAGAGTCGCCCGACGGTCTGGGCCCGGTCGAGCACGAACTGCGCCGGATGCCTGCGCGCCCTGATTTCTACGACACGTATCGCGAGCGATTCGTCGACAGGGAGCTCTCCCCGTTCACGGTCGTGACGAAGACTCCCGTGAAGGGCTGGCGCAGCATGATCGCGCCGCTCATGGCGTCGTCGTCGATCGACATCCACCACGAGCAGCGTGCGGCGTGGGACGCGATCGCGCGCGTGCGCGCCGCCGGGGCGCCCGAGTCTGTGATCGCGGCGATGGAAGACGAGTTCTTCGCAATGCCGATGCACGAGCTGCGCGACGGGACGCGCCTGCTGGTCAACGAGGAGAACTTCCGGCGCGTGCGCGACGACTGGCGCGATGCGGCGCGGGCCGCGGAACACTCCATCGTCTATACCGCGTTCTTCCGCGCGCAGTACCGGAAGGTGCGCGCGATGGCGGGCGAGGCGCTGGCGCAATGAGCGACGCCGGCAACGAACCGGCGCCTGTGCGTCTCGACCTGAAGACGGACGAGGGGCTGACCGTCGAGTGGGCGGACGGGGCGGTGTCGTTCTACCCGATCGCGCATCTGCGGCGGATGTCGCCCAGCGCCGAGGCGCGCGAGACGCGCAAGCAGATCCAGAGCAACCCGCTGACGGTGCTGAAGCCGTCGTCGGGGGGCCCGCTGCGCGCCGTGTCGGCGGAGCTCGTGGGCAACTACGCGATCCGGATCGTCTTCAGCGACGGGCACAAGACGGGGATCTATTCGTGGGGGTATCTGCGGAGCATCGATCCGGGAGGGCACGAGGCATGAGGCACGGAACCTTGGTGCCATCACACGAGCGCAGCGAGTGTGATGTGAACTGGCGCCAGCTCGCACTACACTCGCTGCGCTCGTGTAGTGGCACCGGGGATTGAGGAAAACCGGGGATTGAGGAAACATGACCATCCGTGGCGCCCGCTGCGCGTGCACCACGCCACCCCAGGTTTACTCGCTCACGCGAACTTGCAGACGTGCCAGTTCTTTTTGCCGCGGCGGAGGAGGATCACTTCTCCGTGCAGCAGGTGGTCGCGGGTGAGGCGGGTGTCCATCGCGGCCTTCGTCTCGCCGTTGACTGTCACGCCGCCGCCTTTGACGAACTCGCGCGCCTGGGACTTGCTCGAGGCGAGGCCGGTCTCGGCGAGGGCGTCGAGGATCGACCAGCCGTCGGCTTCGAGGATCGAGAAGGCGTGGTCGCTGCTGGGCGCCGCGGCGAAGACCTCGCGCAGCGTGGCGGCGTCGAGGTGGGCCACCTCGCCGGAGAACAGCGCCTCGGCGGCGGCGTTCGCGCGGGCGACGGCGTCTTTGCCGTGGACGAGTCCGGTCACGGAATCGGCCAGCGCGCGCTGCGCGACGCGTTTCTCGGGCGCCGCGCCGTGCGCAGCGACGAGGCGCTCGATGTCGGCCTTCGGCAGGAAGGTGAACATCTTGAGGAAGCGCTCGACATCGGCGTCGGCGGTGTTGAGCCAGAACTGGTGGAACGCGTAGGGCGAGGTGCGGTGGGCGCTCAGCCAGACCGCGCCGGCCTCGGACTTGCCGAACTTCCCGCCGTCGGACTTGGTGACAAGGGGGGCGGTGAAGGCGAAGGCGTTTTCAGAAAGCGACGAGTCCCGATGGGCTTCGATAGACAATTCTAACTTCTGACTAATCAGCCACCGCTCAGTCTCATGATGAGACTGAGCGGGGTCACTCAGGGATACCCAATCAAGTCCAAGCTCTTGGCACTTGAGCCGTGTCTCATTCATGCTGAAGTGAAATTGTCTCGCAGTACCCGACATCTTCAGGCCAACGAGCACCCGTTCGATTGCCGCGATAATATTGTCAGCCTCGTTCGCTCTCTCGTTCCCGACTTTGCGAATCAGGTCGCTACCGCCAATGATGTTCCCCCACTGGTCACTCCCGCCGCACTGGACGGTGACGCCCATCTCGCGCGCGAGGTGGAGGAAGTCGTAGCTCTGGAGGATCTGGTAGGAGAACTCGGTGAACGAGATGCCCTGCTCGCGCGATTCGAGGCGTGACTTCACGGAGTCCTTCTGCATCATGACATTGACGCTGAAGTGCTTGCCGACCTCGCGCAGGACCCAGAGGAAGGACTTGTCCTTCCACCAGTCGAGGTTGTTCACGATGGTCACGGTGTCGCCGAGGATTCGCGTGAAGATCTCGCGCTGGCTGGCGATGTTGGCGTCGACCTGCGCGTCGGTCATCAGGGTGCGTTCGGCGGATTTGCCGGAGGGATCGCCGATGCGTCCCGTGGCGCCGCCCATGAGGACGATGGGCGTGTGCCCGTGGCGCTGCACGTGGCGCAGGACGGTGATGGGGACAAGGTTGCCGATGGTGAGCGAGTCGGCGGTTGGATCGAAGCCGGCGTAGACCTTGCGCCCGCCGGTGGCGAAGTGCTCTTTCAGCGCGTTCTCATCGGTGGCCTGGTGGAGCAGGCCTCGCCAGCGGAGCTCGCTGAGCAGGTCGGGGAAGCCGGTTGTCTCGCTCGGGTGCGGCATGGGGTTGAGGATAGGGTCGGGCGCGCCGCAACGCGTGCACGCCGTGGCACGCCCTGCGGGCAGACCACGCCACCCCGTGTCTCAGTTGCCGCCGGGGCCGGGGAGTCGCCAGTCGCGGTCGTAGGCGAGGGGCGCCCATCGGCGCATGTCGGTCATGTCGTCCCAGGTGAGGTTCTCGGCGTGGCCGTCGAGGTAGACGGTGACGGCCTGCTTCTTGGCGACGGGGAAGGCGCCGAACCAGCCGGTCTGGGCGCTGACGCCTGCGCGGGTGGGCGTGCGGAACTGGAAGGCGCTCCAGGACTGCTGTGCCTGCGCGGTGTAGGGCGGCTCGACGTAGAAGTATCCGTCGCGGAAGCCCTCGGTCTGGATGTTGCTCGCGGCGCTGGTGAAGGCCATGAGCGACGCGGGGCGCGGTGCGCGGTCGAGCCGGGCGACGAAGAACTCGGGCCCGAAGGTGGCGATGTAGGGGTTGGGTCGGTTCGCGGGCTGCTCGTAGAACTCGCGCCGGCCGGCGATGTAGTAGCTGTTAAGCCCGAAGCCGGTGAAGACACTCGCGCGGTAGAGCGAGACATCGGCGCTGCCCAGGCGCTCGGCGCTGTTGACCTCGGCGAGGATGGCGCTGTCGCGGATGAGGGTTGGGAAGGAGAAGTCGAGGTAGGGTCCGAGACGCCAGATCCAGCGAGACGCGTCGACGCCCTCTGGCTCGGCGCCGCTGGGCAGAACGGACCGCGCGGCGCGGACGGCTTCGGGGAAACGGTTGCTGTTGATGTTGGCCGGGAGCAGGTAGTTCTTGTGGTCGGTCGCGAAGGCGATGTAGGCGGCGCCGGTCTGGCGCCCGTCGGCGGCTTCGGCGGCGAGCTTGGCGCTCTCACGCGTGGCGCTGAGGGTGGGGATGAGGATGCCGATGAGCAGCGCGATGATGCCGACGACGACGAGCAGCTCGAGGAGAGTGAAGGCGTCTCGGGCGCGGGTTGTGCCGCGGGTGTGCCGGCGGCGTCGTGCGGCGTGCATGGGG
This sequence comes from Phycisphaeraceae bacterium, assembly GCA_019636675.1. Taxonomy (NCBI): domain Bacteria; kingdom Pseudomonadati; phylum Planctomycetota; class Phycisphaerae; order Phycisphaerales; family Phycisphaeraceae; species Phycisphaeraceae bacterium. The sequence goes on from JAHBXC010000001.1 coordinate 1,261,084, forward strand.
GTCATCGTTCCTGTGCGCATCGTCGTGTTCCAGACGAGGGTTCGGGAAATCGGCGTCGGGGCCGTCCCGCGGCTTGTTGAGACTGATTCTCAACGGTATCCTTCGGCGAAGCATTCGTCCTGCCAGACGCGAATGATTCTTGCCTGCCAGTCGGACTTTCTCGCCCGGAGAAGCGAGAAATCGTGTGGCTGGCTGCCAGACTTCCCGTGAGGGAGAAGCGAGAGATGGTCATGACCAGCCCGATTCTGTGTGCCGCCGCCGCGTGCGTCGGCTTGTCGCTCGCCGGGGTCTCCGACGCCGGTGGGTCGTTCGTGGCGCAGTTCGACGCGCCGACGCTGGACCGGTGGAACTACCCGTTCAACCCGTCGCCGGGCTCGAGGACGACGGCGTCGGTCTTCGGGACGGCGGGCTACGACAAGTTCCCCTTCGACGACCGCGACGCGCTGTTCCTGATCGGTTTCGACACCGGGGCGCAGGTCCCTGCCGGGGAGGCGCCGGAGCGGTACCGCGTGGTGTCTGCGGTGGTGACGGCGAGCATCGCCGTGGGCGGGGCGTTCCGGTACGACCCGACCTACGACTCGTATCGCACGCACCTGGACCCGATGGACCCCGAGTTCCTGGCGGATACGACGCCCGGTCGCCCGATCGAGCTGTTCGGGGCGGCGTTCCGGAACGGGTTCACGGCGGCGACGTTCCTTGAGAACTCGCCGCACGGGGCGGCGTTCGGTCTGGGCGTGCGGAACTCGTACGCGACGGACTACGCCGGGCCGAGCGGCGAGAGGGCGCGCGACATCGGGAACAACGTGAAGGACCGCTTCGAGCCGACGCCCTTCGCGATCGGGCAGACGAGCGACGCGGCGCCCGGCGCGCTCGTGCCGAGCGACGCGCTGTTCACCTTCACGCTGGATGTCGGGAACCCGAACGTGCGCGACTTCCTGCGTGACGGGCTGTCGGGGGGGCGTCTGCGGTTCCAGATCTCGTCGCTGCTGTTCCCGGCGTTCAACGGGCCGGGCGTGGCGCTGGACGATCCGCGTGGTGCCGTGATCGATTACCCCGTGTTCTATTGCAAGGAAGACAAGTTCGCGCCGTTCTTCGGGCTGACGGCGACGCTGTCCCTTGCGGTCGAGCTGGTCGACCCGCTGCCCGGCGACACGAACGGCGACGGGGTGGTGAACTTCGCCGACCTGAACACGGTGCTCACACAGTTCGGCCAGACGGGCGCTGGTCTGGCGGGCGACGTGAACGACGACGGCGTGGTGAACTTCGCGGATCTCAACGTGGTGCTGACCAACTTCGGGCAGACCGCCGGCTGATCAGTCCTCGGCCTTGTCGGGCTTGTCGCCCTTCTCGATGGTGTCCGCGCTGGTTCTGGCGACGACGGGGTCGAGCGCGATGGCTTCCTCGATGCGCTTTCGCACGCGCAGGAAGCGTCGCGCGCCGACGCCGATGACCATCAGGCCGAAGAGGATAAAGCAGACGCCCAGGACCTCGTAGACGAGCGAGTCGAAGAACTTGATCGCCGACGCGCCGACGACGGCGAAGGCGAGCGCGGTTCGCAGGTAGCTCAGGAGCGTGCGCTCGTTCGCGAGGATCGTGCGGTCGATCGCGAGGTAATCGCGAAGAACGGGTTTCTCGGCCGGGAGCTCGCTGTAGTGGATCTCGCGCATCCGGGGAGTCTATCGCCGATCGCGCTGGGGCTCACACGTTGAAGTAGCGGGCCTCGGGGTGGTGGACGACGATGGCGCTGGTGCTCTGCTCGGGGTCGATCTGCCAGTTCTCGGTCAGTTCACAGCCGATGCGCTCGGGGCGGAGGAGCCGGAAGAGCTTCTCCTGGTCGCTCATGTCGGGGCATGCGGGGTAGCCGAAGGAGTAGCGCGACCCGCGGTAGCCCTGCGCGAAGAGCTTTCGGATGCTGGGGGAGTCGTCGTTGGCGATGCCGAGTTCCTGGCGGACGCGTTTGTGCCACATCTCGGCGAGGGCCTCGGCGGTCTCGACGCCCATGCCGTGGAGGTAGAGGTACTCGGCGTACTCGTTGCGCTCGAAGAGTTCCTTGGCGCGTCTGGAGACTTCCTGGCCCATGGTGACGCACTGGAGCGCGATGACGTCGCGCTGGCCGCTGTCGAGGGGCCGGAAGAAGTCGCTGATGCAGAGTCGCTTGTTGGATTCCTGACGGGGGAAGGAGAAGCGTTCGAGCTCGCGCGACGGGTCGGCGGGGTCCCAGACGATGAGGTCGTCGGCGTCGCTGTTGCAGTGGTAATAGCCGTACACGACCGCGGGGCGGAGGATCTTCTCGCGCCTGCACTGCTCCTTGAGGCGTGCGAAGATGGGCTCGACCTCGTGCTCGACGAACTTCTCGTAGTCGGCGTCGGAGCGCGCGCCCTTGCGGAACTGCCACTGCCCTCGGAAGAGGGCGATGGTGTTGATGAAGGGGTAGATGGCGTCGAGGTCGAGCGAATCGACGACGCGCGATCCGAGGAAGGGCGGCTCGGGGATATCGACGTCGACGCGGACCTCGCTGCGCACGCGCGGTGCGGCCGGGGCGGCGACGCCCCCCTCCTGCGCCTCGCGCTCCCTGCGCAGGCGTTCGCCCTCGCGCGCGGCGCGCGAGCGTTCGACGGTCTCGTCGGCGGCGGCGCGTTTGACGAGTCGCTCCTCGATCTCGGCGTCGAGGGCGGTGAGCGTGTTGCCGGCGAGGGCGTCCATGATGCGCAGGCCCTCGAAGGCGTCGCGCCCGAAGTAGACCTTGCCGCTGGTGTAGGTCGCGCGGAGCGTGGTTTCGCAGTAGTGGCGCGTGAGGGCCGCGCCGCCGAGCAGGACGGGAACGCCGACGCCCTGGCGGGCCATCTCTTCGAGGTTCTGCTGCATCACGCCGACGCTCTTGACGAGCAGGCCGCTCATCCCGATGGCGTGGGCGTCGTGCTCCCTGAACGCGTTCATGATGGAGGCGACGGGCTGCTTGATGCCGAGGTTGATGACCTCGTACCCGTTGTTGCTGAGGATGATGTCGACGAGGTTCTTGCCGATGTCGTGGACATCGCCCTGCACGGTCGCGAGGACGATCTTCGCCTTTTTGGCGCCGGCGCCCTCGACCTTGGGCATGTGGGGTTCGAGGTGGGCGACGGCGGCCTTCATGACCTCTGCGCTCTGGAGCACGAAGGGCAGCTGCATCTCGCCGGCGCCGAAGAGATCGCCGACGGTCTTCATGCCGTCGAGCAGGTGGTCGTTGACGATGGCGAGGGGCGGGTACTTCGTCATCGCCTCGTCGAGCGATTCCTTCAGGTTGCGCATCTCGCCGTCGATGATGTGGCGGCGGAGGCGCTCTTCGACCGCGAGATCCTCGATGCGTTCGCGTTTGACCGTGTCGTCCTCGTCGGCCGGGAAGTGCTCGACGAAGCGCATGAGGGGGTCGCCCTTCTCGCGCCGGTCGTAGAGCAGGTCGAGCGCGACCTCCCAGCGTTCGTCGCTGATCTTGTTGCGCGGGAGGATCTTCGAGGCGTGCACGATGGCGGCGGTCAGGCCCGCCTCGCGGAGTTCGTGCAGGAAAACGCTGTTGAGCACCACGCGGGCGGCGGGCTTGAGCCCGAACGACACATTCGACAGCCCGACCACGGTGTGGCACTCGGGCAGTTCCTGCATGATCCGCCGCGTGCCCTCGATGGTTTCGAGGGCGAGGCGCCGATCGGCCTCGACGCCTGTGGTGACGGGGAGCACGAGCGGGTCGAAGAGGATGTCGCCGGGCGCGAGGCCGTGGCGGTTGACGGCGAGGTCGTAGATGCGTTTGGCGATCTCGAGCTTGCGCTGGGCGGTCTTGCCCATCGCCTCCTGCGGGTCGTCGTCGATCGTGCCGGCGACGACGGCGGCGCCGTAGGTCTTCGCGAGCGCGCACATGACGCCGAGTTTCTCCTCGCCGTCCTCGAGGTTCATCGAGTTGAGGATGCACTTGCCGCCGGCGTGCTTGAGGCCTTCCTCGAGGACATCGACCTGGGTTGAGTCGAGCATGAGGGGCGCGCTGACCTGGCGCACGAAGCGATGGACGAGCTCGCGCATGTCGGTGACGCCGTCGCGCCCGACATAGTCGACGCAGAGGTCGATGACGTGCGAGCCGTCCTTGATCTGCTCGCGGGCCATGGAGACCATGCCGTCGAAGTCCTGGGCCTCGAGGAGCTGCTTGAACTTGCGGCTGCCGTTGGTGTTGGTGCGTTCGCCGACGACGAGGAAGGAATTGTCCTGGCGGAACTCGGCGGTGGAGTAGAGCGATGTTGCGGCGCGGGGCCACGGGGCTCGCTGGCGCGCACCGGGGGCGCGGTCGCCGATGCGTTTGACGAGTTCCTCGATATGGGCGGGCGTGGTGCCGCAGCAGCCACCGACGACGGACACACCGTCTTCCTCGACGAAGCGTGCGATTGCCTCGGCGAATGGTTTGGGGGTGAGGGGGTATTCGGTGCGTCCGTCGACGAGGATCGGGAGCCCGGCGTTCGGGACGACGCTGACGTGGCGGTCCCAGTGCTTGCTGAGCCACTTGATGTGCTCGGCCATCTCGACGGGGCCGGTGGCGCAGTTGAGCCCGAGGGAGAAGATCGGGAAGTTGCGGAGCGCCTCGGCGGCGGCGGCGATCTCGGTGCCCAGGAGCATCGTGCCGGTGGTCTCGATGGTGACGGAGACCATGATGGGGATCTGCTGCGCGGTGCGTTTGCGCTCGTCGAGCGCTTTGAGACAGGCGTTGACGGCGCACTTGACCTGGAGCAGATCCTGGCAGGTTTCGATGAGGAGGGCGTCGGCGCCGCCGTCGATGAGGCCTCGCGCCTGCTCGGCGTAGGACTCGAGCATCTCGTCCCAGGTGGTGTTGCCGAGGGAGACGAGGCGCGTGCCGGGTCCGATGGATCCGAAGACGAAGCGGGGCTTGTCCTTGGTGGAGTGCTTGTCGCAGGCGGCTCGCGCGATCTCGGCGGCCCGCTTGTTCAGGTTGTATGTCTCTTCGACGAGGTCGAACTCGGCGAAGACGAGCTTGTTCGCGCCGAAGGTGTCGGTCTCGACGGCGTCGGCGCCGACGCGGAGGAAGGACTCGTGGATGCCCTGGATGATCTCCGGGCGCGTCTGGACGAGGATCTCGGTGCAGTTCTCGCGGCCGAGATAGTCGCGGTGCAGGTCGCAGTCGCACTGATGGATGGAGGTGCCCATCGCGCCGTCGAGGAAGAGCACGCGTTTCGCGATGGCCTGTTCGAGGGGACTGGCGGGCATGTCTGATCCTGGGTGATCGCGGCTGGTCGCCGGGTCGGTGTGCTTCATCCGTTCATCCGGATGAACGGGAAGACGTAACGATACGTGGGGGAAGGGTTGGTTTCCAGCGCCAGCGGCGGGGCGCTGTCGCGCGGAAAAAAACGAACAACGCGCATCTGGAGCGCGCGACGAGGGTTGTCATTCGCGGCGCGCCGTTGCCGCTGATGGATGTGTCGAACCGTTTGGAACCGGGTGCGAAAGACAGTGCCATCAGTCATGCCATTGCGCGTGATTGTTCGATAGTTCGCGCGTCGAAAGACGCTCGCGTGTGTGCCGCCCGAAAGCGGCGGTCAAGGAACGGCGCCCCGGTCACGGGCGCGACTCTCTCCTAAACAGGTTGAAACAATGCGTTTACGAAGCCTCGTCGCCTTGGCAACGGTTTTCGTCCTTTCGTTCGGGGCTGCCGCCGGCTGGCCCCGCCACGACACGAACCGCGACGGCGTCATCAACTTCGCTGACCTTTCGCTCGCGGTGCAGAGCGGGGACTACCAGCTGGTGAACATGGTGCTGTCGCACTGGGGCCAGGACGTGCTGTCGCAGCCGACGGGCAACCCGAACGCGCCCGGGGCGGACGCGAAGGCGATCGCCCGCTGGAACATGGTGCCCTGGCAGACTTTCACGGGCGAGTTCAACGTGGGCGTGGTGGCGTTCCACATCAACGGGATCGGCGCCGTGTCGTTCAGCGTGAACGGGGGGGCGTGGGTGGATGTGACGGAGATGACGCTGAACCCGGAGTCGGGGACCTACGAGTACTGGATCCGCGTGAACGCGGCGGACTACGCGGACGGGCTGGTGGAGATCAGGGCTGTGGCGTTCCCGGTGAACGGGATGCCGCGGGTGCTGGCGGGGGAGATCGACACCGCAACGATCAAGAACGGCGAGCACTCGATCCTCGTGAACATGAACGCCGGAGGCACGCTGCCCTCGCCTGTCCGCTATGTCTCTGGCAACGGCAGCGACGACACCGGCGACGGCTCGCGCGACAACCCGTTCCGCACACCCTACTTCGCGCTGCAGAGCATCCAGCACGCCGCTGGCAGCAGTGTCGCGGACGCCTGCGACGGGGCGATCATCTATTGCCTGCCCGGAGAATACACATGGGGACCGGCGACGAGCCCCAACCCCAGGACACTCAACCGCTGGGCGACGATCACGACGGCGCCCGGCGTGAGTCGCGATGATGTTGTTTTCAATAGCTATACAGGCGGGGGTTTCCGCACTCGCCTCATCGCCGCGAAGAATATCCGGACCGAAGGGGAAATGCTATTCCGATCCACTGGTTCGGAGAAGTTTCTCTGGGTCAACGAGTGCGATGTCATAGGTGCTGGGCGGATCGACGACCGTTCGCCGCTCAACGGACATGTCTGGACCGGGGTTTGGGTTACGGATACGAGCGTGAGCGATGTCCGTGATGCCGTGCAGCACGCCACTCTCGCACGGAATGTTCATGTCAACAGAATTAGCTGCGATGCGTTCAGTATGTCCAGGCTCGTTGTGAATAGCACCGTTCACGACATCGATAGCTCCGGGACAGACGCTCACCCCGACATCTATCAGTTCAAGGGGAGCGAGAACATCGATAACCACATCGTGTACGGCCTTCGCGCGACGGCGATCCGGGCCCAGGGAATCTTCGCGCGAGGTCCGGACCGTGTCGACAATATTGCCTTCGTCAACGCGCTGCTCGAGCGATGCCCCTCATTAGAGAGCGCCGGCAGATCCTCTCAGTGGATGGATGTTGCTACAAATCATTTGCTCTTGATCGGAATCTCGACGCCCAACTATACCTTTGCCTGGCGAACCTCTGACCTGCGCAACATTCTGGTGCGCGGGTCAGTGTTTCACAAGATGTCCACCGGTGCAACGAGTTCGGGAGGAACCGCGGTGATCTCTGACACTTGGTTCAGGAACAACCATTTCATCGATGTGACTTCCTTCGGTGCGCGCGTCGCGGGCCTCGACGCCACCACCGGCGACCCGGGCTTTGTGGCTCCCGATGAAGCAGACTACAGGCCGTCCAGTTCGTCCCCGCTCCTGCGTCGTCTCCCGCCGCTGATGCCAGCCGACACGGCGCACAACGTTCGCCCACCACTGGCGAGCGTTGGCGCCTTCGAGCGCTGAACTGCGAAGAACGAAAAGCACGCCCCCCGCATCCCAATCCCCCAACGAGGGTACGCTACTGCCCCCGATGGAGTGATTGCATGACCCACCCACCCGGCAGCGACGCCGTCGTCCTGAGCGCCATCACCAAACGATTCGGCTCCAAGGCCGCTGTCGACTCGCTCGACCTGCGGATCCCGGCGGGGTCGCTCTGCGGCTTCCTGGGGCCCAACGGGGCCGGGAAGACCACCACGATCCGCATGATCATGGCGATCATCCTGCCCGACTCCGGCTCGCTGGAGATCCTGGGCAGGCGGTCCGCCGTCGAGAGCAAGGACCGGATCGGGTACCTGCCCGAGGAGCGCGGCGTCTACCGGACCATGCGCGTCGGGGATTTCCTGACCTACATGGCGCGGCTCAAGGGGGCCGACGCGTCGGGGCTCGGCGCGCGGATCGACGGGTGGCTCGAGCGACTCGCCCTGCCGGGCGTACGGAAGAAGCGCTGTCAGGAGCTCTCCAAGGGCATGCAGCAGAAGGTGCAGTTCATCAGCACCGTGATCCACGACCCGGACCTGATCATCCTGGACGAGCCCTTCAGCGGGCTCGACCCGGTGAACGCGAGGCTGCTGCGCGAGCTCATCCGTGAGCTGAACACGCAGGGCAAGACGATCATCTTCAGCACCCACGTGCTGCCGGTCGCGGAGCAGATCTGCCAGCGCGTGGTGATGATCAACCGGGGTCGCAAGGTGCTCGACGGGACGGTGGGCGAGATCCGCGCCGAGTACGACCCACGGACGCTGGTGGTCGAGACCGTGTCGCGCCAGGACGCCGACCCGTCGCGGTTCGAGCGCGTCGAGGGGGTGCGCCACGCGTCGCTCATGAACGACAGCGCCGCGTCCCGGATCGAGCTCCACCTGCGCGACGACGCGGACCCCCAGCGGGTCATGCGCGACGCGTCGCTGGTGGCGCCGGTGCGCCGGGTCGAGCTGCGTTCCGCGACGCTCGAGGACGTGTTCGTGCAGCTGGTCGCCGCGGGCGACAGCGAGGACGAGGTGAGGCGTTCGCTGCGCGCGGACGCTTCGGAGGCCGAGATGGAGCCCGCCAATGCGTAGCCCTGCCCGCAAGATCATGGATGTCGCCGGGCGTGAGTTCCGCTCGACGACGCTGACCAAGGCGTTCCTGTTCGGCGTGGTGCTGTTCCCGCTGATCGTGTTCGGGATCATCACCGTCGTCGCGCCGCTGTTCGACAGCCCCGAGAAGCGGCTGGAGGGCGCGATCGCGGTGTACGACCGGACCTCACCGGAGCGAGAGGTCGAGGGCGCGATCCGGGCGGCGTTCGAGCCGGCGCGGATGCAGGCGGAGTTCGACGAGCGTCTCGCGAAAATCGAGGCGGAGATCGACCAGCGCGTGAAGCTGAACGCGCAGCAGCGCGCCGTCGCGATCACGCAGCTCAAGAAGCGTCTGCCGGGCGGGCCGACGAGCGTCGATGTCAGGCGCCTGGAGTCCGAGGCGGAGGTCGAGCCGGCGAAGGAGCGGGTTCGCGCGGGTGAGCTTCTCGCGGTGATCGATATCGCGGAGAACGCGAACAAGCCGGGTGGGATGTACTTCATCGCGACGCCGCCGGATCTGGCGAGAGAGCTCAACTCGAAGCTGCGCAGCGTCGTGGAGCGGTCGATCGTGGACGCGCGCCTGCGCGCCGCGCAGTACGACCCCCCCACCGTGCGGACGCTCATGGCGCCGCCCTCGGCCCAGCAGGTGACGATCACCGAATCGGGCGAGATGAAGTCGAACGAGGCGATGCAGTTCATCCTGCCCCTCGCGTTCATGATGCTGCTGTGGATAGCGTCGTTCAGCGCGGGGCAATACCTGCTGACGACGACGATCGAGGAGAAGTCGAGCCGCGTGATCGAGGTTCTTCTGTCGGCGGTCTCGCCCATGCAGCTGATGACGGGCAAGATCATCGGGCAGCTGCTGGTGGGGCTGACGATCATCGGCGTGTACGCCGGGCTCGGGCTGCTGGCCGCCAGCCAGTTCGGGTTCCTCGCGCTGATCCCGCTGCAGAACCTGGCGTATCTGGCGATCTACTTCCTGATGGCGTTCTTCCTGATCGGGTCGTTCATGGCGGCGATCGGTTCGGCGGTGAACGAGCTGCGCGAGGCGCAGTCGTTCATGAGCGTGATCATGATCGTGTTCATGATCCCGATGTTCCTGTTCGTGCCGATCATCGAGGGCCCCAACAGCACCTTCAGCACGGTGGCGTCGTTCATCCCGCCTCTCACGCCCTTCGTGATGATCCTGCGCCTCGGCCAGAGCGCCGAGCCGATCCCGATGATCCAGATCGTGGGGTCGATCGTGGTTGGCTACGCGGGCGTGCTGGTGTCGATCTGGGCCGCCGCGAAGATCTTCCGTGTCGGCGTCCTGATGTACGGCAAGCCCCCCACCCCGGCGACGCTCATCAAATGGTTGCGCTACGCGTGAGAGACACGCGGCCGGTTTGCCGATAGTCTGCGGGCATGAACCTGCTCGACGCGATCATTTTGGGCATTGTCGAAGGCATCACCGAGTATCTCCCGGTGTCCAGCACCGGGCACCTGATCCTCGCCAGCTCGCTGCTGGGCCTCGACGGAGAGGACCAGAAGGGCGCGATCGATACGTTCAATGTCGTCATCCAGGGCGGCGCGATCCTCGCGGTGCTGAGTCTGTACAGGGCCCGCGTGAAGCAGATGATCCTGGGCCTGCTGGGAAAGGACGCGATCGGGCGTCGCCTCTTCTTCCACATCGTGATCGCGTTCCTGCCGGCCGCGATCCTCGGGGTGCTGCTGAACGACCTGATCGAGGCGAACCTCTTCTATCCCATCCCTGTGCTCGCGGCCCTGCTGCTGGGCGGCGTGTGGATGATCTGGCTGGGCAAGGGGCGTGCGCGCAAGGGCTCCGAAGAGCCTGCGCTGACGCTGGAGACCATGACCTGGAAGCACGCGCTGGGCATCGGGTGCTTCCAGGTCGTCGCGATGTGGCCCGGGACCTCGCGCTCCATGATGACCATCGCCGGCGGCACGGTGCTGGGGCTTCACCCGAAGCAGGCGGCGGAGTTCTCGTTCCTCCTCGGGCTTCCCACGCTGGGCGGGGCGTGCGTGTACTCGTTCCTGAAGGACTGGAAGCGTGCGCACGACACGGGCGAGGAGATGATGATCCAGACTCTGGGCGTCATGCCGGTGCTCGTGGGCGTCGCGGTCGCGACCGTGTCGGCGATGATCGCGGTGAAGTGGCTGGTTGGCTTCCTGAACAAGCACGGGCTGGCGGCGTTCGGCTGGTACCGGATCGCGCTGGTGGCCGTGCTCGGCACGCTCATCGCGACGGGCGTGGTGTCGATCAGCCCCGATGACGCGCCGATCCGTCCCGATCCCGTCCCGGCGGGCGGCGCGATCGAGGGCGTGCTCCCGGTGAACGACTGACAGGCGCGACGCGCCGGCTGCGTCAGATATCCATGACGACTTTGATCTGCTCGGGAGCGGCGGCGGCACGCAGCGCGTCGATGCCGTCGTCGAGCTTCATGCGCCGGGTGATGAGACTCGCGCCGTCGATATCGCCCTGCGCGAGGCGCTGGGCCGCCTCGGCGACGCTGCCCCCCTTGCTGCCGATGACCTCGATCTCTCCCTCGACGATGCCCGAGAGGTCGATGGGCTCGCACGCGTCGCGCGGGGTGTTCCATCGCGACTTGAGCAGCACCTTGCCACGGGGCCGGACCATGCGCAGCGCGTCGGCGAGCCCGTCGCGCGAGCCGGTGCACTCGACGATGATGTCCTGATCGGCGCGCCGGCCGACATCCCTGAGGAGACGGTGTTTCACGCCCCACTTCTCGCACAGCGCGAGCTTGTGCTCGTGGAGACCGACGACGCGCACGCTCGCGTTCAGTTTGGCCATGACCTGCGCACAGAGCAGGCCGACGCGCCCGTCGCCCAGGACCGTGATGTAGGGCTTGCCCTCGATGCGGAGCTGCGCGGCGGTGTGCAGGGCGTCGGCGAGGGCGTTGGCGAGAACGGCGGCGTCATCGTCGACATTGCGGGGGACCTCGACGAGGTTCGCGACGGGGAGCGTGAACGCGTCGGCGAAGCAGCCGTCGAGGTTCTTCTCGCCCATGACGCGCGCGTCGCGGCAGTGGGCGCTGAGCCCTCGGGCGCAGAGGTCGCAGACGCCGCAGGGCACGCGAGGAGAGCCGACGACGCGTTTGCCCTTCCATTTCTTGGCCTGATCGGGGGTGAGGCCCTCGCCCGGTTCGACGCGTTCGACGATCGCGACGAACTCCTGGCCCAGGACGCCGCGAAAGGGAGAATCGGCGCGAGCGGCGGCGAGGTCGGCGATGCCGACGCCGACGCGCGTGGGTCGGAGGATGGCCCAGCCGGGCGCGAGGGCGGGCTCGGCGCAGGCGCGGTCGAGCGAGATGCCGGCGTCGTTGCGGCGCAGCGCGCGCATCAGGTGGTGGATCCGTTGGCGGGAGCGGCGTCGGGCTGGCTGGCGGGGCGCGGCTGTTCGACGGGGGCGCCGGCCGGGCGCCCGGCGACCTCGTTGGGCGGGCTGCTCCAGGGGACGATGTACTCCCACCACTCGGAGTCGCGGTGGAAAATGGGGTACTCGTACACGCCGCGGTTGGCGAAGGGCTCGGCCGACGCGTTGTACCAGCGGATCCAGTCGCGTGTCTCGAGCCCGAAGTCCTCGCCGGTGAGGATGACGAGGGAACGATGGGCGGCCATGTTCACCGAGAGGCGGCGGTCGTTGAGCGCGCTGAAAAGGGCCTGCACGACCCGGGGCTCAGCGTACTGGCCGAGCGCCACGACGACGGATTCACGGACTTGCACGCTGATCTCGCGCTCGGGGGCGACGCGTTCGAGGAGTGCGCCGACCGCCTGGGGGGCGTAGACGCGCTGGAGGGCGCGGGCGCCCTCCCAGCGGACCAGCTCGGAATCGTCGGCGAGGAGCCCGACGAGGATCTGCGTGTGCTGGGGGCCTCCGTGACGCCCGAGGGCGCGGGCGGCCATGGCGCGCACGCCGGAGTCTCCGTCGGCGGCGGCCTGCTCGTACATGCGCACATAGAGCGAATCGCTCCCGAACCCGGAGTTGGAGATCAGGAGCAGGCCCCGGTATCGCTTGTCGGCATCGAACGGGTCGGCGGCCCAGGCGATCGCCTGCTGGGGCGAGGGTGGCTGGAAGAACTCGAGGACGCTGTCGCCCGTCCCGCCCTTCGCGCGCGCGTCGTCGAGCCATTCGCAGCCGGCGAGGAGGAGCGGCGCAGCGCAGAGCGCGGCGGCGGCTCGCAGGCGTCGTCGGGCGTGCTGGTCGGGGCGGGTCATCACCGGCGAGTATATCGACGCGACGCGTCCTGCCTCCCCAGCGAGCGGCGCGTGGGCGTAGAGTGCGATTGTGCGTCACACCCCCCCTGGCCTGATCCTCGCGGCGGCGATCTGCCTCGCCGGCTGTGCGCGCGGACCCAGCCCGATGGTGTGTGTCCGCCCTGTCGGCACGGTCGGCTCGGCGCTCGCGCCGATCAGCCTCCCGGCGGCCTATCCCCTCGACGCCCCGGAGCGCACCTATCGCGTCGATCAAGGCCCGGACGCCGGGAAGACGCTCAGGAGGGAGTTCATCCGGCGCGACGACGGCCTGACCGAACTGCGCGAGACGCTTGCGGAGAGCGGGGAGACCGTCGCGATCGTCGTGTTGTCCATCGACGACCGGGGCGGCGTGGTGGTGCACGAGACGGGTCGCCCCCGGCGCGACCTGCTGACGCGGTTCGACCCTCCCATGCTGTTCGCGCCCTCGTCGCTGGCGCCCGGCGAGACCACCACCCAGACGCTGCGCGTGACGACGCACCCGATGAGCGATCCGTCGCGCGTGCGCGACCGGGGCGAGGGGACGCTCGAGCTGACCCGCGAGGAGGACCGCGTGGAGATCGGGCGCGAGAGCGCGCCGTTCGCGACGGTCACCTCGACGCTGCGCCTGCGGCTTGGTGTCGCGTCGATCGAGAGCGTATCTGTCTATTCGCTGGCCTTGCCCGGGACTTCGGACGCGGGTGGGCCGGCGCGCGCCGGGCTGCTCGCTCGGTCGTCGGCCAGGACGGTGCGGGTGTTCGGCATCGTCGCCGAGCGCGAGGAAGAATCGATCCGTTGACGGGATTCCTCGCCCGGCGGCCGGCGGTTCGCCGATGATGACGGACTGCCGGCGCACGGAGTGCGCGCCGAGACGACCATGCCCCACGACGACGATCATCTGCGAGACGCCCCGCCGCTGTTCCGGCTCGACGCCGGGTGGCTGTTCCTCGCCGCCGGTATGGCGCTGCTGGCGGCGACGGTGCTGATCCCGGCGCACGACGACCTGCAGCGCGCCGAACTCGTGCTGGCGCGTGCGCAGGCGGAGCGCGCGCATTCGGCGGCGCGTCTGGCGAACTACGGCGAGTACCTCGACGCGCTGGACCGCGCTGACCGGGAGCTGGTGGTTGAACTGGCGGCGACGCACCTGAACCTGATCCCGCAGGGTCGGACGCCGGTCCCGGGGATGGGGCGTCGCCCAACGGATCTGATCGATACCTTCGCGGCACTCGAGCCGGCCCCCCCGGGGCAGTTCGTGCGTCACCCGCCCGAGTCGGTGCTGTATTCGTGGTCGACCGATAATCGACGCCGGCTCTGGCTGCTCGCGGGCGGGTCGCTGCTCACGCTGATCGGGTTGCTGCCAGCGGGTGCGGGGCGACGGAGCGGTTGAGCGTCAGAAGCGAAGGCGGATCGCGGCGAACGCGGCGTCGCGCAGTTCCTCGGCCGCGTCGGTCGGGGCGGAGTTCCTGCTCTCGAGGGTGCGGTATCCCAGCGAGAAGCTCATGCCCCTGCTGAGGTCGACGCCGAGCTCCGCGATGACTTCGGCGAGCGTGCCGCCGCGGTCGTCGACGTTGACGAGGGTGGACCCTCCGAGCCAGAAATCGCGCCGGGGGCGCCACTCGAGCCCGACGCCTGCGACGGGGGCCCACTGCAGCTCGCCCGCGCCGTTGGCGGGCGCGAGGTCGGTCTGGGTTCCGCCGGCCACGGTGCGCACGCCGCCGCGGAGCACGAGATTGACATCGCCGACGGTCGCGGCGTCGAAGCGCAGCGCCGCGTCGTAGAGGCGCTGGGTGTCGTCGATGAGCCCTGCTTCGGCGCGCTGCGTGGCGGTCATGCCGTCGGCGGCGATGCCGACGTCGATGGGTCGCAGCGCGGCCTGCCCGAACTCGAGTCGCAGGGTGGGGTCGACGCCGAGCTCGTCGAGCGAGAGCAGGTTGCTGCTTCGGCCGTAGATGTCGGCTGATCCGCTGACGGGGCGATACGCGCGTGCGCCGTTCGGCGACGCGCCGTTGAGGTACTCCTCGACAGACAGGCGGATGGGCCTTGACGATGGCGCGTCGGTGGACGACTGCGCGCCGAGTGCTCCCGTCGAGAGCGCGACGCTCGTCAGTGCTGCTGTCAGGATGGTCAGGGAACCCGCGGTCATCATGGGATGCTATCGGTTGGATGCGACCGACGCGATAAGGGTTCGTGAGAACCGGGGGTAATCGCCAAGTTTGTTTGTGCTCACCCTACATGAGGAACGCGCCGGGCGAGTCTCGCTCCGGCACGATAGATGGCGTGGAAGACGAGGTTTGCGCCGAGCACCCCGGCGATCGCGATCGCGACGAGGGAGACGCCGGCGCGCACATTGAAGAGAGTCCAGACGAACTGGCCTATGCAGAGCACGGAAACGACGAGCAGGGTTGGCATGCGTCCGATGCGGCTGACGATGAAGACGCCAAGCGGGGCGCCCAGGATCACGATGGGGGCGGCGGCGAGCCAGTTCTTCCAGACTTCCGGCTCGACGACGCCGAGCGCGAGGTTGCTGGCGAGTCCGATGAGCGATGTCCACGCCATGATGATGACGCTGGTGGGGATCGCGATGCGCAGGTCGCATCGCAGGTAGAGCACGAGCATGGTGAAGATCAGCATGTCGATGCCGATGCCGGTGAGCGACGCGATGAAGGCGCCGCCGAAGAGACCGATGAAGAGCCCGAGTCGTCGGCGCGTTGGCGCGTCGGTGCTGGTGAGCCCCTGGTAGCCCACGAACTCTCGCACCTTGACGAGGGTCATGACGCCGAAGCTCGCCCAGATGATCGCGAAGAGGACCTTCACGAAGGTGTCGTTGGCGTGTGGCGCGACGAACGCGGCGCCGAGGGGCGTGCCGACGAGCGATCCGACCATCGCCCACTTGAGCACGCCCCAGGCGAAGGGCTTGCGCGTGGTGATGATGAAGATCGTGGCGCTGACCATGCCGACGGACTGCACCGCGAAGCTGAAGTTGCGACCGATGCTGGCTGGCAGGTCGAAGAGCAGCACGAGGATGGGGAAACCCACCGTGCCGCCGCCCATGGGTGTGGAGCCGGCGACATACGAGCCCAGCGCCATCGCGACGGCGATGGGCCAGTGGCCGGCGACGGTGCGCAGGTGCCCCCCTGCGAGCACGACCGTGAGCCATGCGGCGTAGAAGCACGCGAGCCAGACGAGCCAGGGCTTGGGCCAGACCGATCTCGCGGCGTTTCCCGGCGCGTTGGCGCGGGTGCTCACCCTTCGCTGGGACATCAACGCTCCTTCAGCAAACCCACTGCGAACCACGCCGGAGGGCTGTAGAAGGTATCTCGTCGCGGATGGAAGTCGAGAAACCGGGGATATTCCCGGGAGGGCCGGGATCCGCTAAGATCCGGAGTCCCCGCTGGCCAGGGAGGGTGGCCGCAGGGTGGAGTTTCGTTCACGCTCCGATCAACCAAGGAGAGGAAACACGATGTCGTTCAAGATCACCACGGCCGCCGCGGGCGCGTTGCTCGCGCTGGCGTCGCACGGCGCGCTCGCGACGGGCGTTCAGTACGCGTACGACGACGGGATGGGCAACACGAACCAGGGCCCGCCCTCGTCGTTCAATCCGGACATGCTCTGGGGCAATTACTTCATGACCCAGCCGGGCGGCGAGGTCATCACGCAGATCTCCGTCGCGTTCGGGCCGACCTTCCCCTCGCTGGCGAACGGGCCGGTCACCTTCTGGCTGCTCAACGACCCCGACGACGACTTCGACCCGACCAACGCGCAGGTGCTGACCAGCGTGCAGGCCACGCCCGATGTGTTCAACAACAACTTCTTCACCGTCGACATCAACCCGACGACGGTGAGCGGCGGGTTCTTCGTGGGCGCCAGCGCGCAGCTTCTGGGCGGGCAGGACCGCCCGGCGCGCGTCGACACGAACTCGTCGGGCGAGAACTCCTGGTTCTTCTACGCGCCGTCGATCGCCGACACGATCAATGACCTCGCCTCGGCGCCCTTCTTCACGCGCAACAACAACACGCAGTTCGTCGTGCTGCCCGGCGCCTTCATGGTGCGCGCCAACGCGATCCCCACCCCCGGCGCGCTCGCCCTGTGCGGCGTGGCTGTCGGCGTGATGGGCGTCCGGCGCAGGCGCTGATTCTCCAGCACACCGCGCCCTGAGGCGCGGAATTTCTCAGCACAGCCACAGCCCCGAAAAACCGCGTTTTTGACGCGGTTTTTCTCGTTTTCCGGCTTGAGTCCCGGAACCGGATGTGGCATTCTTCGGAATCAGATCGCGGCGACCGGCGCGGCGGCAAGGGCCGACGACCGGCGCCTCACCAAGGGAGAGACACGAATGCGTCACCTGAACACACTGAGCGTGCTCGTCGCGGCGTCGATCGCGACCGCGGCGGGAGCGGGCAACATCCTCGTCAGCGAAGACTTCGAGACCGGGACCGGGGGCTGGCAGCTCCAGGGCCATGAGATGCTCTTCCCCGGGGGCAACCCGGGCAACTACCTCGGCATCCCGCTGATCGATTCGTTCGGCATCACCTTCGGCACGAGCGACGCGTCCTCGCCGCTGATCGGCGATCTGACCGGCTATGCCGGGCTCGAGATCTCGTTCGACATGCGCACCTTCCAGTTCCGTAACTTCGCCGGCGAGCCGATCGACCCGGCGTCGCGCCCGCTCGTGCTGCAGTTCATCGACCGCGGCGACCCGGACGACTTCCTCGACGATGTGTCGGTCTACATCGTCGGGCAGCACATCCCCTACGAGAAGGACGGCTGGTCGCGCATCACCTTCAGCGTGCCCACCACCACGGGCGACCTGCTGCCCGCCGGCTGGGGCGGGACGGGCGACGAGGACCCGGACACCTTCGAGCCGATCCTGCCCTCGAACCGCACCTTCGAGAGCGTGATGGCGAACGTGGACGAGGTGATGATCTCGACCTTTGTTCCCGGGTTCTTCTACGGGTTCGCGTTCTGGGAGGTCGGCGTCGACAACCTCCTGGTGCGAGAGATCCCTGCGCCCGGCGCCGCCGCGGTCCTGGGCATCGCTGGCGTGGGCATGCTGCGCCGTCGTCGCGCCTGACCGCACCGAACCGAGTCTCCGCATCGGAGGGTCATCACACCTCCGCGATTCCTCCAGCGGGGGCGTTCCGGGAACGGGACGCCCCCGTCTTGCCCCCTCGGGACTTCAGGAAAACGGCTCGCTCTTGGCCATCGCTTCGACGTGGCGTCGGGCGTCCTCCATATCCTGCGCGACGCACTTGATGAGCGTCTTCTTCATCAGCGGCATGGTGATCGCGCTCAACGCCTTCGCGAGGAAGGAGACCGGCTGCCCGGTGAACTCGAAGGTGACGGTGGTCCCGATCCCCTCGGGCGCGAAGTGGAAGGCGGAGGTGTAGCGGGCGCCGTGGGACGCGGCGGTGAGGGTGACCCGGCGCGGCGGCTCGAACTCGGCGATGGTCATCTCTTCGGTCGCCTCGCGCCCCATCATGACGCGGGTCTCACGGAAGCGCGTGCCGACGCCCACCGGGGGCGGGGTCAGCATCTCGACCCGGCGGATCGCGCTGATATACGACGCGGCGTTGGGGAAGTCGGTGAACACCTCGAAGACGCGCTCGATGGGAGCGTCGACGTGCGATGAGACGGTGATTCCGTACATGCGCGGCCTCCTGTCGCGGGCAGTCTACCGCAGAATCCTTATGAACGCAGCGAGAGGGCGAGGACGGCGAGCCACGCCAGCGCGTGCAGGCACACGATCGCGCGTGCGGTCCAGACGAATCGGCGTTTGGCGCGGGCGTCGGTCTTGTGGCGCAGCGCCCGGCGGGCGAGCAGGCCCCCGGGCCACCCCCCCGCCAGGTCGGCGGCGTGCAGGGTTCGCTCTGGGATCCGCGATCGCGCGCGCCGAACGCCCGACGCGTTGCGGACGGCGCGACGCTTATCGATCGCGTAGAGCGCCGCGGACACGACGCTCGCCAGGGCGTACCAGGCGGCCACGATGATCGTCCAGTGAGGCACGGGCGGAGCGTACCACGCACGGGCGGTAGGATGGGGCGATGGAGCGACGCGTCGAACAGCCACGCAACCCGGACAGGCAGCGCCGTGCGCAGCGGGCCGTGCTCGGGGGCGTCGCGGTCAGTGTGTCGCTGGGGGTCGTCAAGCTGCTGGCGGGCGTGCTGGGCAATTCGTCGGCGATGATCGCCGACGCGGTCGAGTCGTTCACCGATGTGGTGGCGGCGGTGGTGGTGTGGGGAGGGCTGCACGTCTCGGCGCGACCTGCGAGCGAGCGACACCCGTACGGGTATGGCAAGGCGGAGTCGCTGGCGGCGGTGATCGTCGCGCTGCTGATCCTCGGCGCGGGCGTCGCGATCGCAGTCCACGCGACGCGCGCGATGTTCACGGCGCACGACGCGCCGGCGCCCTGGACGCTGCTCGTGCTGCTGCTGGTGATGCTGACGAAAGAGGCGCTCTTCCGCGCGCTGCGCGCCGAGGCGCGGCGCGCCGGGAGCGACGCGCTGCACGCCGACGCGTGGCACCACCGGTCGGACGCGCTCACCTCGCTCGCGGCGTTCGTGGGCATCCTGATCGCGGTCGTCGGGGGCGAGGGCTGGCAGATCGCCGACGAGATCGCGGCGCTGTTCGCGGCGGGCGTGATCGTCTCCAACGCGCTGCGCATCCTGCGCGCGCCGGTCCGAGAGCTGCTCGACGCCCACTCGCCCGATCTCGCGCTCGAGGCGCAGCGCATCGCCGGAGAGGTCGAGGGCGTGCGCAACGTCGAGAAGGTCTTCGCTCGCAAGAGCGGCGTGTCGCACTACGTCGACATGCACGTCTGGGTCGATCCGGCGATGAATGTGCAGCGGGCGCACGAGCTGGCGCACCGCGTGAAGGACGCGGTGATGCTGGCCATTCCGGATGTCGAGGATGTGCTTATCCACATCGAGCCCGACTCGCGCCGCGAGGGCGGCGCTTCGCAGCGCGACGCCTCTTCTCCATCCTGACGCGCGCCGGGCGTGGTGGCGGAAAGCCGCCGGGATAACACTCTTCTGACGAAGGACTTCGCGTGCATATGCGCTTGCGTCCGACAGCGCCTGCGCCAGAGTGTGGTGTTGTTGCCCTCGGGCTCGGGGCCGGGTCGCCGGACCGTCCGAGGGGTCGATCCCTCTCCGGCCAGCGCCGGGCGTGACACAGGACTTTCAGGAGCAGATGCCGATGCGCACCACCACCCTCGCCCTCGCGGGCGTCATTGTCGCTTCGATCTCTGGGCTCGCCAGCGCGGGCTCGGTCGTCGCCAACCCCGTGCTCGACTCGGGCTCGTTCGCCGGGACGACCGTCGCGAACGCGCGGTTCCGACTCGACGCGACCAACTGGGACATGCGTCTGGCGAACACCTCGAGCCCGGCTGTCGGCGATGCGACGAAGAACATCTCGAATAATGTCGCACAGCTGGCCGGGTCGTGGGCGTTTCAGCTCTCGTTCGCGTCGGCGACCGGCGACATGACCTTCACGCTGACGGATATGGATCAGGCGAGCAACCTCGGCTCGCACTCGCTGACGATCAACCGCGCGGGCGAGTCGTTCAATCAGATCCAGGTCGCCGCGGTCGCCGAGACGCTGAAGGGATCGCACCTGACCTTCGGCGCGTTCTCGTTCTCGGGCGCCACGCTGGTGGACGGCGCGTCGATCGATCTGGACCTCGTCGCCGGCAGCGGCGATTCGTTCAAGAACGCGTACCTCGTCGCGAGCGGCGTGGACCTGGCGGCGATCGACTGGGCGCTGTCTGGCACGCTCGACATCGCGAAGGGCACGAGCACCTCGCAGGAGCGCCCGGCGTTCAACATCTATGTGCAGCGGAGCGACGCGGTCGTGGCGCCCGTGATCCCGACGCCGCTCGGTGGCGCGATGGGGCTCGCGGGGCTGTGCGCGATCGGGGCTCGGCGTCGTCGCCAGGGGTGAGCAGAAGAAACAGCATCGCACCTGTTCAGAAATGGCCGCTTCCAGCCGGCGTCGCGATCGCGAGGCGCCGGCTTGTATTTCTTGATATTCCACTCCGGTTCTGCGCGCATTTCGCCCATTCTCCCGGAAGATGAACGAACCGTGAAGACCGTGCGCTCGGAGGCCGCAAACCCAGCGTTTTCATAGGTTTTCGTGAGTTGAATCGGCTCGGCGCTTCGGTACTGTCAGCATTGCTTTCCGGCGTGTCGCCGGGGCATGCGGCTGCGTCGTCATCGCGAATCGACGGGCCGAGCGTCCTTTGTGTATTGGAGAGAGACTCGTGAAGAACTTCACCTTTGCTGTTCTTGCCGTCGCGGCCGTTGCCGCGACCGCCGGGACCGCGACGGCGGCGAATGTCGTCGCCAACCCGACCCTGCAGTCCGGATCGTTCAGCGGCACAACCGTCGCGAACGCGCGTTTCCGGACCGACGCCACCAACTGGGATATCGGCATCGGGCCCAACAGCAGCCCCCCGACCGGCTGGGTCACCAAGAACATCGCCAACGGCCAGGGCGCGTTCACCGGCGACTGGAGCTTTGTGCTCAGCCACAGCGCCGGGAGCGACACCCTGACGCTCTCGGTGTCTCACCTGTCCGGCTCGCTGGGCACGCACTCCGTGACCTTCAACAATTTCGACACGTCCTTCAACCAGATCCAGCTGCAGAGCCAGTCCGACGCCGGCGGCGCGGTCAGCTTCAGCTCGTTCTCGTTCACCGGCCTCGATGTCGCCAATGCCGGCAGCATCAACATCGACAACTCCGGCGGGCAGGGCCTGGCGTACCTCGTCTCCACCGGCGTCGACCTCGTGTCGTTCGACTGGACGATCGGTGGCTCGCTGTCGTGGCTCGACCAGGCCGCAGGCGAGCGTCCGGTGTTCAACATCCGCCTCCAGCAGTCCGACGCGGTCGCGGCGCCCGTCATCCCGACGCCGCTCGCCGGCGGCCTGGGCCTGGCGGGCATGGGCTTGATCGTCGCCCGTCGTCGCCGCGCCTGATCGCTGAGCGCTCTCCTGCCCGGCGTCAGAGCCGGTGAGTTCGACAGACAGCAGCACGGGACCGGGCGCCTCGACGGGCGCCCGGTTCATTTGGCCGCGTGTCACGCGTTCCGGCGGGCGATCGACCGGGCGAGTTCCCGGACCTCGCGCAGCGCCGCGAGGTGGCTGGGGGACAGCGCGCGTGCGCCGGTTCGGGCGCTCCGGGCCGGGGCGTCGTCGCCCAGCCCTGCGCCCTGGAGTGCGCGGACCTTGAGCATGATGAGTTCGCGGATCTCCTGCGCGTTGTCGACGCCCTCGATGAGCCCGTGGTGCGAGCCGAGCGATCCGGCGGTGGCCGGGTGCCCTGACGCGCCGCCGCCCCCTGCGGTCTGAATGGTCACGTTGGCGACGCCGAAGTAGCGCTGGAGCGGGCCCTGGCGGACCTCGACGTTCTGGACGTTGTCGAACGTGAGGGTCTTTTCCTGGATGACGAGCACGCCGCGTCGGATGCGCACGCTGCGATCGCTCATGACGTACCAGGTGGTGTCGTAGCGCAGGTGGAGCATGACGTACGCGATGATATCGGGGATGATCATCAGCGCGAGCCACGGGACGAGCAGCCACATCGCGAGCGTGGGCTCGTTCGCGAAGACGATGATCCATCCGACGAGAAGGAAGAGATCGACGAGCGTCGCGATGAGCCAGAACTCGAACTTGCGCAGTCGGAGCCAGTTGGGCGAGGGCCGGAACGCGCGGACGGCGTCGCCCGAGCCGGCCGGCAGGCGTGGCGGCGCGTCGGGGACGGAGAGCCAGTTCGTCAGCACGCCCCAGACACCTCGATAGACCCACTCGGCGGCGCGGTCGGGCATGTGTTCACGCGGCGCGTTCATGGGCGTCCCCCGTGTTGCGCGGCGAGGACTCGGAGCGCATCGCGGATGTCGTGGAGTGTTTCAAGGAGCTCGTCGTGCTCGACGGGGGCTTCGGGCGCGTCTGTGTCGCCGGGCTGGCCCTTGGCGCCGCGCATGCGCTGGTAGAGGAAATCGCGGAGCTTCTCGGGTTCGAGTATGCCGATGATGGTCATCTCGGCGGCGGCGCTGCCGCTGGCGGTCTGGACGGCGACATTGGCGAGGCCGAGCCATCGCTGGATGAGGCCGCGCGTGACGTGGATGTCCTGGATGCGCCGGTAGGTGAGGTTGATCTCGCGCTTCCAGAGGAGGCCCCAGCCCATCCGGACGCCCTCGTCGTCGAAGGAGTACCAGAGGGTGCGGTACTTGATCCACTGGGGGATGAAGGCGAAGGGGAAGAAGACGAGCGCGAAAAGCGAGCTGATGAAGTAGTACTGCAGCAGGCGCGGGTCTGGCCTGGTGAGCGTGCGCGGGTCGAAGGCGGGGTTCGTCATGACGACAGCATACTTGGGGAGCGTGGCGGTGCGCTTTCGAGCGTTCGCGGGCCCTGCGCAACGACGAGCGGGCGGGGCGCTTCCGCCCCGCCCGCCGGCGTGTGTCCTGATTCGGTTGCTGCCTGCTGCGGCGTCGTTTACGGGGCGAAGGTGGGGCACTCGAGCCCGAACCAGGAGAGGATCTGGTTGAGGTCGGTGAAGTTCACCTCGCCGTCGGCGTTGGCGTCGCCCGGACAGCCGTCGGGCATGGAGGGGATGCGCAGACCCGTGACGACGGCGGAATCGCCGGTGTTGAGCCGGATGATCGCGTGGCCGCCGACCTCGTGGAACGCGGCGTTGGTGAGTTTGTGAATGGTGCGCGTCGTCATGCCTGCCTGGACGGGGGCGGCGTCGAAAAGGAAGCGGATGCTGTCCCCGCCGCTCATGCGGATGACGGTGCTCGGCCCGACCTGGCCGGGTCGGTCGAGGCGGTAGTCGACATTCGTGGAGTACCCGATGTAATCGAGGAACTCGACCTCGACGATGGTCTGGCCCGCCGCCGCCGAGGTGTTGATGATGCGCGTCTCGAAGATGAGCACATCGAGGATGTTGCTGCGCGAAACGACCTGCTGCAGCGTGCCGTCGAAGATCGGGTTGCCGGCCTGGTTGTAGACCCGGAAGGGGAAGTTCTGGGTCGCGACGACGATCGTCGCGTCGAGGTAGGGCTCGGCGGCGACGGTGGTGCCGTTGAGGGGGGCCTGCGCCGAGTGGAGCGGGATCGCTGCGGCGGGCAGCGCGCCCAGGGTGGTCATGACGGCGGCGGCGAGCGTGAATCGTGTGGTGTTCATGTGGCTTTTCTCCTGGCTCATGGCCCGCGGTGCGTTGATGGGAGCGCTCAATTGCAGGCCTGTCCGAAGCTGGAGAGCGCGGCGTTCAGGTCGGCGAAGTTGATGATGCCGTCGCGGTTCAGATCGCGTGCGCAGTGCGGCAGATACTGCGGTGAGCGCAGGCCTGAGATCGTCACGCTCTCGCCGGTGCTCACGTGGATCGTGGCGGTCCCCTCGATGAGCGTCTGCTTGGCGTTGGTGAGCAGGTAGAGCGGGAAGTGGTCGACGCCCTGGGGGAGGGAGTTGTCGAAGAAGGTGAAGGTGACGGAGTCGCCGTTGCCCGAGCGGATCGCGGCCTCGGGACCCGTGACGCCCGGCAGGTCGGTGCGGAAGTCCACGTTGGTCACGAACTGCGAGTAGCCGGAGACATCGAGCCGGGTGACCTTCGCGGAACTGGAGACGATGTCGCGGATGCGATAGTCCATGACGAGCATGCGGAAGGTCGCGCTCATGTACACGCGCTGCTCGAGCCTGCCGGTGAGGACGACGGCGTTGGACGCGTCGCGGACCGCGAAATTCCACTGGAAGGCGCTGACGACTCCCTGCGCGTCGAGCCACGGCTCCTGCGCGAGCGTGACGCCCGCGAGGGCGATCTGCTCGCCGTCGCGGAGTGGGGCGGCGAGCGCACCCGACGCGCCGAGGAGCGTGGCGGCGGATGCGGCGAGGATGGATGTTGCGTGTCGCATGTGGTTCCGTCTCCGAGCGCGATCTTCGGTCGCCTGTGGTTATGGGCGGCTGTGCCCGAGGCTTGTGTGCGCGATGACTCTCGCACGCTCAGAGGATTGTCGTGACGCTCCCGGCGCTTTCAGTTCGGGACAAAATAAAACGGCCCCGGCGCCGAGTTGGGCGAGGGGGCCGGGCGGTGTCCGAGGGATTCGTTCAGGGAACCGACGGGGGCGGGCAGGTCGTGCCGAAGGCGGAGAGGACCTCGTTGAGGTCGGAGAAGTTGACGACCCCGTCACGGTTCACATCGCCCCGACAACTCGGGCAGGGCCGGCCCGGGGCGAACGCCGGCAGCACGACGAAGTCGCCTGTGTTGAGGATGATCGCGACCGATCCGTGGTCGTTGTACTCGGCGGCGTCGGTGAAGACATAGAAGAATCTGGACGCGACGCCGGAGAAGAGCAGCGGGTTGGCAAAGTCGAACTCGATCGTGCCTCCGGTGTACGCGCGGCTGGCGCGGCTCGGGCCTGTTGTGCCGAGTCCGTCGAGACGCCAGTTCACGTTGGCGCCCGAGCCGGAGTGCTCCGAGATCTCGACGCGAGCGACACTGCCGTTGAGGCCCGGCTGCGTGTTGAAGATGCGGTGAGAGAAGACGAGCGTGTTGGTGACGACAGAGCGTTCGACGCTGAGGGAGATCTGGCCCTGGAACAGCAGCGGCGCGCCGCCCGGGCCGGTGATCGAGAAGGATTGGACCGATGTCGCGACGTTGACCGTCGCGAGCGCCGGTTCCGCGGCGACGGTGGTGCCTGCCAGGGGTACGTTCGTCGAGCCGGGCGGCAGCGGGACCGCGCCGGCGAGCGACGTGAGAGAGACAGCGGCGACGAATGCGGATCCGGCGCGCACCATACGGGTTGCGTTCACGATGACCTCCTGCCCCGGGACGGTTGCCGACGGCGTCGGACTCGCCGATCCCGTCGACACACGGGAGCGCCGTCTGCGTCTTCACTCTACTGCTCGGCCAGAGCGGCCGCAAGCAAGCGTCGCGTCTCTCGGTCCTTTGCCGCTGCTGGGGCGGGACTTCTTCCTTTGGCTTCGTCACCTTTCGGGCATAAGGGCGCGACGCTGGGGCTGGAGGTCCGAGCGCGCGGGATGTGGGTCGCGAATCCCTACAGACTGCGAACTGTTTACTTAGGCCGTGTCGGCGGCGCCCACGATGATCGCGCTGTTCTTGGCCCCGAAGGCGAGGCAGTTGACCAGGACCGCCCGCGCATCTGAAGGGCGGGACGCGAGGGGCGTGTAGTCGAGGTCGCAGGCCGGGTCGGGCTCGAAGAGGTTGATCGTCGGCGGCGCGAAGGGGCCGGCGTCGGGGTCGTCGAGACTCGCGAGCGCGCCGATGGACGCGACGACGCCGGCGGCGCCGCTGGCGCCCTGTGGGTGTCCGATCATGGACTTCACGCTCGACGCGGCGACGGCGCGCGCGATCGACTCGCCGAGCGCGAGTTTGAGTGCGAGGGTTTCGAGCTCGTCGTTGAGGCGCGTGCCGGTGCCGTGGCACTGGACGGCGCCGATGTCGTGCGGCGTGAGGCGCGCGTCGTCGAGGGCGAGCGAGATCGCGCGCACGCACTCGGCCATGTCGGGTGCAGGGCGCACCCGGTGGTGCGCGTCACAGGTCGCGGCGTAGCCGAGGATGCGCGCGATCGGTGGCGCCTCGCGCCGGCGCGCGTGGTGTTCGCGCTCGAGGACGAGCGCCCAGGCGCCCTCGCCCAGGAGAAAGCCGTCGCGTGTCGCGTCGAACGGGCGAGACGCGGACGAGGGTCGGGCGCGCGGATCGTCGCTCGATTCGTCCCAGGGCGTCGACGAGATCACGCCCAGGAGCTCCATCGAGAGCAGGACCTCGTCGCGGACATGCGCGTCGGCGCCGACGACCAGCACGGCGTCGGGCGCGCCCGGGCTGTCGGATCGCAGCGACTGGGTGGCGAGGCCGATCGCGTCGCTGGAGCTTGCGCAGCCGGTGGAAACACAGAGCGAGGGGCCGCGCAGGCCGAGTCGGATGGAGAGCTCTCCGGCGAGATTGCCGTGGGTGGCGTTGGTGATGCTCCACAGCGAGGGTCGCTCGC
This sequence comes from Phycisphaeraceae bacterium, assembly GCA_019636675.1. Lineage (NCBI taxonomy): Bacteria > Pseudomonadati > Planctomycetota > Phycisphaerae > Phycisphaerales > Phycisphaeraceae > Phycisphaeraceae bacterium. The sequence goes on from JAHBXC010000001.1 coordinate 1,287,813, forward strand.
CTTCGTGGGCGCGCCGGGCCTGATCGAGGGTGAAGTCGATCCCCCCGCCGCCGGTGCCGAGGACGAGCCCGACGCGGCGCGCGCGGTCGCGCAGGGCCGGGTCGGATTCGGCCTGGGTGAAGTCGGGCAGGCGCGCGTGCGCGAGGGCTTCGCGCGCGGCGGCGAGGGCCATGGGGATGAGTCTGGGCAGTCGTCGGAGGTCGGCTTCGGGCAGGACGCTGGAGGGGACGAAGTCGCGGCAGACGGCGGCGGCGCGGGTCCGCACGCGCGGGTCGTTGGGGTGGTAGGCCGAGACGCCGCTGACGCCGGCGCGCAGCGATCGTGTGAACGCGGGTGCGCCGACGCCGATGGGGCTGACGGCGCCGAGTCCTGTCACGACGATGCCTTCGCGTGCCGGGGGATTCACTCACTGCCTTTCGATCGCGCCCCCGGGGTGGACTCCGTTCGAGTGTACCAGAGGCGAGAGAGGCGAAAAAGAACGGCGCCCGGCCAGTCATGGGCCGGGCGCCGTCACGGATAATGCGCAGGGGGATCTCCTGCGCGGGTCAAAGGGACAGTGGGATCAGTTGCAGTCGGTGCCGAATTCGGAGAGGACGCCGTTGAGGTCGGAGAAGTTCACGACGCCGTCGTTGTTGACGTCGGCCGGGTTGCCGGGGCCGGTCTGGCCGAAGGCGCTGAGGACGACGTTGAGGTCGGAGAAGTTCACGACGTTGTCGCCGTTGGTGTCGGCGGTGAGGGTGCAGGAAGCCGGGCCGACGATCGCGGCGGCGATGGTGGCCGGGCCGCCGCTGCGGTACATGGTGATGGTTGCCTCGCTCTGCTCGGGGGCGGAGGACGAGGTGAACCAGAAGGAGTAGGTGGTGCCCCAGCGGAGCGCGTTGGCGTTGGGGTTCTGCGCGAAGCTGTCGGTCATCCAGGACTGGACGCCGCCGCTGTTGCTGGAAGCCCAGGGGGTGTTGGAGAAGGGAGCGGCGCCGTTGTGGCCGTCGTTGGAGTGATAGAAGGGCGAGTGGAAGCCGACGTTGGTGAGGGTGGAGTTGCCGACGGGGACGCTGAACCCGCGACCGGAGAGGTGCGAGTCGAGGTTGTGGACGGCGTACTCGTAGCGCCAGGTGCCGTCGCCGTTGTCGTAGGCGCGAGAGGCGACGATGACGCGACCGTCGCCGGGGACGTCGATGTAGTCGAGCTGGACGTTGGGATCGACGTCCTGCCAGCCGACGATCGCGGGCTTGGTGCGCTGGGTCGCGCTCTGGAAGGAGGGCTGGAGAGACGTGTTGAACGCCACGCGACGGTACGACGCGTTGTTCCAGCCGTTGCCGGCGGCGGCGTCGTCGGGGGTCACGTAGTGACCCTCGGCGAAGTAGATGGCGCCGGTGTTCTGCGCGGGGGTGACATCGGTGGTGAGGACCTGGAGGCGGCGGCCGATGGTGCCGGGGTAGGAGGCGTTGAAGAAGGGATAGTTGAAGAAGCCGGTGGCGGCGTTGACCTGCCAGCGCGGGCCGAGGTTGCTCTGGCTCGCGTTGAGAGAGGTGGAGTAGGGGTCGGAGCAGAAGATGCCGAGGCGGCTGCCGGTGCCCGAGCTCTGGCAGGGGTTCTGCGCGGTGGCGCAGAGGTTCTGCTGCAGGGCGGTGAAGCCGTGCTTGAGGTGGGACATGCCGATCATCATGAAGCGGCCGTCCTTGAGGCGGTAGAGGTTCTGCCCGATGACGGGGTGCTGGTTGTTGCTGGAGATCCAGAGCAGCTGGGCGTCGCCGATGTTGCACGAGGTGGTGCCGATGGCGTAGGCGGTGATGCCGCTAACGGTGCCGTAGAGGCCCATGCCGTTGAGGTCGCCGACGATGACGTCGGGGCCGATGCCGCCGCGGGGGCAGTCGGCGCACGCGCCGCTGGTGGCGCCTGCGGCGTAGTCGTGCATCACGTCGATCTCGATGCCGTTGGCGGCGAGCTGATCCATGATGGCGTCGGCCTCGGCAGACTGGCCCATGTCACGGAGCATCTGGGCGAGGCGCGCCATGGTGGTGGCGTCGTTGGGGTCCTCTTTGAGGGCGGACTGGATGGCGCCCAGCCCGAGCTCGTTGACGACGGGCGTCTCGGCGGCGAGCGCAGCGGAGGGGACGGCCACAGCAAGGCCGACGACAGCGAGGAACGGATATCGCATCATTCACACTCCCTTTTCGATCCCACGGACAGTGGACAGTGACAGCACAAACAGGAATGCCCCAGGGGACCGCGAAGTCCGCTGGGGCGGTGTTCATATCGCCGAACGGGGCGTTAGTTGCAGTCGATGCCGAACTCGGAGAGGACGGCGTTGAGGTCGGAGAAGTTGACGGCGCCGTCGTTGTTGACGTCGGCCGGGTTGCCGGGGCCGGTCTGGCCGAAGGCGCTGAGGACGACGTTGAGGTCGGAGAAGTTCACGACGTTGTCGCCGTTGGTGTCGGCGGTGAGGGTGCAGGTGGCGGCGGGAGCGACGACGCGGGCGGTGATGCTGCCGCCGTTCTTAAAGAAGCCGATGGTGGCGTCGGTCTCCTCGGGGCCGGCGTTGGCGGTGAAGCGGAAGTTGTAGAGGGTGCCCCAGCGGAGGGCGAAGGAGTTGGGGCCGACGTCGACGAGCGACCAGACCATGTCGGAGCCGCTGACCTGCGAGGTCCAGGGGGTCATGTCGTAGGTGACGCCGCTGATGCCGTCGCCGGAGTGGTAGCGAACGCCCTTGAAGCCCATGCCGGTGATGTTGGCGGAGCCGACGGGGACGCGGAAGTTACGACCGGAGGCGTCGTTGTTGAGGTTGTACACGGCGTACTCGTAGTCCCAGGTGCCGTCGCCGTTGTCGTAGGCGCGGGAGGCGACATAGAGACGACCGTCGGTCGCGGGCTCGACGATGTCGAGGAGGACCTCGTTATCGATGGCCTTCCAGGCCTCGATGGCGGGCTTGGTGCGGACCGTGGCGCCCTGGGTGGCGAACTGCGCGCCGATGGGGCGGATCTCGCGGTAGGAGGCGTTGTTGCCGCCGTTGCCGGCCTGCGAGTCGTCGAGGGCGATGTAGTGGCCCTCGGCGAAGAAGCGGTTGGCGGGGTAGGGGTAGTTCGTCACGTCGGTGACGGCGACGTTGATGCGGCGACCGAGGGTGGCGTCGGAGTACGAGCCGCCCTGGAACGGATACGCGAACTGGCCGGTGAAGGGGTTGACCTGCCAGCGGGGCCCGAGGCGGGACTGCTGGCCGTTGAGGGACGCGTCGTAGGGGTCGGAGCAGAAGATGCCGAGGGTCTGCATGCAGCCGCCGCCAGTGGGCTGGCAGGGGTTGCCGGGGGTCTGGCAGATGCCCTGCTGGAGGGCGCAGAAGCCGTGCTTGAGGTGGCCGATGCCGATCTGCTCGAAGCGACGCCCGTCGTAGCGGTACATGTTCTGCGCGATGACGGGGTGCTGGTTGTTGTTCTGGAACCAGTTGAGGATCTGGGTTCCGACGTTGCAGGAGGTGGTGGCGATGGAGTAGGCGCGGAAGCCGTTGGACTCGCCGAAGTAGCCGACGCCGGGGAGGTCGCCGACGATGACGTCAGCGCCGGTGTTGCCGAGCTCGCAGCCGACGCAATCGCCGCGGGCGATCTTGGCGCCGGGATAGAGCATGTCTTCGATGTTGGGGTCGAGTTCGATCGCGTCCATGATCATGGCGCGTCCCTCGGCCTCCTGCCCGAGCTCGATGAGCATGGACGCGAGACGAAGGCGGGTGGACGCGTCGCCCTGACCGGCATCGACGATGTCGGCGAGCGAACGGATGATGTCGGCCTGGGTGACGGCGGGGGTGGCGGGAACAACTTCGGCGACTGCGCCAGCCGACAGGATCGCGGCGGCGGACAGACCGAACACAAATCGTCTTTTCATCTGAATGGTCCTCAGTTCTCGTGACAGGTACAGAGATCCCGGGCCAGACCGGGGGTACACCCATGCTACTTCATGAAACCGGCTCTGCAACACAAAAATGGCCCTCCGGGAAGATTCTCTTTGCCGGATATTCGGTGCCTGTTATCCCCTGATGACGGCGAGCCCCGACCCGGCCTCACGGGGAGAGCCGGCGCGTTCGCGACCGCCAACCTGGCAGGCGGCAAGGGGTTCCGGCATGCCGAAGGCGTCACAAATCGCGCCAGGTCTCACCCGGGGGCGTGGAAACGCCGATCTTGGACAATCTTCGCCGGACATCCACGGCGCCACGCTCGCTCATGTTCTCAGACGAAATCCTCACCGGCGCGTCCTCGGGCAATCCCTGAGACCACGCGCGACGAACCTAGTCTTGCACAGACGCGTCCTTGCTGGACGCAACGCCTCCAACCCCGGGCGCACCCGGGGCCTTGAGCAGGGAGAGCAGACATGTTTGAACGCTTCACCGATCGCGCGCGCAAGGTCATGGCTCTGGCCAACCAGGAAGCGCAGCGTTTCAACCACGAATACATCGGGACCGAGCACATCCTGCTCGGGCTCGTCAAGGAGGGCTCCGGCGTCGGGGCCAACGTCCTGAAGAACCTCGACGTGGACCTGCGCAAGGTCCGGCTCGAGGTCGAGAAGCTCGTGAAGCCCGGGCCCGAGATGGTCACGATGGGCAAGCTGCCCCAGACCCCTCGCGCCAAGAAGGTGATCGAGTACGCGATCGAAGAGGCGCGCAACCTCAACCATAATTATGTTGGCACCGAGCACCTGCTGCTGGGCCTGCTGCGCGAGCACGACGGCGTGGCCGCCCAGGTCCTGATGAACCTCGGGCTCAAGCTCGAGGAGGTCCGCGAGGAGGTGCTGAACCTCCTGGGCGCCGGCATGGACTCCGACGACGCCGAGGCCGGCAAGGGCGCTGGCGGGCCGACGGGCGAGCCCGGCGAGGCGATCGCCGGCGCGCCCGGCGCGGGCCCGGACGGGCGACGCAGCCGGTCGAAGACCCCGGCGCTGGACTCGTTCGGTCGCGACCTGACGGAGCTGGCGAAGGAGGGTCAGCTGGACCCGGTGATCGGTCGCGCCAACGAGATCGAGCGCGTGGTGCAGATCCTGTGCCGTCGCACGAAGAACAACCCGGTGCTGCTGGGCGAGGCGGGCGTGGGCAAGTCGGCGATCGTCGAGGGCCTGGCGCAGCTGATCGTGAGCAACGAGGTGCCGGAGATCCTGTCCGAGAAGCGCCTGGTGGTGCTGGACCTGGCGATGATGGTCGCCGGGACGAAGTACCGCGGGCAGTTCGAGGAGCGGATCAAGGCGGTGATGAACGAGGTCCGTCGCGCCAAGAACGTGATCCTGTTCATCGACGAGCTGCACACGCTGGTGGGCGCCGGCGGCGCGGAGGGCGCGATCGACGCGTCCAATGTGCTCAAGCCCGCGCTGGCTCGTGGCGAGATCCAGTGCATCGGCGCGACCACCTTCGACGAGTACCGCAAGTACATCGAGAAGGACGCGGCGCTGTCCCGTCGCTTCCAGCCCATCACGGTCGACCAGCCCACGGCCGATCAGACCGTCGAGATCCTCAAGGGCCTTCGCGACAAGTACGAGGCGCACCATAGGGTGCAGATCACCGACGACGCGATCAAGGCGGCGGTCGAGCTGTCGGGCCGGTACATCACCGGTCGCGTGCAGCCGGACAAGTCGATCGATGTCATCGACGAGGCGGGCGCTCGGGTGCGTCTGCGCTCGATGAGCAAGCCGCCGGATCTGTCCGACCTCGAGGAGCAGATCGAGCGTCTGTCGATCGAGAAGGACGAGTCGGTCAAGAACGCCGACTACGAGCGCGCCGCCGAGCTGCGCGACAAGGCCGAGCAGCTGCGCAAGCAGAAGGAAGAGATGCAGCGCAAGTGGCGCGAGGAACGCGCCCGCGAGGTCGACGGCACGGTGGACGAGGAGGTCATCGCCGAGGTGGTCTCCAAGATGACCGGCGTGCCCCTGACCCGTCTCGAGAGCGAGGAGGCCGAGCGCCTGCTGCGCCTCGAGGCCGAGCTGCACAAGAAGGTCATCAGCCAGGACGACGCGGTCAAGGCGATCTCTCGCGCGCTGCGCCGTGCACGCGCCGGGCTCAAGGACCCCAAGCGCCCCATGGGCTCGTTCATCTTCGTCGGGCCCTCGGGCGTCGGCAAGACGCTGCTCTCCAAGGCGCTGGCGCACTTCATGTTCGGCGACGAGGAGGCCCTGATCCACCTCGACATGTCCGAGTACATGGAGAAGCACAACGTGAGCCGCCTGATCGGCGCGCCCCCGGGGTACGTCGGGTACGAGGAGGGCGGGCAGCTCACCGAGCGCGTCCGTCGTCGCCCGTACTCGGTCGTGCTGCTCGACGAGATCGAGAAGGCGCACCCCGATGTGTTCAACATGCTCCTCCAGATCATGGAGGAGGGGCGCCTCACCGACTCGTTCGGGCGTCACGTCGACTTCCGCAACACCGTCATGATCATGACCAGCAACATCGGCGCTGATCTGATCAAGGGCGGCGGCGGGTTCGGCTTCAGCAAGCGCGACGAGCAGCAGAACTTCGACAGCATCAAGTCGGTGCTCAGCAAGGAGATCGAGCGCTACTTCCGCCCCGAGTTCATCAACCGCCTCGACGAGGTGATCGTGTTCCGTCCGCTCAACCGCGACGACCTGGTGCACATCATCGAGCTGGAAGTGGGCAAGGTGTCGAACCGGCTGAAGACCACGCACAACATCACGCTCGAGCTCGACCAGGCCGCGAAGGACTTCCTCATCGAGAAGGGCTACAACCCCGACTTCGGCGCCCGCCCCCTCCGCCGCGCGATCGGCCAGTACATCGAGGACCCGCTCTCCGAGCAGCTGCTCATGGGCGACCTCAAGGACAAGGCCGGCGTTCGCGTGACGCGCAAGGAAGGTCAGGACCACCTCTACTTCGAGTCCGAGGACCGTCCTGCGGAGAGCGCGAGCGAGAAGGCCGCGGAAGCGAGCGCCGGCTCGACCTGACGCGACGCACCCGCACTCCCCCCCCACGACCCCACCGACGCCCGCTCGCGACCTCGCGCAGCGGGCGTTTTTCATTCCGGTGCGAGTGTCACAGAAATGATCCACGCGCCATCCACGAGATTTTCTTGCGCGTTGACTGATTCGGATGATCTGGTAGGTTGGCGTGATGCGCCCAACGCCGCGTCGCGGCATCCCGGGATGTGTGCGCAGCGTTCCTCGCGATCGCGCGTTTACGCTTGTCGAGCTGCTGGTGGTCGTGGCGATCATCGGGGCCCTGACGGGGCTGCTGATCCCTGCGCTGGGCTCGATGCGCGCGATGTCCCGTCGGGCGGCGTGCGCGACGAACCTGCGCGAACTGCACAGCGCGACCATGGCGTGGGCCGCCAGCAACAAGGACCACCTGCCCGGGATCAACACCACCGGCCAGCCCTATCTGCGCCTGCAGGACTCGCTGCGCCTCACCGGCAACACCTCCCCCACCACACCGACCTCGGTGTTCGACTGGATCAGCCCGACGATGGGCGACGCGATGGGCTTCTCCCCCAACCGCGCCGAGCGCACGGCGCAGATCTTCGATCGCCTGGCGTGCCCCGACTCCCGGCGCATGAACAACGCGCTCTACGGGCCCACGAGCGTGCCGGACTTCGCGGATTTCGATCGCATCCACCGCTCGGGCCCGGGGTTCAGGCAGATCTCGTACTTGTCGCCGGCGTCGTTCCATCTGATGGGCAAGCGCGACACGGGCAGCCCGTGGACCTCGCCCACCGGTGGCTGGCACTACCCCTATCGCGGGCCGGTCGAGACGCCCTCTGCGTACAAGCCCCGGACCTACGCCGTCGGCGCGCCGGCGGCGAAGATCTGGGTCGCCGACGGGACACGCTATGTCGCGTCGCCCACGGTTCTGGACTTCGATGTGAACCCGCGACCCCACTTCTACGGCTCGTTCACCTCGAGCGGGCCGATCTATGTCGGGTCGACGGCGTACGGGCAGGACCCCAGCCAGGTCGAGTTCCCGGGCGGGCAGACCGCGGAGCGCGTGCTGCCTCGCAGCGTCTACCCGCACAACGCGCGCCGGTCGTACCGGCACTCGGGGTCGATCCAGGCGATGTACTTCGACGGCCACATGGACACACTCACCGAGAAGCAGTCTCGCACCGACGCGCGCCCGTGGTACCCCAAAGGCAGCCGCTTCACGGGCATCCGCGCGACGAGCGACTCGCTCAACTTCCACACCGTCGGTGAAGAACTGAACTGAGCGGGCGCGGTCAGCCGACCTCGGCGCGCCGGCCCCACTCCATCTCCAGCGGTTCGAGGGCCGCGGCGTGCCCGTCGCGCTCGACGGTCAGCGCGTTGCCCTTCGCCGGGTCCTTCCACACCGTGGGGTCGGCGAGCAGCGCGTCGATGGCGCGGATGCGCGTCTCGTGCTCCTCGATCAGCGCCTCGATCTCCTGCACGGTGATGCGATCGAGCCGGTGCCTGCGCCCCTTCAGCGTGACCCAGACCGCGTCGGCGTTGGACTTCGGCGCCTGCTTCTGCGCCGCCTTGGCGCGATCCGCGGCGGCTTTGGCCTCTTCGGCGGCGCGTCGGGCCTTCTCCTGACGCTCGCGCTCGGCGCGCTTCGCGTCTTCCTCGGCGTTCTTCGAGCGCTCGCGCTCGGATCGCTTGCGTTCCCACTCGGAATAGTTGCCGGTGAAGATCTCGGCGTTGCCGGCGCCGTCGAGGACGATGAGCCGGTCGCACACGGCGTCCATGAGCGCGCGGTCGTGGGTGATGAGGATCAGCGTGCCCTCGTAGCCCCCCTCGGAGGAGAGCACTTCTTCCAGGCGCTCGGCGCTGGGGATGTCGAGGTGGTTCGTCGGCTCGTCGAGGATCAGCAGGTTCTTCGCGCTGGCCAGCAGACCCGCGAGCACGGCGCGGCTGCGCTCGCCGCCGGACAGTTCGCCAAGCGGGCGCTCCTGCTCGCCGCCGCTGAACAGGAACGCGCCGGCGAGGTCGCGCGCCTGCTGCTCGCTCATCTCCTTGCCCTGGTTCTCGTCCTGCACGATGCGCTGCAGGTAGCGGAAGATGGGCATGTCCATCGGCAGGTGCGAGTGCTCCTGCGTGAAGTAGCCGACGCGCAGACTCGCGCCCAGGCGCGAGGTCCCGGCGTCGGGCTTCACTTCGCCCAGCAGCGTGCGAACGAGCGTGGTCTTGCCCGCGCCGTTGGGGCCGAGGATGGCCCAGCGCTCGCCGCGGGTGATGGAGAGGTCGAGGTCGTTGAAGAGGACCTTGCGCAGCCCTTCTTCGTTGGTGTACTGCTTCGACAGCCCGCGCGCCGAGACGACCATGTCGCCCGAGCGCGGCGCCGGGGGCAGGTTCAGGCGCATCTCGCCGATGTCCATGGGGCGCTCGAGGGCGCCCTCCTTCTCTCGGTCGAGCCGGCTGAGGCGCCCCTGCGCCTGCTTGGCGCGCTGGCCCGCCTTGTACTTGCGGATGAACTCTTCTTCCTGCTTGAAGCGCGTCTGCTGCTTCTCGAACTCGCGGAGTTGCGTGAGCCGGCGGTACTCGCGCAGCTCGCGGAACTTCGCGTAGTTGCCGGGGTAGTCGATCAGGCGCGCGTGCTCGACCTCGACGATGCGCGTCACGACATGGTCGAGCAGGCGCCGGTCGTGGCTGACGATGACCACGGCGCCCTTGAACTCGTTGCGCAGGAAGTCCTCGAGCCACAGGCGCGCCCGGATGTCGAGGTGGTTGGTCGGCTCGTCGAGCAGCAGGATGTCGGGCTCTTCGAGGAGCAGACGCGCGAGCGCGAGGCGCCCCTTCTGCCCGCCCGAGAGTTTGGCGACCTTGATGGGGAACTGCGCGTCCTCGAAGCCCACGCCGTGGAGGGCGGCGTCGACCTTGTGATCGATCGCGTAGCCACCCAGCGCCTCGATGCCCTTCTCCAGGTCGGCCTGCTGCATGAGCAGGCGGTCCATCGCGGGCCCGTCGGCGTCGCCCATCGCGTCGTACAGGGCGTTCAGGCGGCGATGGAGTTCGTGGAGTTCGGCGAACGCGCCCTCGGCGGCGCCGCGGAGCGTCTCGTCGGGGTCGAGTTTGGGGTCCTGGTGCAGGTACCCGGCGCGTCGTCCCTTCGCGAGGGCGACCTCGCCCTGATCGGGCCGGTCGACGCCCCCCATGATGCGCAGGAGGGTGGACTTGCCCTGCCCGTTACGCCCGACGAGGCCGATGCGCTCGCCGGCTTCGAGGGACATGGAGACGCCCTCGAGGATGACTCGGGTGCCGTAGGCCTTGCGGATGTTGGTGACGGAGAGGAGGGGCACGGGGGGAGGGTAGGCGTGCGCGGGTGGGCTGAATCCTTCGCGAGCGCCGGATCACGCCAGCGGGTGATCACCGGCGTCGCGATGCTCTAGAAGTCACGCCCCAGGTGCCCGTCCAGTGTGGCGAAAACGGGCCTTCCGGGCCTTCCGGCGGCTGATTGGGGATGAACGCCTGTTGGCGCGGCGGTGGATTCTTCATGCACCGCCGCGTGGCCGTCGGCGAACGCGACCGCCAGGTGGTTGGCACGCAGCCCTCGCGTGTAGACGAGCACGCCCTTGGCTGCGGGTGTTCGGATATTCAAGTGCTTGACCCTCATGTAGTGCTGCGAGTACTCGATGAACGAACGGGGATGCGTTGGCGATGCCAGCCATATGTCTGGTCTCGTGAGCATCGGGTCGGGGTAGCGGTAGTGGGAGGCCATCCACCCGTACGCAATCTCGGGGCCGCCGATCGCGAGAATATCGTCGAGCCGTTCCGGCGTGTCTGGTCCGATGGTTGCGTGCCAATGCGGCGAAGGCGTCAGCCCGCTTTCGAGCAGGACTCTCGGCCAGAGCGTGTTGTGATTGAGGTAGTGCATCTCCGGTTCGATGCCCGCGCCGAGTTCGGTGTAGAACCAGTTGTGCGCAGCCGTGTCGGGAAGCCCCGCGTTGACGACGACGCCGTCGTGATCGTTCGCCCACGCGAAGAAGTCCTGCATCGTCGCGCCCATGTTGCGGATGTTGACGAGATCGTCCTGCTTCACCTTGAAGTTCCGGATCACCGGGACGCTGATGAGCAGCAGCACGCTGATCACGAACGCGACGACCAGCAATTCGACAAGCGTGACGGCGCGATCGTAGGCAGGCTTTGACTTTTGCCGGGCTCGCTGCGTGTTTACTTTTGAAGAATGGTCTTCAAGCGCCAAAGAGCGGCACTGAACGGAAGTCCGCTGAAGCCTGAGAGGAAGTACGATCCTTTCGTCCATCGCTCTGTCCTAGAAATCACGCCCCTTAGTACCTACTGGGGATAAACGCCGGTTCGTATGCCTACGACCGTGACACGCTTCAGCATCGCACTCAGATGGGACACCTCATCACCCAGACGCCAAGGCCAGGGCAATGCTCCGGTTCGACCCAGTAGTCGCTTGGATAGGAGAACAAACATGCCCAGAATGCTGCCATGTTGGCGCCGCAGCATCGTGAGCATGTGTTATCAATGCACGGCGGATCAACAGAATACCATCGTGTGTCGAGAATGCCAAGCCCGGCCTGCTGTTCATGACTCAACTCTCCCCTATGTTGGTTCAGAAGTCGAAACCTGAGTACCCATCGATAGTCTGCACAACTGGCTTTCCGATCCGAAGCGTAGCGCTCCAGGGCGTAGGCGAACCCGGCATCGCGTCGCGTACGCTGCGCATCTTTGCGTGGCCATCCGCGAAACCTACATGCCACTCGGTGTCGCCGTGCCGTCGCTCCGTGTGTGCCAGAATGCCCTTCCTTGCCGGAAAGCGGATAGACCCAAACCCTACGGCCTTCGCATACTCCAGCGCCTCGTACTTCGGGATCGGGCTCGTGCGGTGCTCTTGCCACAAGTCATCAGTAAAGAGCGTGGCGTAGGTCATGAGATAGTGTGAGTGATACTGGTATAGCCTGTGCGGATCAGTGACCCGCGACAGATCGATTTGACCACTCACATCGTCCGGTCCCGAGGTGCTGTGCCAGTGCTGAGACGGGTTGAATCCCGATTCCTTCATCAGTCGCGGCCAACTGACTGGGAGTGCGAGATAGATATTCGTTGCCGCGGGGACAGACTGCAGATGCGGGCCGTAGAACGAGGGGACGAGCGCCTGATCGGGCCGCCCGGGGGTCGGTGCAATCGATTGCCTGTCTGCGGCCCACGCGAAGAAGTCCTGCATCGTCGCGCCCATGTTGCGGAGGTTGATCAGATCGTCCTGCTTCACCTTGAAATGCCGGATCACCGGCACGGTGATGAGCAGCAGCACGCTGATCACGAACGCGACCACCAGCAGTTCGATCAGCGTGACGGCGCGGCGGGTCACTCGCGTGAGTCGCCTTCCGCGCGGCGGAACGGGCACATAGGCGATCGCTGCCGCTGCTTTGACGATCCGATGCGTGTCCCGGTCCTGACGCATGGGCAGATCCCCTTCCGACCCACAGAATAACGGACCGGGGGCCGGGGCTGCCAAGACCTTTTTCGGGGATATCTCTGCCCGGACTGCCGGCTCAGCGCCTCGGCGCGGCCTTCAGGTCGCGCAGGGACTCGCGCCAGCGCCCGTGGATGCCGTCGCGGACGCGGTCGAAGAAGTCGCAGAGTTCGCGCACGCAGTCGGGCTGGGTCTCGTCGGCGCGCAGTTGCTGCACCAGCACGCTGACCGGGGCCTCGTGGTCGCGGAAGAGGATCTTGAAGGCCTGCTTGAGCGCCTCGATCTCGGCGGCGGAGAACCCTCGGCGCGAGAGCGCGACGGTGTTGACCTTGCGCGGCTCGGCGGGGTTGCCCTCGACGACCATGAAGGGCGGGACATCTTTGGCGATGCGCGTCAGCCCGCCCACGAAGGCGTACTTGCCGACGGTCGCGAAGTGGTGCACGCCTGCGCCGCCTGCGATTGTCGCGCCGGTCTCGATGTGGGCGTGGCCCCCGAGCATGACATTGTTCGCGATGACGGCGTCGTCCTCGACGACGCAGTCGTGGGCGATGTGGACGCCGACCATGAGGAGGCAGTTCGAGCCGATGCGGGTGGTCCCGCCGCCGACGGCGGTGCCTCGATGGATGGTGACCTGCTCGCGGATTTTGTTGTTGTCGCCGATGTGGAGGGTGGCGTGCTCGCCGCGGTACTTGAGGTCCTGCGGGTCGGCGCCGATGACGGCGTGGGGGAAGACCTCGTTGCCCTCGCCCATCGTGGTGTCGGAGCAGATGACGGAGTGGGGGTGGAGTCTGCACCCTGCGCCGATGACGCAGCGCGGGCCGACGACGGCGTAGGGCCCGATGACGATGTCGGGGGCGACGACGGAGGTGGGGTCGATGACGGCGGTGTGGTGGATGCGCGGCGAAGCCGGGGCGTCGAGCTCGGCGGGGCGATCGACCACGCGGCGCGCGGGGCGTGCCGTGGGCGCGGCGTGTCGGCTCATCGAGCGGGCTCCGCGTCGACCATCATGAACTTGACGCGGGCTTCGGCGACGAGGCGCCCGTCGACACGGGCCACGCACTGGACATCACCGAAACGCTCCGTGGCTTTCACTGCTTCCGTCTCCATCACCAGCTGGTCGCCCGGGACGACGGGCCGGCGGAGTTTCACGCGATCCATACTCAGCAGGACGGCAATCTTACCCGTCCTTTCGAGCTTCTGGCTGAGCATAAGCCCGGCGAGTTGCGACATCGCCTCGACGATGAGCACCCCCGGCATGATGGGTTCGCTGGGGTAATGCCCCTGGAAGAAGGGCTCGTTGATGGTGACATTCTTGAGTCCGACCGCCCGGCGATCGCCTTCCAGCTCGATCACGCGGTCCACTAAAACCATCGGATATCGGTGGGGCAGGAGCGAGAGAATCCGTTTGATGTCGAACGCCGGGGGGGTATCGGGGTTGACGGCGGGGGGTTTCCGGCCCGGCTCCCGCCGCCTGGCCTGCTCGAGAAGGGCCCTCACGAGCTGCTGGTTGAGGGCGTGCCCCGAACGGCTGGCGATAATCTTCCCCTGAACGGGGCGTCCGGCAAGATAGAGATCCCCGAGAAGATCGAGAAGCTTGTGCCGGACGGGCTCGTCGGAGAATCGGAGCGTGTTGTCGATCGGTCCCTGGGGCCCGATGACGAGCATGTCGGCGGGTTTGAGGTGGGCGAAGAGGCCGCGCTGGCGCATGGACTCGGCCTCGGAGAGCATCGCGAACGTGCGCGCCGGGGCGAGTGAAGCGGCGTAGGGGCTGCTGGAGAGCGCGCCGTTGGCGAGCGGGTCGCCCTGCTGCCCCGGCGAGGCCGGGGGCGCGCCGAGATTGAGTGTGAAGGCGGCGACCTGTCGACCGAGGGGGTTGCTGGCGCCGTAGTCGAGGTCGTAGAGGAGTTCGAGTGTCGCGGACTCGCTGGGGAGGGCGACGATGACGGACTCGGCGCCCTCGCCGGTGTGGGTGGCGCGAACGGTGATGGGCTCGGTGATGACGATCGGTCGGCGGTCGGCGTCCTGCTCGACGAGCCCTGCCTCGGCGAGGGTGTCGGCGAAGAGCTTGGCGGAGCCGTCGCCGATGGGGACTTCGGGGCCGTCGATATCGATGCGCGCGTTGTCGACGCCAAGCCCTGCCAGGGCGGAGAGCAGGTGCTCGACGGTCTCGACGAGCGCGTCGGCGGAGTCGGCCGGCGCGCCCGGGGCGCGCAGGGCGGTCCGGCGCGGCCGGTCGACGACGTTCTCGATGCGCGCCGGGGCGGAGGGCGCACCGGGGAGGTCGGTGCGTCGGAAGACGATGCCGGAATCCGCCTCTGCCGGGTGAATCGTGACGGTGGCGGGCCTGGCGGTGAACAGACCGACGCCGGAAACGCTGACCGCTCGGGCGAGCGTGCGTTGGCGGCAGGGGCCGGGGTTCCTGGAGGTGGCGGGCATGCGCGGGCTTATTGTTCGCGCGCCTCGCGCTCGAGTCGCTTCACCTGCTTGATGAGTTCGGGCAGTCGCGACATCCCGGCGAGGACCTTCATGGCTTCGGCGATGGGCCTGGCCGGGTAGCCGGCCCAGGTCTGGCCGGGCGGGACATCGTCCATGACCCCCGAGGCGGCCCCGATGCGTGCGCCGGCGCCGATGCTGAGGTTGTCGGCGATGCGGACGCCCCCCCCGAGGATGGCGCCGTCGCCGACGCGCACGGACCCGGCGATCGCGGCGACGCCGCAGATGATGACGGACCGGCCGACGAGGCAGTTGTGCCCGATCTGCACGAGGTTGTCGATCTTGGTGCCGGCGCCGACGACGGTGGGGCCGAACTTGCCGCGATCGATGTTGGTGTTGGCGCCGATCTCGACGTCGTCGTGGATCTCGACGTTGCCGGCATGGGGGATCTTGGCGAGTGACTTCCCGTCGGCGCTGGGGCGATAGCCGAACCCATCGGCGCCGATAACGGAGTTGGCGTGGAGCCGGACGCGTGCGCCGATGACGCAGCGGTCCTCGACGACGACGCCGGCTCGCAGCTCGGTGTCCTCGCCGATGCGCACGTCGGCGCCCAGCGTGACGCCGGAGTGCAGGACGACGCGAGGGCCCACGACGGTGCGCGGGCCGATGGTCACGAACGGCCCGATCGCGGCGGTCGGGTCGATGACGGCGCTGGGGTCGATCGACGCCTGCGCGTGCGACCCGACGCCCGGGAAGTGCGTGGGCGGCGTGAGGATCTCGAGCACGGTGATGGTCGCGCGGTCGGCGTCGTCGACGACGAGGATCGCCTTGCCCGGCGCGGCCTCGAGGTCGACGCCCCGGGTGACGATCGCGGCGGCGGCGCGGCTGGCGGCCCACTGCGCGGCGCGCTTGGCGTCGCGCACGAAGGTCAGCGTGCGCTCATCGGAGCGGTCGAGCGCGTCGAGACGCTCGATGCGCAGGTCTTCGGGGCCTCTCAGCTCGGCCTTCAGAAGCTCCGCGAGCTGCTTCGTGGTCCAGACGCGTGCGCCGGGCGGGCGAGCGCCGCTCACGGGCGGAGCACCGTTGTGCGCGCCGGGGTGCATGGTCGGCGCGTGGGTCGCGTGGGCGGTCTCTGCGTCGGCGTGGCCTTGCATTCGTCGCGGTCGGCTCGGTCAGGGCCTGGATGTCGCGTTCGCGCGGTACTCGTTGTTCATCATGGTGAGGAGCTGGTCGGAGACATCGATCTGCTTGCTCGCGTGGATGACGCGGCGAGAGACGATGAACGACTTGACCTGCTGCTCGGTGCCGTTGCGGACCTCGGCGAAGGCGTCGGTGCTGAGGATGATGTCGAACCCGTTGCGCTCGGCGAACCGCCTGCTCGCGTCCTCGATCTTGCGGAACAGGTTGGCGTAGATCTCGCCCTTCTCGGCGTCGATGTAGCCGACGGCGACCTCGCCCTCGACGCGCAGCTTGATGCTCATCTCGGTGATCTCGCGGCTCTTGGACACGCGCTGCGACGAGTTCTCCGGGAGGAGCTTGAGCTCTTCCTGGGCGGCGGTGAGCTGCCTGGACATCTCGTCGATCGTGCGACGGCGCTGCGCCATCAGCGCGTCGATGCGCTTCTGCTGATCTTCGATCTCGGCGAGCCCGTTCATGACGGACTCCATGTTGATCAGCCCGATGGTCACCGGCTTGGCGGACTGGACGGCGTTGGCCGTCGCGCGCCACGAGAGCGCGGTCAGGGCGAGCGCCGCGACGCAGATCGCGACGGGCCACAGGGTGCGACGGGCGTTGGGTGCGTTCATCGGGGTCCCTCGTGTTCGGGGGTCTGGTTCGTCGGCGATGGGCGGTCCGGCTCGCGACGCCGCCCGGGCAGGGGCCCGGGTGAGCCGGGCTGCGAGTGGGACGCATCATACCGCCCCCGGGGTCCGGGCGGGCGAGCCAGGACGCTGCCTGATCGCGGAAACCGGGCGTCAGAAGGGCAGATCGATGCTGAAGCTGAAGGTGCGCTGCTGGTCGGTCTCTTCGCTGACGATGGGGATGCCGAAGTCGAAGGCGAGCGGCGCGTTGGACAGCGCCGCGATGCGCAGGCGGACGCCGGCGCCGATGGCGACCCGGTAGTCCTCGAAGCCGGGGTCGTTCACGACGGTGCCCGAGTCCATGAAGATGACGCCCGACAGGATGTTCTGCCAGAGGGGCTGTTCGAGCTGGAGGCCGAAGAAGAACAGCCACTCGCCGCCCACGGGCTCGCTGGAGGGGTCGCCGTTCTGCTGGACGCTGCGAGGGGAGACGGTGCGGAACTCGAACCCGCGGAAGCTGCGGCCACCCATGTAGAACCGCTCGTAGACCGGGGCTTCGTCGTCCTGGACGATGTAGCCGACCTTGGTGTTGACGCTGAGGACGGTGCGCCGGCCCAGGAAGTCCTCGCTGAGGGGCACATAGAGCGTGTGCTCGGCTTCGAGTTTCGTGAAGTTGAAATCGCCCCCCAGGATGCCGACCTGCTCGGCGCGAAGCTCGAGGTAGGTGCCTCGGGAGGGGGTGAACCGCTCTTCGAAGGGGATGGTGCTCCGGGTGAGACTGAGCCCGAGCCCGGTGAGCGTGTTGCGCCCCTCGACCTCGAAGAAGTCGACCGGGGAGGTTGGGTTGATGTCGGAGAGTTCGATGGATTCGGCGCGGAAGGTCAGCGCCGAGGTCCAGAGCGTCCCGAAGCGGCGCGCGAGCCGGAGGCGCCCGCCGTAACGGCTCTCGTCGTACTCGTCGTAGACCCGGTCGCGCAGGAAGAGCGACCCGCCCAGCGAGAGCGGGGTGTCGAAGAGCCAGGGCTCGGTGAGACTGATGGAGTAGGTCTGGACATCCGTGCCCGGCGCGAGGGTGATGTTGAAGTCCTGCCCGCCCCCTCGGAACGCGCGGCGGGACAGGAGCTCGTCGAGCGAATCGGGCGTGCGCGAGATATCGAAGTTGCGCTGCCCGATCGAGACCGAGCCGATGAGGCCCGAGTCGGACCCGACGGCGGCGAGGAAGGTGACCGTGCCGGTGTCGGTCTCGCGGACCTCCATAAGGAGATCGCGATGGGCCGGGCGGGCCGGGTCGGGGTTCTGGAGGTACGCCGTGGGCGGATCCAGTGGATCGAAGAGACGCAGCGAGCCGAGCCGGCGCTCGGCGGTCTGGATCGCGCCGCGGTCGATCGGCCTGTCGGGCCGGACGTTGACCTGCTGAAGCTCGCGCCGGATGACCCGCTGGTCGGTGATGCTGTTGCCCTGGATGATGACCTCGCCGGTGCGCACGCGAGGCCCCTCCTGGATGGTGAGGAGGAGATCAACCTCGGGGCGCCCGCCCGGGACGCGCAGCTCCTGCGAGTTCACGACGACATCCGGGTGACCGAGCTGCCAGTAGGCCTCGCGAATCTTCGTGATCGACTGGGTGATGCGCAGCGCGGAGTAGACATCGCCCGGCTTGACGACGAGCAGCCCGATCGCCTGCTCGCGCGAAACGCTGGGTGTCTGCCCCTCGGGGACATCGCCGGTCGCCAGGATCACATCGCGCAGGGAGTACAGGGGCCCCTCGTCGATGACGAAGGTGACGATGGCCTCGCGCCCGTCCGGGCTGGGCGTGATGCGCCGGTCGGCGCGCACGTCGAGGTACCCCCGGTCGCGGTAGTAGCGGATGATGGACGCGACGTCGGCGTCGAGCGCGTCGTTGTCGAGCGGGCCGCGGCTGAAGACCCCTCGCACGCGAGATCGCACCGCGGTGCGGATCTCGCGCGGCGCGAAGGCCTCGTTGCCCTCGAAGCGGATGTCGGTGAGGCGGACGCGCCCGCCCTCGCGGATCCGGAACAGCACGACCCCTTCGCGCTCGAGTTCCTCGCGATCGACCGTGACGTCGACTAGGAAGTACCCGCGCCGGCGATAGACCTCTTCGATCGCGCGTTCGGCGCGACCGAGCTCGTACTCGTCGATGGGCACGCCCGGGTCGATGCGCACCGCGGCGGCGAGGTCGCGGTCCGGGATGCTCCGGTTGCCCACGACCTGCACGTCCTGCACGATCGGGGCTTCTCGCACGCGATACACCACGTCGACCGACCCGTCCTCGTTGGGGAAGACCTCGGCGTCGAGCTTGGCGAACTGCCCGAGCCGGAACAGCCGGCGCACATCCTCGCGCGCCGTCGCGTCGCTGTAGGGCTGGCCTTCGCGCAGTCGGATCTGGTTGCGCACCAGTTGCTCGTCGACGCGCGCCAACCCCTCCACACGGATGCGCCGGATCGGGCGGAACTCGAACGGGCTCTCCGGCGCGATCTCCGGTCGGGCCGGCTCTGTCGGCGCGACCTGCGCGAACGACGCGCCGCCTGCGCACAGCGCGAGCGCGACCGCCGCGAGGGGCGCGGCGTGACGGGCGGGGCTCGGGCGTCGGATCGGGCGGCTCACAGGTCGGGGACGATACTTGCGACACCCCGACTCCACAACTTCCCCGGGCATGCGATCTTTGCGCGAAGAACCCCGGCGCCTCCCTTGCGGAGCGTGGACGACCTTGTGTACGCTTGGCCTTCCGCGATGCCATGACGCGCCGCGGAGCGAGAGAGACTTCTCCCTTCTCCCCCCTCTACGCGCCCTCTGGCGCGGGACTGGCAAGGACGCGTGATGTCGAATTCCCCCCTTGCGGCGCGACGGCTCGCGCTGCAGTTCATCGCCGCCGCCTCGGTCGTGGCGGGCGGCGCAACCCTCTGGACCATCCTCGACCCGGTCAGCGTCCGCGCGACCGAGACCTGGATCCTCCTCAGC
The DNA here is from genome assembly GCA_019636675.1 of Phycisphaeraceae bacterium. Taxonomy (NCBI): domain Bacteria; kingdom Pseudomonadati; phylum Planctomycetota; class Phycisphaerae; order Phycisphaerales; family Phycisphaeraceae; species Phycisphaeraceae bacterium. The sequence continues at coordinate 1,307,388 of JAHBXC010000001.1, forward strand.
GTTCTGGGGCTGTTCATCCTCCCGGTCGGGACCATCGTGTCGTTCGAGGCAGACCGGCGCGCCCGGGCACGCTCGGCCAGAGAAGCGGCGATGCTCCCTCGCGAGCACGAGCAGACCTCGGTCCTCGCCTACGACATCGCGGGCGAGGACGACGCGACCGCCCGCGCCTCGCGCTCCTTCGTCGAGCACGAGACCGCCGCGGTCCGTCACTCCGGTCGCAAGATGGTCAGTGCACGCCGGCCGGCTCGATCAGCACCGGGACGCTCACGCGCGTCGACCCGGCGTTGACGCCCGCCGAGGAGCGTCCCACGCTCCTGGAGGGCAGCGAGGTCACATCGAAGTAGGTGCGTCGCGCGGGGCCGGGCGCGCCTGCGCAGGCGCAGATCGCCTCGACAAGGCGCTCCATATCCTCGGGCTGGCCGGAGGGCAGGGACACCGAATAGGTGACCACGCCGCAGGCGTCGCCCATGCTCGTCAGCTCGATGTGCAGGCCGTGCAGCGCCGCCAGAGTGAACAACTCGCGCTCGATCGCGCGCGGGTCGTCCGACACCACGCGCAAGGCAAGGCGGTTCAGCCCGGCGAGGCGGACCGCGTCGTCGTAGGTCGCAGGCATCGCCTCGGGGATGTCGTCCGCGTGCACGCGCGTAAAGGCGCGATCGCGCCCCCCGAGATCGTGGGTCATCAGGTCGCGCTCCCAGCTCACCAGCGACGCCGGCGTCGCCTGCGCGCCAGACGAGAACGAGCGCGAGGCCATCAGCGGGCCCTGCAGGCGCGAGGGCAGCACGGGGTTCTGCGACTGGAGTTCGGCCCAGGGCGACTGCGAACGAGGCACGCTCGCCAGCGTGCGCGCCCGGTCGGCCTCAGCGCGCTGCGCGATCGCGATCGCCGCGTCGATCTGCTCGGGCGTCGGGCCCGACGCGACAGCGGTCTCGGAGATCTCCGGGGAGACCGGGTCGGGTTCGATCGCCAGCAGGCTCGACAGCGCGTCGGTCATGCTCATCGCGTCGTTGCCGGCGATCTGTCGCCCGGCGCCGGGCCCGGCCGACGGCGCGGTCGCCGTCCACACGAGTGCGCCCGCCGTGATCATCAGCCCCAGCGACGCGGCCATCGCCAGCCCGCGGTTGCGACCGATCACGGCCAGCACGCCAGCGCGTCGCGCCCGGCCGCCGCCGGTCAGGATCGCCTCGCGCTCGGCGGCCTCGATCGCCTCCTGCACGGTGCGAAGCGGGGCCTTCGCCCCGGCTTCGCGCCAGATCGCGACGAACTCGGCGCGCAGCATCGAACGATCACGGCGCATCGCGTCCAGCGTGTGGCGCAGGCCGGCGTCCTCGCGCATGGCGCGCTCCAGAGCATCGGCGCGGTCCGAAGGAAGGTCTCCCTCGATCCAGCCCAGCAGGTCGTTCTCGTCGAATCGTCTGTCCGTCACGGCGCATCACTCCCGCTCGTCCTGCCCTCGTCGTCGCTGCGCTCGAGCCCCTCCGTCGTCTGCGACTGGAGCTTCTCGATCGCTTCGCGGAGCGCCGCACGCGCTCGGAACAGGCGGCTCTTGACCGTGCCCAAAGGCACTCCGAGGACATCGCCGATCTGCTGGTAGTCAAGATCCTGCGCGTCGCGGAGCACGAGCACCGCGCGATGGTCGGGGTCGAGCAGGTCGAGGGCTGCCAGCAACATCTCGCGGTCCTCCCGCTGTTCGACGCGCTCCTGCGCGTTGTGTTCCTCAGGCGATTCCAGCGCGTCCGAAAACGACGCGCCCCGCCCCGCCCCCGCCCCAGGCCCCCCGCCGCCCTCCGAACCCCCCATCGGGGCGTCCAGCGAGGCGTGCCGGCGCAGGCGGCGCTTCCTCATATAACTGATGCAGACGTTCATCGACACACGCGTCAGCCAGGTGCTGAACCGGGCCCGGTTGTCGAACGAGTCCAGCCCCTGGATCACCTTCACCATCGAGTCCTGCGTCAGGTCCCGCGCGGTCTCGTAGTCCCGCACCATCCTCAAACAGGTCGCGAAGATCCGGTCTTCGTGGGCCTCCAGCAGTTCCGTCCACGCCGCCTGCCGCTCCCCGGCGCTCGTCCCGTTCCGGATGGTCTCGATCAGGATCGCGTCCAGCTCCGCCCGGCGCGCCGACGCGGCGTCCTGCTCGGCTCGCGCGCCGTCACCACCGGGGCCCGGGGTGGGGGCGGACCCGGGGGTGGGAACGCTCTTGTCGCGCTCAACGCCACGGTTCGTGTTGCGGTCTGCTCGCTGCGCCATGCACTCGCCCGCCGACGGGCCTTCCTCCACGCGATACCATCGGTCCGATCACGGTCCAACCCCGATCGTACCAGCCCTGTACGCGTCCGAAACCCCCGGAGGTCGAGACAACGCCCATGCCCCACGCCGACCCCTATTCAATCTATACCTCCCCCCTCGCGTCGCGCAACGCCTCCCCCGAGATGCAGGCGGTCTGGTCCCCCCGGCGCAAGTTCTCCGCCTGGCGACGCCTCTGGCTCGCGATCGCCGAATCCGAAAAGGAGCTCGGCCTCCCCATCACCGACACCCAGATCGCCGAGCTCCGCGCCGCCCTCGACCTCACCGACGCCGACTTCGCACACGCCGCCGACTACGAGAAGAAACTCCGCCACGACGTGATGGCCCACGTCCACGCCTACGGCGACCGGGCCCCCCACGCACGCGCCATCATCCACCTGGGCTGCACATCCCAGGACATCAACTGCAACACCGAGCTCCCCCAGCTCCGCGACGCCCTCCACCTCGTCTGCATCAAAACCGCGCGAGCCATCGACGCACTCTCCACCTTCGCCCAGCGCTGGAAAGACCTCCCGCTCCTTGCATTCACCCACTACCAGCCCGCCCAGCCCACCACCCTGGGCAAACGCGCCGCCACCTGGGCCTACGACCTCTCCCTCTGCCTCGAACGACTCGAACGCACCCGCGACGACATCAAACTCCGAGGCCTCCGCGGCGCCACCGGCACCCAGGCCTCCTACCTCGCCCTCTTCAACGACGACCCGATCCTGGTCGCGCGCCTCGAAACACTCGTCACCAAAAAACTCGGCTTCGACGAGGACGCCACCTACCTCCTCAGCGGCCAGACCTACCCACGCGTCGTCGACGCCTTCGCCCTCTCCGAACTCGCCAACCTCGCCTCCGTCATCCACAAGACCTGCAACGACATCCGCCTCATGGCCAGCCGCAAGGAACTCGACGAGCCCTTCGGCGAGGCGCAGATCGGCTCGTCCGCGATGCCCTACAAGCGCAACCCCATGCGCGCCGAGCGCGCCACGGCGCTCTCGCGCTTCGTCATCAACCTCGCGAGCAACGCCTACGACACCGCCGCCACCCAGTGGCTCGAACGCACGCTCGACGACTCCGCCAACCGCCGGCTCTCGCTGCCCGAAGCGTTCCTCGCGACCGACGGCGCCCTCGACCTGCTCCACAACATCGCCTCCGGTTTCGATGTCCACGAAGCGACCATCCACGCCAACCTCATGGCGGAACTGCCCTTCATGGCCACCGAAAACCTCATGATGGAAGCGGTCAACAAGCACGGGCGCGACCGCCAGCAGGTGCACGAAGCGATCCGCACGCACGCCCAGGCCGCCGGAAACCGCGTGAAGAACGAGGGCCAGGCCAATGACCTCCTCGACCGCCTGCGCGCCGAGCCCCTTCTCGCCGGCATCGACCTCGACGCCGCGATGAACCCCGTGCAATATGTCGGGCTCGCGCCCGAGCAGGTCGACCGCTTCCTCGAGAAGGTCGCGAAACCCGTGCGAGCGCGCTACGCCGGCAAACTCGGCGGCGCGCGAGAGCCGAGCGTCTGATCTCTCGCTCCCTCCCCTTCCGGCCCCCTCTCCTGTCGAGCGCAGCCGAATGGGAGAGGGTTGGGGTGAGGGCTGCCCAACCTCCCGGCTTCCCTCCCCCCACTCTCTTTCTCTTCTCTTCCCCGGCCGTGATCAGCACAAGTCGGGAATGATCTTCTGATGAACAAAGTTCACTGCGACCCGCGTGCTGCCGCCCGCGGCTCTGATCCGCTCACGGGCACGCGTTGCCGAAGTTCGTCAGCACGCTGCTCAGGTCGGCGAAGTTGATCACGCCGTCGCCGGTGTTGTCGCCGGGGCACGGCGCCTGGACCGCCGGCATCACGGGGACAGGGAAGTTGTTCACGATTCCAATCTCGCCGGTGTTGAGGATGACGCGCATCGTCCCGACATTCGCGTGCTGCGTCGCGTTGGTCATCGCGTAGAAGAACTTCGTGGTCTGGTCGGCGAAGATCGGCGTTTCGAACTCGAATCGCAGCGTGTCGCCGTCGGCGGAGCGAACCACCCGCTTGGGCTCGTTGTTGTTCGTCGCTTCCGACAGGAACTCGGTCTCGATCGCGAAGGGCGCGTAGCCCGTGAACTCCACCGCGACGATGCGCCGGGTTCCCTCGGCATAGGTCGTCTGCAGCCGGTAGTTCAGGATCGGCTGCGACAGCGGCGGCGCGATCTTGAAGCTCACGATCCACTGCCCGGCGAACACCGCCGACACCCCGTCGGGCCCGCGCACAAAGAACCCGCCCGGCACGAAGAAGGGCGAGGGCGCCACCAGCCAGGGCGAGGCGGTCGGGTTCGTCCCCAGCAGCGCCCGCGTCTCGCCCGGCGCCACCACCACCGCCAGCGCACAGGGGGCCAGCGCAGACACCAGCGACGCCAAACCGACACGAATGCACCAACGGTTCACGGGAATTCTCCTGCCGCGGCGCCCGACGACCCACGCGGCCGATCGGTGCGCCACCAGACATCCGGAAACGACGTGCCCGGCCCGACACGCCGCGCAGAATCTCTGGCCCCCTCTCCTGTTCTGTGAGCGAAGCGAACAGAATGGGAGAGGGTTGGGGTGAGGGCTACCCCGCCTCCCGGCTTCGCTCTCCAATCTCTGACTTTTTCTCCTCTTTTCTCCCCGCTCCCCCCGCACCTCACGGAAGCAACGATCAACGAACCACGCGCGCTCTGATTTGATCCGCACCGGTCCATCGGGTGGACTCCCCGACCGTTTCACGCGATGATCCCGCGATGCCCGAGCGCGAGGACGACATCCGGCCAGGCGACGACCTCGACCCCCGGGGCCCCCGGGACACGCGGGGCGGCGGCAGCGCGCGCGGGCCGCTCGACGACGCGCCTTCCGAAGAGTCCGACACCGACGAGACCGCCGACGCGTGCACCGTGATCTACGAGCCGGGCGAATCCACCGACCTCGACACGCGCATCGAGGAGATGCTCGACTCCGAGGACGCGACGCCCGACATGCTGGCGACGCTGCTCGAAGAGGTCGAGCCGGCGGACGCGGCGGAATCGCTCTCGCAGCTGGACTCCGAGGAATCCACCGAGGTCATCCGGCGGATGGAGGAGGAGTCCGCCGCCGACGCGCTGGCGCACATGGACCTGGCGCTGGCGAAGACGGTGCTGATGGATCTGGACCCGCCCGAGGCGGCGGAGCTGCTGGGGTTCATGGACCCCGACGACGCGGTGGACCTGCTGCAGGCGATGCCGCGCGACCAGTCGGCGAAGATCCTGCTCCAGATGCCGCGCCACCTGGCGGCGCACCTGGGCAAGCTCGCGCAGTACGCGCCCGAGACCGCGGGCGGGCTGATGAGCACCGACGTGATCGCGCTGCCCCCCGGGCTGACGGTCGCGAAGGCGATCGAGTTCCTGCGCAACGACCCGGTGTTTCGCGACGAGGACATCAGCGCTGAGGACATCTATTGCCTCGACGCGCAGCACCGGCTGATCGGGTACATCTCGCTGCGCCACATGCTGCTGGCCGACCCGGCGCACCGCATCGAAGACCTGATGGAGCATGAGGTCGACGCGATCCGGCCCGAGACCGACCGCGAGGATGTCGCGCGCGAGTTCGCCAAGTACGACCACCTCACCCTGCCCGTCATCGATCAGGACAACCGTCTGCTCGGCGCCGTCACCATCGACGACGTGCTCGACATCGTCGAGGCGGAAGCCACCGAAGACGCGCAGAAGCAGGTCGGCGTGGGCGTGGGCGAGAGCGCGAGCAGCAGCGTGCCGCGCAAGCTGCGAGGTCGCTCGCCCTGGCTCATCGTCAACCTGTTCACCTCGACCGTCGCGGCGATCGTGGTGCTGAACTTCGAGGGGCTGATCGCGCAGTTCGCGATCCTGGCGGTCTTCATGCCCGTCATCGCCAACCAGTCGGGCAACGCCGGGCAGCAGTCGCTCGCGGTCACGCTCCGCGGCATCGTGCTGGGCGAGGTCAAGAAGGGGCGCTCTCTCCCCCTGCTGCTGCGCGAGACCGCCGTCGGCACGGTCTCGGGCTTCCTCAACGGGATGCTGGTGTTCACGGGCGCCGCGATCCTTGGTTGGCTCGGGCTGTGGGGCGTCAACTACAAGTTCGGGCTGGTCGCGTGGGTCGCGATGACCGGCGCGCTGACCGTGGGTTGCGCCGCCGGCGCGTCGATCCCCATCGTCATGCGCCGGCTCGGCTTCGACCCGGCGACCGCGAGCACCATCTTCCTCACGATGCTCACCGACTCCCTCAGCTTCCTCACCTTCCTGGGGTTGGCGTTCGTGATGCAGGATTGGTTAGTGGGGTGAAGATGGCATGAGGCAAGAGGCACAAGGCACAAGGGGAGATTCAGAGACGAGTTTCTTTCTGCCCTTGTGCCTTGTGCCTCTTGCCTCATGCCATCTCAAAAGCGGATCATCACCCCGAGCATCAGGCCGCCGAGCGAGCCGTCGATCTCGAGGTCGTCGCTCTCGAGATTCATGAACATCTGGCGGAAGCCGATCTGGATCGCGACGCGCTCCACCGGGTGGAAGCGCAGGCCCACGGTCCAATCCATCGTGATCGCGTCCTCGCCCAGCAGGTCGAGCCCGCCGGCGTCGAAGCCGGTGTCGAACGAGAAGCGATCGCTCACCTCGATCTCCAGGCGCACGCCCACCATCGGGTGCAGGAACAGTTCCGACTCGCTCGCGCTGCCGCCGGCCGAATCGGTCTTGAGGTCCGGGCGGATCATGCGCAGCCCGGCGTAGGGGATCACGCGCACCGCGGCGCCGGTGTCGGTCCCGACGCCCTGGTCGTACCGGCGTCGGGATCGCTCCCACGCCGTGTACCCCACGCTCGCGTCGACCGACCACAGCGAGAAGTCCAGCGCGCCGTTGCCGGCGCCGGGGTCGCCCTCGTCAAACGACAACGAAAACCCGTCGACCATGACCGTCCACTTGTCCTTGCGATACATCGCGCGCAGCGAGAACGCGGCGTTCGGATCGTCCGCGTCGCCGTCGAAGTCCTTGAACTCCAGCTTCGTCCCGCCGTTCCCCACGCGGATGTCCCCGCCCATCGCCGCCCACCACACCGAGGGCTCGAGTTGCAGCGTCCAGCGACCGGGCGCCCACAGCGCGTCGTCCGTCAGTTCCGTGGTGGCAGGGGGCGCCGGGGGCGCCGGGGGAACCGGGGGAACCGGGGGAGCGGCCTGCTGCTGCGCGCACGCGACGCCCGAGCCGAGCAGGGCGCACACCAGAACGACGGGCCGTATCGTGGGCATCGAGAACTCCAGGAGAAGGTGAGCCGGGAGCGTACACGCCCGACCCGCCAGACGCGATGAACGCCAGCGACCCTTCATCCCGGCGCGACCCAGGACAGCCACCCCCGGAACCCACCGGCGTCGAACTGGCGCCGCGCGTCCACGCGCCCGAATCGATCCTGCGCGTCTCCTTCACCACCAGCCGCGGCCCGGGCGGCCAGAATGTCAACAAACGCCTCACCGCCTGCGAACTGCGCGTCTCCCTCGCCGACCTGCCCATCACCGAACCGGCGAAGAACCGCCTTCGCACACTCGCCGGCTCGCGACTGACCCTCGAGGACGAACTGATCCTCGTCTCCGACGAGCACCGCTCCCAGCAGCAGAACAAGGCCGAGTGCCTGGCCCGCCTGCGCGAGATGCTGGTGCGCGCCGTCACCCCGCCGCGACCTCGCGTGAAGACCAAGCCGACCAAGGGCTCCAAGCAGCGCCGCCTGCAGGCCAAGAAGGAAGCGGGCGAGAAGAAGTCGAGAAGGCAGAAGCCCAAAGAGTGGTGAGGGGGTCTGGCCCCCTCTCCCCCGAGGGGAGAGGGCCGGGGTGAGGGGTTTCGAACTGCGCGGTGCGCTCGACCGCGCGATCTTCCCTTGTGCCTCGTGCCTCATGACTCGTGCCTTCCGAGACGCACCCCTTACCTGGCTCGCTGCGCTCGCCGTCCTCTCCCCGCAAGCGGGGCGAGGAGGCGGGGAGGTGCGATTCGTTCACCGCTGGCAGAGCTCGTGGCACGGCTTCGCCGTACCACGCCACCCTCCTGTCTCCTCCTGTCTCCTTCTGCTCCCCATTCCCCACTCCCTGCTCCCTTCTCCCGCCCGACTGCCACTTTGGCGCCTCGCTCTCGCCTCCCCGACGCGCCGCGGCAACCGGGCGCCGCACAAACCCCGCTGAGGGCGGCGGTTCAGGGGTCCAAGCCCCTTTCTCTACCTCCCCCGACCGGCGCAAGGGTTGCACAACACCACGCACGGTGTCGTATAGCGCGCACAATCCCGGCCCCTCGGACCAAGGCGGCGCCCCCCGTCGGGGACGCCTCGTCGTCCGCTGGACCATCCGTCGCGCCCCGACCCCCGGCCAGCCCGCGAGCCAGCCCGCAGCCCCGGCCTCGCCCCCCACCCCTCCCGCGTCGGGCGATCGCCGGCTCAACCTCCTTCTGACCTACGGCGGCTGGCGCGAGTCCTCCTGGGCCGACGCCCTCCCGCGCCTCCTCGAGCCCATGGGCGTCCGCTCCTTCCGCGCCAACTCCGGCGCCGAGGCCGCCCAGGTCCTCCGCTCCGTCCCGGTCCACGCCGCCGTCGTCGACCTGCGCCTCCCCCTCGACAACCCCCACAAGCCCACGCCCAACGGCGCGTCCCCCGATCCCGCCCTCACCGAAGAGGGCGGCGAGCGCCTGCTCGAGGTCCTGCGCCGGCTCGAGGCGCCCCCGCCCATCGTCGTCGTCACGCGAGACCGCTCGGCGCGCGAGTACATGCGCGAACTTCACTACGCACTCCGCCACGGCGCCTACGCCGTCGTCCACGGCTCCGCCGCCGACGCCGAGCAGATGCTCCGCGTCCTCCAGCGCCTCGTCTCGCGCTACTACCACAACCAATGGCCCGAGTGCCCCGGGGGCGCCGGGGGCGCCGGCGCCGGGGGCAGCGCCAACGACCCGCCCGGCTGCAACCCCGACGCCGCCACCGGCTCCGGCCCCCCAAACAACTGACACGCGCACTCAAGGTCCCCCGCCGCCTCACACGCGGCATCGTTCATAACCATTCACAACGCTCGCCCTGAGCAACGCAGTTTCGGAGAAAGAGTCCCATGGCCACCGCCACCAAGCCCAAGCCGTCCTCCACCAACAAGAAGTCTTCCAACGCGTCGCTCCGCCCCCTCGGCCCGCGCGTCCTCATCCTCCGCGACGAGGCGCAGACCAAGACCGACAGCGGCCTCTACCTCCCCGAGACCGCCAAGGACAAGCCCAAGACCGGCACCGTCCAGTCCGTCGGCGACGGCGCCCTCAACCACGACACCGGCGAGCGCATCCCCCTCACCGTCAAGCCCGGCGACAAGGTCCTCTTCTCCTCCTACGCCGGCACCGAGGTCAAACTCGACGGCGTCGACATGCTCATCATGGAAGAGTCCGAGATCCTCGGCATCATCGACTAACCCGCCGGGATCACGATGAACACCGACCAACTCCGCATCGCGCTCCACGAACTCAACGGCGAGCGAGACCTTTCGGTCTGCTTCGCGCATGTCCACGCCGACCTTTCCGGCGTCGGGTGTTTCCTCAAAGTCAAGAACGCGATGCTCATCCCCGACGAGCAGGACCACCTCGTCAAGGTCACCGACGGACGCGCCGTCTACATCCTCGACGCCGAACGCGTCGCCTGGATCAAGATCGGCTAAGCCCCCGGATTCCGGACCGGCGCCCCGGGGCATCCGCGCAGCGGTGACCCGGGCCTCAGACCCACCCACCTCAACAAACACTCACTCACGCAGAGAACACAGAACATGGCAGCCAAACACATCGTCTTCGAGAACGACGCACGCGACCGCATCCTCCGCGGCGTCCAGAAACTCGCCCGCGCAGTCAAGGTCACCCTCGGACCCTCCGGACGCGTCGTCGTCCTCGAGAAGTCCTTCGGCGCCCCCACCGTCACCAAGGACGGCGTCACCGTCGCCAAGGAGATCGAACTCGAAGACCCCTACGAGAACATGGGCGCCCAGATGGTCAAAGAGGTCGCCTCCAAGGCCTCCAAGGACGCCGGCGACGGCACCACCACCGCCACCATCTACGCCGAGTCCATCTTCCAGGAAGGACTCAAGAACATCACCGCCGGCGCCAACGCCAACGAGGTCCGGCGCGGCGTCGAGATGGCCGTCGCCGCCATCGTCGCCGAACTCAAGAACATGTCCAAGAAGATCTCCTCCTCCAAGGAGATCGCCCAGGTCGGCATGTGCTCCGCCAACCAGGACGAGCAGATCGGCAAGATCATCGCCGACGCCATGGACAAGGTCGGCAAGGACGGCGTGATCACCGTCGAAGAGGGCAAGTCCCTCGAGACCGAGGTCGAGCTCCTCGAAGGCATGCAGTTCGACAAGGGCTACCTCTCGCCCCACTTCGTCACCGCCCCGGCGACGATGGAGTGCATCCTCGAAGACGCCTATGTCCTCATCCACGAGAAGAAGGTCAGCAGCGCCAAGGATCTCATCCCCATCCTCAGCAAGATCGCCGAGTCCGGGCGCGCCCTGCTCCTGGTCGCCGAGGATGTCGAGTCCGAGGCGCTCGCCACGCTCGTCGTGAACAAACTCCGCGGCGTGCTCAAGGTCGCCGCCGTCAAGGCGCCCGGCTTCGGCGATCGTCGCAAGGCCATGCTCGAGGACATCGCCATCCTCACCGGCGCCAAGCCCATCATGGAGGAACTCGGCGTCGACATCGAGAAGATCGACCTGTCTGACCTCGGGCGCGCCAAGAAGATCGTCGTCACCAAGGACAACACCACGATCATCGAGGGCGCCGGCAAGCCCGCCGACATCAAGGGGCGCATCGAACTCCTCAAGGCCCAGATCGAGGACACCTCGTCCGACTACGACCGCGAGAAGATGCAGGAGCGTCTCGCGAAGTTGTCGGGCGGCGTGGCGCAGATCAATGTCGGCGCCGCTACCGAGGTCGAGATGAAGGAGAAGAAGGCGCGCGTCGAGGACGCCCTCCACGCCTGCCGCGCCGCTGTCGAAGAGGGCATCCTGCCCGGCGGCGGCGTCTCCCCGATCCGCGCCCGCCGCGTGCTCGAGGCCCTCAAGAAGAAGGCCAAGGGCGACGAGCGCGTCGGCATCGACATCATCTATCGCGCCGTGGCGGCCCCCATCCGCCAGATCGCGTCCAACACCGGCCTCGACGGCTCGCTCGTCCTGAGCAAGGTCGAAGAGAACACCGCCACCAACTTCGGCTTCAACGCCGCCACGCAGGAATACGGCGACCTGGTGGCGATGGGCGTCATCGTCCCGACCAAGGTCGAGCGCGTCGCCCTCCAGAACGCCGCCAGCGTGTCCGCCCTCCTCCTGACGACCGACGCGATCATCGCGGAGATCAAGGAGAAGAAGGACAAGGCGCCGGCGGGGGCTGGGGCGGGGATGGACGATTACGACTATTGAGCGGTCCTGAACGGACGCTTTGCCCGGAAACGGGAATCTGATACATTCGTGACCCCCGCGGCCCTGAGATGGGTGGCGGGGGATTCTTTCGGCGGGGAAGCAGGAGGCGGCATTTGAGAACGCGCATAGAGGAATGGATCGCTCCGGCCGCAATTCTGGCTGTTATCTCAATTTTTGGCTACGATCTTTCCGCAAGATACACCCGCGGCTATTTGTCAATCTATGGCGTTGAATTGCGCTGGTTTGACCCAACCGCAACTCAACTCCTAATGAATGCAAGCGGCATTGTCTTCTATCTGATCCTCGCGATAGCGCTATTTGTGCTTCTTAGTATCGCCACAAAGGCCTCGCAGCCGGTTTGGAATGCGCTGTATTTTGGCCTTCTTCTCGTCGTTGGGTTCGTGTGCTATGCCCACATAGCGTCAATGTGGATACTGTTTGGCGATAGTGTTTTTTGGTGGGGAAAACTGTATCTTGCCTTCAAGGTTGGAATCCTTCCTGCCACCTTTTGCCTACTGCCGCTGCTCTGGCGCGCAGTTGATTCCGATTCATGGAAGCCGCCAGGGAAAGAGTGGGCTACTCGCTTCCGCAATGATCTCGGGGAAGGTGCTTTGACTACAGCCAGAGTGGTGGTGGCAATGCTGCTCGTAATGATATTCGGGCGGATCATTGCCGCAATGCTCGGCCAGAGCGTCGCAATGTCGGAAATACAGGGCATTCGAAACAAGGGCTTTCTCACGAGTCTTCCGGAGGGCGAGATTATAGTCGAGAAAATTTTATTTCGCGACACGAATGCTGCGATTATGATCATGCGCGATCATGAAGGCCTGTACATTCGGTTTGTTGATCCCGTTCTCGGCATTGACCATTCGCCAGGCTCTGGCAGGGTGTTGTTTAAGGATGTCCAGCCGAAGCTCTTGCCATTTGTCCCATCGGAGTAATCCCTGCTGAGACAATCTGTTGCTGCTATTGATCAGTTTGGCATCCTGTATCGGGGACAATGCTCGCGGCCTTGGCGCGAGCCGAACCTTATTTGGCTGATTCCGTTCCAGTCTCTAGAAAGCGTGAACGGGTATGTTCTGCCGCTCCCCGGTGAGTGTCATTCCTGACCCGTGTTCTCTCCCTCCCGGGCCTCCTTTGCTAGGTGCGTCTCCGCCGCCCGGGTCACCGCTGCGCGGATGCCCCGGGGCACCGGTGATTCATGATTCTTTCTCGGTGCCCCGGGGCATTCCTGACCCGGGCTCCCCCTCCTCCCGTGCTCGTTGATGGAAACACAGTACCCGTCGTCCGCCCGGTCGCGGGCTGGTTGTGATTGGTCTTCTGATGAAGCGAGGTCGCTGCGGACCGCGTGCTGCCGCCCGCGGCTCTGTCTGCTCCCTCTCCTGTCTCGCGGCCCCCGGACGCGAGATGGGAGAGGGCTGGGGTGAGGGCTCCCTCTCGTCGCATCCGCGCGCGGCGCAGGTTGGGAGTGGTCTTCTGATGAAAGAAGTGAACTGCGGACCGCGTGCTGCCGCCCGCGGCTCTGTTATGCGCCGGGCCAGAGCCACGCGAAGATCGCCGCGGTCGCGAGCCCGTAGATCAGCCCGTCGACGAGGTGCGCCACGAACATCGACCAGGAGCGCCCGAACCAGATGATCTGGGGGATGACGGCGGCGGTGTACGCGAGCACGCCGGCGATGGCCATCGTGTGGAAGACCACCGCGAACTCGGCGCCGCGGGGCAGCGTGGGGATGCCCAGGCATCCGAGCGCGAACGACACGACGAGGTACAGCACGAACGAGCCGAGCAGCGACGCGCCCATGCCCGGCGCCTTGGGGTACACCTGCAGGCGTCCCCACGGGCCTTCCTTCATGCGCTGCTTGCCCTCGTCGGTCTTCATGTCCTTCCCCTCGCAGAACGGGAAGAAGTACATCCCCGGGGCGACGCCCAGCCGGCGCAGGGCGGCGAGCACATCGGCCTCGTTGCCCAGGCGGCGGGCCTCCCCCTTGTGGTGCGGCGCGACCGTCCACGCGAGCATCGACAGAAAGAAGACCGCCGCCGTCGCCAGGAGGATCGGGAGCCAGAGATCCCCGAGTGAAACGAGCGCTCCGGTGTCGGGGGAAACGGCGGGGATCTGCGGTGCGCCAAGCATGGGGAGACTCCTGCGGTTGCGGTCGGGCGAAATCGGACTCGCGGGCACCACATTCTCTTCGGCGATGTCTGGCGGGAGTGTTCAAAGGGGGATGGGTTGGTCTTCTGCTGAACCGTGGTCGCCGCGGCGCGCGTGCCGCCGCCCGCGGCTCTGTCTGCTCCCTCTCCTGTCTCGCGCAGCGAGATGGGAGAGGGCCGGGGTGATGGCATGAAAGCCCGTTGCTCCCGAGTCGTGGGGCGGTGTACACCGTCCCTGTGTGACAACGACTCACCGAAAGGAGCAACGGACATGGAGAAGACCTCAGTGTATGTGGGACTGGACTATCACCAGTCGTTCATCCGTGTGTGCGTGGTCGACGCCGCCGGCCGCGCCCTGTACAACCGGCCCTGCGGCAACCACTGGCGTGAGGTGGTCGAGGCCGTCTCGGGACGCGGGGCGGTGGCCGGCGTGGCCATCGAGGCCTGCTGCGGCGCAGCCGACCTGGCCGACGAGCTCGTCGAGCACGCCGGCTGGAGCGTGGCCCTGGCGCACCCGGGCTATGTCGCACGCATGAAGCAGAGCCCCGACAAGAGCGACATGGCCGACGCACGCGTGCTCGCCGAGCTCACCCGCGTGGGCTGGCTCCCGCGTGTCTGGCTCGCGCCCGCCCCGATCCGCGAGCTGCGTCGGCTCGTGGGGCTGCGTCAGACCCTGATCGATCAGCGACGCGCCGCGAGGCTCCGTCTGCGCGCGTTGCTCCGCGACCTGCGCCGGCGACCCGCGGGCGTGCGGACGCGTCCCTGGTCCCGCGCCTGGCTGGCGTGGGTCGACACGCTGGACCTGGACGACGCGTCGCGTCTGGTGCTCGACGAGTGTCTTGCTCAGATCGCCTTCTTCACTCAGCGGCTGACGCGTGTCGAGCACGCGTTGGAGGGGCGCACCCACAACGACCCGGTCGTGCGTCGCCTGCGTGAGATGCCCGGCGTGGGCCCGGTCACCGCGTGGGTGCTGCGCGCCCATGTCGGACGCTTCGACCGATTCCGCAGCGGCAAGCAGCTCGCGCGGTTCTGCAGCCTGTGCCCGCGCAACGCCTCCAGCGGCGATCGCGTGGCCGACTCGGGCCTGATCCGCGCCGGCGACCCGACGCTGCGCTCCACGCTCATCGAGCTGGGCCATCGGCTCGTCCGCTGCGACCAACGCTGGGGATCCCTGGCCGCGCGTCTGCGTCGGGCGGGCAAGCACCCCTGCGTGATCGCCGCCGCCGTGGCCAACCGCTTCGTGCGCTGGCTCCACCACCAGATGCAGGAGCCCACCATGACCTGACGCCCCAGGAAGAACCCGCGACGCAACGACCCGACCGACAACGGACATCGCACGCCGGGCCCGCGCTGTGCGCGGCGAGCTCGAGAGCCCTCTGGGCCAGACGCTCGTCGGGTGATAGGGCAGCCGCGCACGCCGCTCGGAAGCGCCACCATGGGCAAGGGCTCACGCCCGACGCTCGGATAGATGAATGGGCCCCGGCGACGCGATCTCCCCTTGACACGCAACGGGCTTTCATAGATGAGGGCTACCCGATCTTCGGGCTTCGCTCCCCGCCCTCTGACTTTCTGCACTCCCTCTCCTCGCCTCACCGATGCTCGTGGCTGGAGTCTCCATCGGAATGTGAGTCGCCGCGAGGTCGGGTCGACCCGGGGCGCCGGGCGGCGCGAAATCGGGCGAATAAACTGCCCAACCAGCGAGTGACGACACCTGCGTGAAGGGAGCGACGCGTGGCGATCGACGAAGGAAACCAATCTCTCCGCGGCCTGGCGCTGGCCCAGCGCTGGCTCCTGGTCGTGCTTCTCGCCTATATCGCGGCGCTCGCGGCGGTCCTGCTCCAGCCCAGCGGCAACCCGTTCGCGGGCGGCGTGGCCGGGCTGTATTTCCTGCTCTGGTTCGTGATGCTCGCGATGGTCGCGGCGGTGACCGCCCGGCTCGGGGGCTGGGCGTGGGCGGTCGTCGTGACCGTGCTGATGCTGATCCCGGTGGTGAACCTGCTGACGCTGCTGGCGGTGAACCAGCGCGCGGTGCGCCGCCTGAAGGACGCGGGGTTCACCGTGGGGCTGCTGGGCGTGTCGGGCGAGCAGCTGCGTGCGCGATAACGCGTGCGAGGGCGGTTCCGAGGGGATCGTGATCGCTGGTGGTCGGTGATCCCCGGCCGCGTGCTGCCGCCCGCGGCTCTGATCCGGATTGTCTTTCTGATCTGAGCCGCGGGCGGGAGCACGCGGCTCGAAGCGTTGGTGGTTCGTTGATCACGCCTTCCCGTGATGCGTGAGGGAGGTTCCGGGGGGGCTGGCGCGAGGGCTCGCCGGGGGGTGGGGGATCCAACTTGGCAAATCAGCGCGGCTTGTCATAATGCCCCCCGCCGCGACCCGGGGTGTGACCCGGGGCGCGAGGCAGAGGAGTGAACACGATGCGTCTGAATCGCGTGGCGGTTGTCGGTGTGGTTGCGTTCCACCTTGGCCTGATCGGCGGGGCGGCGTCGGGCGATGTGCTCCAGCCGGGCCAGACGCTCGCGCTGGAGGGCACGACGCCCACGCTCTCGCCCTGGCTGCAGGGGAGCGTCTCGGGCGGGATTTCCCGGCCCTTCGAGGTGCGCGACGCCTCGAACGCCGTCGTGTTCTCCGGAACGCTCGTGGTGGACTTCGTGCAGGCGTTGCCATTCGGAGTCCAGTACGCGAACTACCGGCTGGTCGGCACGAGCGGCGTCGCCGGGCGGGCCGTCACCTCGGTGCAGATCCCCGGGTGGCGCACGAGCTCGGTCGACGCCGAGTTCCGCAGCGACCTCGAGCCGGGGACGGTTCCCCCGTCGTTCGCCGGGCGCTCGCTCGACGGCGACACCGTGACCTTCCTCTTCACGGGCGGCCTCCCGGCCGGCCAGGATTCGCGCTCCTCGTACATCTTCTCGGGCGCAACCCCGCTCGTGCAGACCGGGATCGCGCGCGTCATCCTCAACACGAACGAACTCGTGGAAATCACCGGCCTCCCCGTCCCTGCGCCCAGCATTGCGTGCCCCGGCGACACCAACGCCGACGGCGTGGTGAACTTCGCCGATCTCAACAGCGTGCTGACAAACTTCGGCACGGCGTGCCCCTGATCAGAGCCGCGGGCGGAAGCACGCGGCTCGAAGCGTCGGTGGTTCATTGATCACGCCTTCCCGTGGTGCGTCAGGACGGTTTCGAGGGATCGGGATCGCTGGTGGGCGGTGATCTCCAGCCGCGTGCTGCCGCCCGCGGCTCTGTTTTGGGCCCTGGGCTCCGAGAACCGGGTTTGTTGTATCTCGTGGCGTGATCGGGGCGCTGCTTCCGCGTCTTCGGACAAGGAGATACCCCGATGCGACTGAACCCGATGATGCTGCCCGTCCTGTCCTGTGTCGCCGCGCTGGCCGGCCCGTCGGCGCTGGCCGTGCCTGTCCAGCCGGGCGATGTGGTGAACCTGAACGGAACGACCGCCGCCGCGGAGCCGTGGCTTGTGGGTGTGAACGCCGACGGCGCGAGCGCCTTCCCCTTCACGGTGCTGGACAACGGGGGGGTCCCGGTGTTCCAGGGCGTCTTCACTTCCGAGCCGCGCCGGTCCGACATTCTGGGGACGACCCGCGTTCGGTACCGGCTGCGCGACATGCAGGCGGTTGGGGATCGGCGCGTCGCGCGCGTCGACATCCTCGGGTTCGCCGGGCTGCAGACGAATGTCGAGTACCGCACCGACGGCATCGGCGTCATCGGGCCCAACCTCGCGTCGCGGGTCCACACGACGGGCGCGCAGATCAGCTTTATCTTCTCGAACCCCCTGCTGACGCCCGGCCTCGAATCTCGCTACTTCCATGTCCACAGCAACGGGGCGGCGTTCACCGAGACGGGGATCGTGCGCGTCGTGCTGAACACCGGCGAGTCGGCCATATTCGGCGGCGTGCACATCCCGGCGCTCACCGATTGCCCGAACGACGTGAACGGCGACGGCGTGATTAACTTCGCCGACCTGAACAGCGTGCTGACGAGCTTCGGCAACGCGTGCCCGTGAGCAACGACGGGGCGCCGAGCGGGCGAAGCATTTTTTGTCGGTGATCTTGAAGATCCAACCGTTTCGCCGGCCGTGCCTTGCGTGCGCGACCGGCGATTTTCTCATGAACTCCGTGTCGCGTTTCGCGACGCGTTCACGCGTGGTTGTGTGGCAAGGTACACACACCCACGGAGATCAGAACCATGAAGAGATTCAGCATCACCCTCGCGCTGCTGTGCGTCGCCGGCGCGTCGGCGCACGCCGCCCCGCTGCCCCCCGGCTCGAACGATGTCTTCCTCCCCGGCACGAGTTTCGCGGGCCAGCCCGTGCTGGTGGGCCCGGCGGTCGCGAGCGCGACGCAGCCCTTCCAGATCTTCAGCGGGGGCGGCGCGCTGCTGTTCCAGGGCGAGCTGGTGCAGATCGTGCGCCGCTCCAACGCGACGAACACGCTCGGGTTTTACTACGCGATCCGCAACACGGTGTCGGGGCTCAACGGCGTGGTGGCGCGCGTCGAGGCCGAGCCGTTCACGGGCGTCGCGGTCGACGCGAACTGGATGACCGACAGCGTTGGCCTGGCGATGCCGAACTTCGCGGATCGCAACGGGTCGGGTTCGATCATCAATTACGACTTCCTGACGCCCCCGTTCTTCTCGGGCGCCGAGTCGCGCATCTTCCTCGCGTTCACCGACGCGACCGAGGTCAACGACGACGGGTTCGTGACGATCTACCTGACCGGGGGCGAGTCTGTGACGCTGCCGGCGTTCGCGCCCGGGCGCCCGTGCCCGAGCTGTCGCGGCGACGTGAACGGCGACGGCGTGGTGGACTTCGCCGACCTCAACGAGGTGCTGGGCGCCTTCGGGACGGTCTGCCCCCCTCCGAGCGTTCCGTAACGGATCGGCGCGCGCCGCGAGGGAGAGGCGGCGCATGATCGATGGAGAGCCCCGCGCCGCGGGAACGCGGCGCGGGCGCTTTATGAGGGGGGCTTTGCGTCAGGGGCTCATCGGCTTGCCGAGGCGCTCGCGTTTCTGGCGCGCGAAGCCGAGGTGGTGCTCGACATGCCAGACATAGCCCTCGAGGAGTTCGAGGAGGGTGACGATGCCGCGCTCGTTGTGCACGCCCTCGCGCGCGAACGCCGCGTCGGGCAGCGCGCGCAGGTGCTGGGCCATCAGGCGCCGCGAGCACTCGAACACCTCGCACACGAGGTCCAAGTCGAGCGCGTCGTAGGGCTGCTTCGCGACATACGCGTTCTCGTCGTAGCCGATCAGCAGGGGCTTCTCCATCGCAGCGATGCGGCGCATCCGGTCGTGCGCGACCAGGTCGCTGTCGAGCAGGTGGATCACCAGCTCCCGGATGCTCCACGCGCCCGGGCCCGGCTTGGCGCGCAGGTCGTCCTCGGTCAGCCCCTGGATCGCGGCGCGAAGCGCGGGCCCGCCCCGCTCGAAACGGTCGATGAGTGTTCTGTCCATGCCCAAGCGTACGGCGGCGCCGGGCCCGGGTTCGTCACCACCCGCACGACGCGCCGAACGCGCTCAGGACCAGGTTCAGATCGCTGAAGTTCACCACGCCGTCGGCGTTCAGGTCGCCCTGGTCCGTCGTGAGCCCGAAACTGCTCAGCACGACATTCAGGTCGGCGAAGTTGATCACGCCGTCGGCGTTCGCGTCGCCAACGCAGCCGAACTCGTCGGCCCCGATATCGACGGAATCGCCCACGACGCGCGGCCCGCCGAACAGGTCGGTCGCGACACCGGGCGCGACGAGCGCGTTGTCGCCCAGCCCGATGAGGGGCGAGCCGGGGGGAAGGCGTGGCTGGTCGTCGCGGGTCCCGATGAACCCGTCTGGCCCGGCGAGGTTCGCGAAGTTCGCCGGCAGGTTCACGTTGCCGTTCCCGGCGTAGATGTTGAGCCCGCTGATGGTGCTGTTGCGCACGGTGATGACGCCGGAGCCCTGGTTCCAGAACTGGCGGAGCTCCGAGGTCCCGGTGTTATCGCGGATGATCGAGTTGGAGACGACCGGGACCCCGCCGTTGTTGTAGAGCCCGGCGCCCACTCCCCCGCCCGACGCGACGACGATGTTGTGCACGATCGTGCAGTTGGTGATCTCGCAGTTCTGGTTGACGTAGAACCCCCCGCCCGAAGCGGCGACGTTGTTGCCGATGTAGCAGTTGATGAAGCGGGGCGAGGTGGTGTAGGTCGCGACCGCGCCGCCCAGGCGCCCGGCGGCGTTGTACACGAAGAAGGTGTTGATGATGTCGATCTCGCCTGCGAAGGAGTTGAGCAGCGCGATGCCCCCGCCGTACCACTCGCACTGGTTCTCGCTGAAGACGCAGTCGCGCACGACGAACTTGGAGAACGCGGCGTTGAGCCCGCCGCCGTCGCGCCGGAAGTCGACATTGGCGCGCCCGCCCCGGATGGTGAGGCCCTCGATCACGACGCGCTCGACATTGCGGAGGAACACGACATTGACGGAGTTGTCGTCGCGGTTGGTGAAGTCATCGCCGTCGTCGCCGTTGAGATCGCCGTTGAGCACGGTGACGAAGGCGCGCGGGTCGCGGTCGTTCGGGTTCCCGCCCCCGGCCAGTCCTCGATAGCCGCCGCGGACCGTGACGCCCGAGCGTGGGGAGAAGGACCTGAGGCGATCGAGCCGCGCCGGGTCGGGGAGGTAATTGCCTTGCGCGACGAGGAGGACATCGCCGTCCTGGGCCGCGCCGAGCGCGTCGGCCAGTTCGGCGTAGGCGGTCGCCCACGAGGCGCCGTTGCCCCCGGCGGGCGCGGATGCCTCTACATAGATGGTCCCGGCGCCCGCCGAAGCCATCAGGACATGCGACAGTCCGAGAAACCCAGCCGGAACGATGCGACGCGTGAGAGCCATGCTGCTGAATCTCCAAAGGGCGACCCGGCGCAGAACGGGCGCGCCGGCCGGGGATCAATCCGGCGTGGGCCGGCGACGCCCGACACGCACGGTGCGTGTTTTTCACACGCCCCGGAGAATCAGCATCGCCCAGTTGCCCAGAAACGCCCCGACCACGAAGGCCCACGCGCCGACGCGCAGCCAGCCCGGCGCGTCGACGACGAGGCGCCTCCCGAGCCCGAGCCGGAGCACAAGCCACCCGGCAAGCCACGCGAGCGCGACGGCGAGGAACGGGTTGATGAGGATCGCGTCGAGCGGGTCGCCTCGCAGCGCGGCGGCTGCCATGCGCGTCCCGCCGCAGGTCGCGCAGGGGACCTCGGTCACGCGCTTGAAGAGGCACAGCGCCGGGGCGCGCGAAGGGTCAATCCATCCCCACGCGGTGAGGAGAACTCCTGCGCCGACGAGGATGGTCCAGAGCCCGAGCGCAACGACCCCGAACCACGGAAGGCCGACGGCTCGATCCACGCGTTCGAGGCGCACACGCATCATCGGTCACCCGGCGAGCACGGGCGTGGGGTCGTCGCGGTCACGGCCCCTGGCTTGCGGCGCCGGCGATGGCGCCCAGGATGGCAAGTCCGAAGAAGACCGCCACGAAAACGATCCCGATGAGCTGGAGCACGACGGCGATGATGCCGCAGATCTTCCCGGCCTGCGTGAGGCCTCTGCCCTCGGGGTCCATGTGCCCGGCGTCCATCTGGCGCAGGTCGGCGCCGCCCATGACCCAGGCGGCGATCCCGAAGAGGAAGCAGAGGACGAGCCCGAGGATGCCGAAGACGAGCACAAGCACGCCGCGATGGGGGCGCATCCCGGCTGGAGAGTGAGAATATTGGTTCACGCGGCGACTCCTGAACGGTGTCGCGCCGGCCGACCAGGCGCGGCGCGGACTCTGGTGAACCTACCTCAAGAGCCCCCCCCTCGCAAGGGGGTATGGGCGACGGCCTGGGTCGAGCGCCTGCCCCCTACCCTTCGCCCATGCGGATCATCGGAGGCGAGCACCGCTCGCGGAAACTGAAGTCCCCGCCCGACACGGCGGCGGCGCGTCCCATGCCAGCGATGGTCAAGGAGGCGTTGTTCACTCTGCTGCGAGGGCACTACGACGACGCCGGGGTGCTGGACCTGTTCGCCGGGAGCGGCGCGATCGGGCTGGAGGCGGTCTCGCGCGGCGCGAGAGAATGCGTCTTCGTCGAGAAGGAACGCGCCTCGGCCCGGGTGATCGGCGAGAACATCGCCGAGCTTGGCGTGGGGGACCGCTGCCGCGTGATCTCGGGCGACGCGCTGGGCGCGTCGATCGTGGCGAGCGCGCCGCGCCCGCTGCATCTGGTGTTCATGGACCCGCCGTACGCGCTGATGGAAACCGAGATCGGTCGCCAGAGGGTGTTCGCGCAGGCGTCGCGACTGATCCGGCTGCTCGACGACGACGGGTTCCTGGTGCTGCGCACGCCCTGGCCCATGATCCTGGCGGACAAGACGACGCCCTCGCTGAAGATCGACGACGCGGAGGGTCCCGAGACGCACGCGTACGGGACGACGGCGATCCACCTCTACGCGAAGGCCGGCGTGCCGCACGCCGACGAACGCGCGCCGGTGGATTATGTCGAGGACGAGGCGGAGTAGAGAAGGCAATGGGCAATGGGCAATGGGCAATAGGAAGCAGGAAGAGGCAGTGGGGTCTGGGTCTGATGCCTGCGTGACGCGGTACACTGCCCCCGCATGAGCACGCCCCGAGAGTTCGCGACGCGGATCGTCGCGCGTCTGCGCGACGCCGGGCATGTCGCGTATTTCGCGGGCGGGTGCGTGCGCGACGAACTGCTGGGGCTGTCGCCCAAGGATTACGACGTGGCGACCAGCGCGACGCCCGACGAGGTGCGCCCGCTCTTCCGGCGCGTCAACGAGGTGGGCGTCTCGTTCGGCGTCATGCTCGTGCGCGAGCAGGACATCACGGTCGAGGTCGCGACCTTCCGCGAGGAATCCGGGTATTCCGACAGCCGGCGCCCCGACGAGGTGCGCTTCAGCGACGCGAACGCCGACGCGAAGCGGCGCGACTACACGATCAACGCGCTGTTCCTCGACCCGCTCGACACGCGCGACGACCCGCGAGGGCGCGTGCTGGACCTGGTGGGCGGGCTCGACGACCTGAACCGCAAAGTTATCCGCGCCGTGGGCGACCCGGACGCGCGCCTCTCCGAAGACCACCTGCGCGCGCTGCGCGGCGTGCGCCTCGCGGCCCGCCTCGGATTCACGATCGAGCCCGCGACCGGCGAGGCGATCTCGCGCCACGCGACGCAACTCGCCGGCGTGTCGCGCGAGCGCGTGGGCGACGAGCTGCGCAAGATGCTCACCCACCCCACGCGCGCCGCAGCGGCCGAACTGCTCCAGCGTCTGCGCCTCGACGGGCCGACGCTCGACGAGTCGAGCCGGCCGGCGCACCTGTCGTCGCTCCGCGCGATGCCCGGCGACGCGCCCTTCGGCGCGTGCCTTGGCGCGTGGGTGGTCGATCGCGTGCACGCGTCGGGCCAGGGGCTCGACGCGCTTGCCCTGGATCGCGCCCTTGCCCAGACCCCCTCGCGCCTGCGCGCCGCGCTGTGCCTGAGCAACGACGAGCGCGATTGCCTGCGCGACACACTCGCGCTCACGCGAGAGATCGCCGAGGGATGGGCGGCGCGCAGCGTCGCGGGGCGCAAGCGGCTCGCGTCGCGCCAGGCGTTCACCGGCGCCCTGTGCGTCGTCTCGGGGCGCGACGGCGCGCTGGCGGCGACGGTCCTCGCCGATGTCGCGGCGCTGGCCGCGACCCCCTCGGGCCTGGCCCCCACTCCCCTGACCACCGGGGACGACCTCGTCGAACGCGGGTTCCAGCCCGGCCCTCGGTTCAAGCAGGCGCTGGAGGCGGCCTACGACGCGCAGCTGGAGGGACGCATCCGGACTCGCGAGGAGGCGATCGACCTGTGCGCACGGGTGCTGGCGACCGGCGAACACGGCTGATCCCGGAACACCGCCGGCCCGGGCGCGTTCTATTGATGAGCAGATCACGCCGCTGGGCGCGAGCACGCTGAACCGGTCCAGCGCTCGCCCGTATACTTGGCGATGCAGAGCCCCGGGCCGTGGGGGTGGTCTGCGCCCTCGGTCCAATCCCCGGTCGAAGCCCCGGTCCAGCCCCATCCCCTCACGCGAGGAGATCGTTCCCGATGCGATCCATGACGCAGCCGATCCTGACCGTCCGTTCTCTGTTCCGGTCGATGACCGCGATCGCCGCCGCGTCTCTGGTCGCCGTGGGCGCGATGAGCGCGACCGCCCCCCAGGCGTCGGCGCAGCAGCCGGCGCGAGGGGCCAAGGCCGAGGCGGCCAGGGTGGTCGACCGGATCGTCTTCCGGAACGGGCGGACCGTCGAGGGCGAGATCCTCGAGGAAACAGACACGACCATCCAGATGCGGATCGTCGTCGCCGGGATCTCGACCGTGACGACCTACGCCAAGTCCGAGCTGCTGGAGATCCAGCGCGGCGCCGCGGAGCAGGAAGCCCCACCGGCCCCGGCCGCGGCCCCCGGGTCGACGCGCCAGAGCGATCGCGCCCGTGATCGCGACGCGAGGCGCGATGTCGCCGAGGACGCTCCGCGCGTGGCGCACTTCAAGGTCGAGGGCCAGTTCGGGCGCGATGTGAGCCAGACGCCGCTGCTCCAGGCGTTCGAGCGCGCCCGTTCCGTGTCCCCGGACGTCATCATCATCGAGATGGACAGCGAGTCTCGCGGCGGGTTCGACGGGCTGTTCGTCGCCAACATCGAGCGCATGACGCCGGCGATCGAGCAGGCCATCGCCAACGGCCAGCGCGTGGTCTTCTGGATCAAGAAGGCCCAGGGCGGCGCGGCGTTCCTGCCCTTCGTCAGCCCCGAGATCTATTTCCAGAACGACGGTCGCCTGGGCGGGATCGGCACCCTCCAGAGCTTCGACATGGGCAACAAGCGCGTGAACGAGAAGCAGATCTCCCTGCGACTCGGCCACGCCGAGGGCCTGGCGATCACGGGCGGCTACGCCCCCGAACTCATCCGCGCCATGGCGCGCCAGGACTACTGGCTCGCGTTCCGCATCCGCGGCGGCGAGATCGAGTACATGCAGCGCCAGCCCACCGACGCCGAACTCTCCGAGGGCTGGATCGTCCTCTCCGACGACGGGCAGGGCTCCAACAAGGACAAGATGGAAGACATCGTGCGCGGGCGCGGCAACGACGTGCTGAACCTCAACGCCGAGCGCGCCCTCCAGCTCAATGTCTCCAAGGGCACCGCCAACACCCTCGAGGACCTCGCGTTCCAGCTCGGCTACGGGCGGGATTTCCAGAAGGTCGAGATCGACTCGCAGCGCATCCTCAGCGACTGGGCCACCCGCGTGGATCGCGCCGAAGAGACCATCCAGCGCACCCTCAAGGACCTCGAGGCGCACACGCAGCGCGGCGGGAACACCCGCGACCCGCGCCGCGCTATCGGCGAGGAGATCCGACTCCTCCAGCAGCTGCGCAGCACCCTGGGACAGTTCGAAGAGATCTTCGACCCAGACGGCTCGCAGCGCGCCCAGATCGACGTGCGCATCGCCGAGCTGCGCCTCCAGCTGCAGCGCATGAACCGCTGATCACCCCCGACGCCCCCGACGCGCCCTCGCACACGAACACGACTCACTCCCTCTCTCGCCCGGAGTCCGACCGAATGACCCGATTCTCCAGAACGATCCTCGACGCGCTCCGGTCGCCCGTGGCGATCCTGACGCTCGCGCTCGCGGCGATCGCTTTCGCCCCGGTCGCCGACGCGCTCGCGGCCGATAAGGTCACCCTGAAGGACGGCACCGTCCTCGAGGGACGCATCGAGCGTGAGGGCGACGGCTTCATCTACCTCCTCGTCAAGATCGGCTCCATCGAGAACCGGCGCCTGATCCTGCGCGAGGACATCCGCTCCATCGATCGCGAGAGCGAGCGGGCCGACGCCGGCGCGCCCGCGCCGGCAGGCCAGGACAACCGGCGCGCCCCCCGCCGCACGCCCTCGCCCGACGCGATCCCCGACGGCGCGGTCCGCGTCGCTTTCGTCACGCTCGGCGAGCCCCCGAACAAGGACATGGTCGGCCCCTTCATGAACGCCGACGCGCTCGAGCGCTCGATCGAGATGCTCAACAAGCTCCCCGAGGCCCAGCGACCCCAGATCGTCGTGCTGCGATTCAACTCCGGCGGCGGCGCGCTCGTCGAGATCGAGAAGCTCAGCGATGTGATCGAAGACAAGATCAAGCCCAACTATCAGGTCGTCGCCTGGATCGAGAGCGCTATCTCCGCCGCGGCGATGACCGCCTACACGATCGAAGACATCTACTTCATGAGCAAGGGCAACTTCGGCGCCGCCACCGGCTTCTTCATGCAGGGCGGTCGCGCCCAGGCTGTCGAAGGGCGCGAGCTCGAAGAGGTCTTCTTCATGATGGAGCGCATCGCGGCGCGCGGCGGGCATTCCCCCCTGGTCATGCGCGCGATGCAGGTCGAGCAGGAGCTGTCGGCCGACATCGACGAGAACGGCGTCGTCACCTGGCGCCCCGACCTGAACGGCCAGTACATCGTCAACCCCAAGGGGCGCATCCTCACCTTCAACTCGCTCGACGCCACACGCTACAAGTTCGCCAAGGGCGTCGCCGACACCAGGGAAGAACTGATGCGCCAGATCGTGGGCGACCGCGAGTGGGTCGAGGTCGGTCAGGAAGCCGACCGCTACCAGAGGGAATTCCGCGACAACGTGTTCGCGGCCCAGGTCGAGATCAACTCGCTGGGCTCGCGCCTCGAGCTCGAGGTGCAGGCGGCGCAGTCCGCCCGCGACGACGTCGAGCGCAGCCGCCACGTCGGCGCCGCCCGTCGCTACCTGTCGCAGATCCGTTCGTGGGTGCGTCGTGCGCCCTCGCTGGAGTTCTACATGGGTCTGACCCCCGAGCGCCTGCGAGAGATCGACGAGGAGCTGCGCGAGATGGCCCGCCCGCGCAACCGCTGACCCCCGAACCAGCCCCGCCCGTCCCGACGCGGCCCTCCCACCGAGGGCCGTTTTTCTTCCCGGCGTGCGCCGAGCGCCGTCTTCCTGCCGATATCCCGGACACCGATGAGCACCTCACCCCACAACGCCCCGTCTCCCGCAGCACGACCCCTGCCCTTCGACGCGCGCGACCCCGGCGCGGTGCGCGAGCACGCGGCGCGCCTGTCGTCGCGGCCCGTCGTGTCGGCCGACGACTTCGTGCGCTGGCTCGAGGAGCGATCCGACTTCGACGCCGCCTGCTCCGAGGCCGAAGCGAACCTCTACATCGCCACCACGCGCAACACCGAGGACGCCGAGTCCACCGCTGCGTATACGCGGTTCATCGAGACGGTCTCTCCCCTGCTCAAGACGATCGGGTTCGACCTCGACCGCAAGCAAGTGGCGCTCCACGAGCGGTTCACGCTCGACGAGACCCGCTACGGCGTGATCTCGCGCGACGCGATCGCCGACGTCGCGCTCTTCCGCGAGGAGAACGTCCCGCTGCAGACCGACCTGGCGAAGATGAGCCAGCGCTACGAGCAGATCATGGGCGCGATGAGCGTCGAGTTCGAGGGTCGGGAGCAGACGCTGCCCCAGATGGCTCGCTATCAGGAACGGACAGAGCGCGAACTGCGTGAACGCGCGTGGCGCGCCGTCGCCGAGCGCCGTATGCGCGACGCCGACGCGCTCGAAGCGCTGTTCGACCAGATGCTCGAGAAGCGCGCCGCGCTGGCTCGCAACGCGGGCGAGTCGTCGTACATCGGCTACGCCTTCCGCGCCAAGCACCGCTTCGACTACACGCCTGCCGACTGCCGCGCGTTCCATGACTCGATCGAAAAGCACTGCGTGCCTCTGGTGCGCACGCTCGACCGCGAGCGCGCCGAGCGTCTTGGCGTGGGGCGTCTGCGCCCGTGGGACCTGTCGGTGGACACGCTGGGCCGGGAGCCGCTCCGCCCCTTCCAGACCGCGGAAGAGCTGACGGAGAAGTGCCAGCGTCTGTTCGACGGGATGGGATCGGGTCTCGGCGCGTTGTTCGCCCGACTGCGCGAGGGAGACTGCCTCGATCTGGCGTCTCGCAAGGGCAAGGCGCCCGGCGGGTACCAGTACGTGCGCGACTTCTCGCGCGAGCCGTTCATCTTCATGAACGCCGCCGGCCTGCACGGCGACGTGCGCACGATGATCCACGAGGCGGGGCACGCGTTCCATTCGATGCTGAGCGAGCGCGACCCGCTGGTCCACTACCGGCACGCGCCGATCGAGTTCGCCGAGGTCGCGTCGATGGGGATGGAGATGCTCTCGATGCCTCGCTGGCGCGAGTTCTACCCCGACGCGAGCGACCTGACGCGCGCCTGGCGCGACCAGCTGCTGGGCGTGGTGAGCATCCTGCCCTGGATCGCGACCATCGACGCGTTCCAGTTGTGGATCTACGAGCACCCCGGGCACACCCGGCGCGAGCGCACGGACGCGTGGCTGGGCCTCATGCGCCGCTTCGGGCACGAGGTCGACTGGTCGGGGCTCGAGCGCCAGCTCGAGACCCTGTGGCACCGCCAGCTGCACATCTTCACGGTGCCGATGTACTACATCGAGTACGGCATCGCTCAGCTCGGCGCGCTCCAGCTCTGGCGGATCATGCTCGACAAGGGGCTCGACGCGGCACTCGACGGGTATTGCCGCGGGCTCGCGCTGGGGGGGAGCCGCCCGCTGCCGGCGCTGTTCGAGAGCGCGGGCGCCCGGTTCGATTTCTCGTCGGCGACGGTCGAGCGCCTCATGGCCGCCGCCCGCGAGGAGCTCGCGAAGCTGCCGGAGTGAACCGTCGGAAAGCGTGGGGTGCGCGGCGGGTGAACAATCCGCGATGACCACGCCCCCGACCCCATCGCCCACGCCCGTCCCCCACATGACGCCCGACCAGTTCCGCGAGGTCGGGCGGCGCGTCGTCGACTGGATCGCCGACTACATGGACCGCGTGAAAGGCCTGCCGGTGCGCGCCGGCGTCGAGCCCGGTCAAGTCGCCTCGATGCTGCCCGGCCACGCGCCGGCGAAGGGCGAGGGCTGGGACACGATCCTCGCCGACCTCGAGCGCGTCGTGCTGCCCGGCATCACGCACTGGCAGAGCCCGCGCTTCTTCGGGTACTTCCCCTGCAACACGACCGGGCCCGCGATCCTCGCCGACATGGTCTCCAGCGCCCTCAACGCGCAGGGCATGATGTGGAGCACCAGCCCTGCGGTCACCGAGATCGAGACCCGCGTCCTCGACTGGCTGGCGGACATCCTGGGTTTGCCCGACAAGTTCCGATCCGACGCGCAGACCACCCGCGACGGGCGCACGCTGCGCGGCGGGGGCGTGATCCAGGGCACCGCGAGCGAGTCCTCGCTCGTCTGCCTGCTCGCGGCGAGGGCTCGCGCAGCGCGAGCGCTCCCCGGGTTGTCGATCGACGCGATGACCGTGTACACGAGCACGCAGGCGCACTCGTCGATCGCGAAGGACGCTCGCGTCGCCGGCATCGCCGAGCGCAACCTGCGGCTCGTCCCCACGCGCGCCGATTTCTCGATGGACCCCGACGCGCTGGCGCGCATGATGCGCGAGGACACCGAACGCGGGCTCACGCCGGTGTTCGTCTGCGCGACGGTAGGCACGACCTCGTCGGGCGCGATCGACCCGGTTCGCGCGATCGGAACGATCTGCCGCGAGAGGGGCGCGTGGCTGCATGTCGACGCCGCCTACGCCGGCGCCGCGAGCGTCTGCCCGGAGTTCCGGCCCGTGCTGAACGACGGTCTCGACCTCGCCGACTCGTATGTGTTCAACCCGCACAAGTGGCTGCTGACCACCTTCGACTGCTCCACGCTGTGGGTCGAGAGCCGCGAGGCGATCATCGACGCGCTCTCGATCACGCCCGAGTACCTGCGCAACGCGGCGAGCGACGCCGGGAGCGTGATCGATTACCGCGACTGGCAGATCCCCCTGGGTCGGCGCTTCCGCTCGCTGAAGCTCTGGTTCGTGCTGCGCCACTACGGCGTCGAGGGCCTGCGTTCCTACATCCGCGAGCACGTGCGTCTGGGCGAGCTGCTCGAGGGCCTCGTCGACGCCGACGACCGCTTCGAGCGCCCGGCGGACCGCTGCCTGAGTCTGGTGACCTTCCGGCTCAAGGGCGCCGACGCGCGCAGTAAGGCGCTCATGGAGCGCGTGAACGCGACGCGCGAGGCGTTCCTGTCGCACACCGTGCTGCCCGACCCGGAGACGAGCGAGAGCCGCTACACGATCCGCATGGCGATCGGCGCCGTCGGCGTGGGCGAGGAAGACATCCGACGCACCTGGGCGATCATCGCTCGAGAGGCCGGGAATGTCTGAACGCCTGCCCCGGCACGACACGCTGTACTACGACGGCGCCTGCGGCATGTGCCGTCGGAGCACCCGCGCGCTGCGCCGGCTCGACTGGCTGGGGCGCCTGGCCTTCGAGGACATGACGCGCACGCCCCCGGGCGAGCTGCCGGTGTCGCCCGACGCGGCGATGCGCGGGCTCCCGATGCGCACGCGCGCCGGGGCGGCATTGGTGGGGTACCCGGCGATGCGCCGCGCGCTGCTGCAGACGCCGCTGGGGTTTCTGCCGGCGCTGCTGATGTATCTGCCGGGGATCAGCCACGCTGGGGAGTGGGTGTACGGGCGGGTCGCCGCCGGGCGCGCGAGGGACGCCTGCACGATCCACCCCGGCTCCGATTCCGGGGGTGAGGGGGCTTGAAAGCGCCGGGGTCAGAGAATCCGGGTTGCGTCGCGGACCGGTTGAGCCGATGATCGGACGTGATGAGAGTACTTCTTGACGACGCGCCGCTGCTGACCGACGCCGGGACTCTGGGCGAAGCGCTGGACCACGGGCGCGCCGAGGCGGAATCGCGCGGGCGCGTGATCGTCGAGGTGCTCGCGGACGGCGTGCCGACGCCACCCGACGACCTCTCGGACGCCGAGGCCCTGTCGCGCCCGTCGAACGCGAGCGAGCTGCGCCTGATCTCGGCCGACCCGCGCGACCTGGTGGCGACGACCTTCCGCGACGCCGCCGGGGCGCTCAACGACCTGATCGACACGCAGCAGTCCATCGCGAAGCGGATCCAGACCGGGCAGGGCGAGCAGGCGACGCGCCTGCTGGGCGAGGTGTTCGAGGTGTGGGACGCCGTCCGCCAGGCGCTTGAGCAGGGCTCGGCGATGGTGGCGATCGACCTGAACCAGGACGATGTCGTGGCCGATCTGGTGGTGTCGCTGTCGGAGCGTCTTCGCGCCGTGGTCCGCGCGGTCGAGTCGCACGACTGGTCGACGCTGGCCGACGAGCTGGAGTTCGACCTGTGCGAGCAGGCGGAGCGCTGGTCCGCGAAGTTCGAGTCGCTGTCGTCATCGCTCTCGCGCTGACGCGCGTGCAGCAAGGAATACGAGCCGTGAGTGAATCGACCTCTGGTCGAGAGTCGACCAAACGCAAGCCGAAGCGTGCGAACGGCGCCGAGGAGGCGCTTGTGCAGGCCGGCGACGCGATGCGCCGCAACGACGCCTACGAGGCCGAGCGGCTCGCGTCTCGCGCCCTCATCGAGGCGCATGCGCGTCGCGATTATCGCGCGATGGCGCAGGCGCTGCCCACGCTGCGCGAGGCGCGCCTGTCGATCCGCGACGAGGCGCTGCGCGCCCGGAAGATCTATCGCGTCGACGCCGTGCCCGAAACAGACACCCCCGAGCCGGGGCTGTGGCTCGTCGAGCCCCCGGCGGTCGGCATCGACGGCAGGAACCTGCGCGATCGCGCCCGCGCGGCGCGCGTCGCGACCATCGTCGTCGTTCGCGAGCCCGAGACGCGCAGCGGGCACTGGCCCGTCGTGATGGTCGGGCCGGCGACGGTCCGCGCACGGATCGACCCGGTGAAGGGCTCTCCCACGCCGGCGTGGATCATGGGCGCGCTCGAGTCGCTGGGCGCCGCCGCCGTCGATTCCGTCGACGCGAGCGCCCCCGAGACGCGCGTCAACCAGCTCGTCGACCGGCTCGGCACGCTGCCCGAGTGCGAGGCGGTCTACGACGCGCTCGCCGAGGCGTGCGCCGTCGCGCAGACCGCCAAGGACGACACCGACTCGCGCCGGCGCGTCAAGCCGCCCACCCCCGACGACGACGAGCGGGACCGCGACGACGATGACGACTGACCCGGGCCGGATCGCGCGCGATGCGCGGCGCCTGTCGCGCCGGTCCTCGCGCCTCGCGCGCGACATCGAACGCGCCGCCTCCGGCCGCCCGCGCCACCGACGCCCCGACGCGCGCGCTCGCGCACGCACCGCCTGGCTCACCGTCGCGATCTTCGTCGTGCTCGGCGCGCTCCTCATCGCCGATCGAACCGGGCTGCTGCTCGCGCCCACCGACGACGCGCGCGTCTACCACGCCTCCACGGCGATCGTCGAGCGCGTCGTCGACGGCGACACCGTCATCGTCGCGATCCCGGACGCGCGCGACCGCGCTCGCCCCGGCACGCGCGTGCGCCTGTGGGGGATCGACGCGCCCGAGCTGGCGCGCGACGGCGCCCGGGCCGAGCCCTTCGCGACCGACGCCGCCGAGCGCCTGCGCGCGCTCGTCGAGGGGCGCACGGTCACGCTGCGCCTCGAGCCGTCGCGCAGCCGCGACCGCTACGGGCGCCTGCTCGCCCACCTGGAGATCGACGACGAGTCGGTCGCGCTCGCGCTGGTGCGCGAGGGGCTCGCGCGTGCCGAGGGGCGCTGGCCCCATCGCGACAGCGAACGCTTCGAGAACGCGCAGACCCAGGCGCGCCGCGCGTCGAGGGGGATCTGGAGCGCCGGGTCCGCAGACCCGCCGTGAGCAGCCCGGCGCCCCGGCGGCCGGTACGATTCATTGATGGGCATCTCGTTCCACAACCGCGCAAGGATGCTGGAGAAGGGCGAGCTCGCGCGCCGTCACACCAGCGTCTGGCTGACCTGGGCGATGACCCAGCGCGAGAGCGACCTGCCGCGGATCCCGGTTCGCCCGGTGCGCTCGGGCGGGTGGGTGTTCCTTCGCAAGCACCCGCTCGGCCGCTGGATCGCGTGGGCGTGGTGGGAAGATGCGTTCTCGCGCATCCCGCTGAAGTGGTGACCGCCCCCGGCCCCCCGGCCCCCCGGTCCCCGGCCGAGGCCCCCGACGCCGCCCAGGGATTTCGCGTCCTTCCTCGCCCCGGGCGGGACGCTCCCGCTTCGCTGGGGTATTCTCCGAACGCCACTCCCCTCCCAGCCCCCCAAGCGGGCGAGGAATCGGGCCGATGACGGCTCACACACACGCCATCTGCAGGGCCCCAGACGCCCTGGTCCGAGAACGAGCGACGCGATGAGCACCGACAACGCCCCCACCACCGACGCCCCCCAGGCAGACCCACTTCAGCAGACCGAGACGCGCCTCAACCGCGGCTGGCTGATCAAGATGGGCATCTTCTTCACCGTCCTCGTCGCCTTCGGCTTCTGGGGGCTCTACGACGCCACCATCGCCTACCCCAACCGAGGCCTCGCCGACGCCGAGTACCGAGAGAAGGAATACCTCGAGGCCTCCCAGCGCGCCGGGCTCCTCCTGCGCGCCAGCGTCGAGAACCCGCGCAACGAACTCACCACTCTGCGCGCACGCGAACGCGACATCCAGTCCCGAGCAACCGGCGGCGACGCCACCACCTCGACCCTCATCGCCCAGGCCGAGCTCGCCAGGATCCAGTGGCTCACCTCCCTCGGACGCGTCGGCCGGCTCGACCCGCGCCACACCCGCTTCGAGAACCCCACCGAGCGGCTCCAGACCCTCTCCGCCGCCTGGGACACACGGACGCCACCCAAGCCCCTTTCCGCCTTCGACATCCCCTCGCAGTGGATCTTCGTCGTCGCCGGCTTCGGCGGCGGCGCCTGGATGCTCGTGCTCTTCACGCGCGTCTCCTCAAAGAAGTTCCGCTGGGCCCCCGAAACCCGCACCCTCACGATGCCGGGCGGACGCGCCATCACCCCGGCGCAGATCGCCGAGGTCGACAAGCGCAAGTGGGACAAGTTCTTCGTGACGCTCCGCCTCGACGAGACCGCCGGCGAGCCGCGCGAGGTCAAACTCGACCTGCTGCGCTTCAGCCCCCTCGAGGCGTGGATCCTCGAGATGGAGAAGCACTCGCCCAACTATGTGCCCCCGGCGGAAGAGCCGGCGGAGACGCCCGCAGAAGAGCAGTCGGCGTCGGCGTGAGCGGGTGGTGAATCCCTCAGCGACCTGACTCGCATAATCGCCGCATCCGTTGCGGTGATTCGGGCGGGTATTCGCCGCAGACCCATGTGGGAGCCCCACCTGAAACGCCCGCGCCGCGTTTCCCTACAGTGATCGCGTGCTCGACACCACCCTCCAGATCTCCCTCGTTCTCGGCGTCGCCCTGTTCGGCGCCATCGGGGTCGGGCTGACGCTGCTGGGCCTCCCGGGGATCTGGCTGACGATTTTCGTCGGCGCGATGGCCGAGCTCATCCGGTCGGGCACCATCTCGTGGTGGACGATCGGGGCGTGCGTGGCGTTGGGGCTGCTGGCGGAGCTGCTGGAGTTCGTGCTCTCGGCCGTCGGGGCGTCCAAGGCCGGGGGGTCGAAGCGTGCCGCGCTCGCGTCGATCGTGGGAGGGGTGATCGGGGGCGTGCTCGGGGCGCCCTTCCTGTTCCCGATCGGGACGATCCTGGGCGCGGCCCTGGGCGCCGGAATCGGTGCGTCGGCCCTGGAGATCACCAAGAACGGGCGGACGATGTTCCAGTCCTACGAGGTCGGGAAAGGCGCCGCCGTCGGGCGGCTCGTCGCGACGGTCGTGAAGTCGACGCTGAATGTCGTGATCGCGCTCGTGCTCGTGCTCGCCGCGGCGATACCCTGATCGCTCCGATCGCGCCCGAAAGGCGTGAACCCGCAAAGATTCCGGTCCTACAGTAATGCCCTCCCGTTCGTCGCCCGCGCGGCGATCGCCCTCCCTCCACTCACAGGCGACGATCACTCCCCGATGACCGACGCGCCCAACTCCCCCGTCAATGTGCCCGAACCGGCCAGGCGCCTCCCACGCGCGCCGGGCCCGATCGGCTTTGTCGTCCACCTCCTCTCGAGCGTCTGGCTCGGGATCTGGACGCTCGTCGCGCTCTTCATCTACATGTCGATCGGCAGCGCGGGCTACATCGTGCGCCAGTGGCGCGTCTTCGAACTCTCCGAGTTCGAGTGGTTCAACTGGTGGCCCTTCACGGCGATGATCGCCCTGCTGTGCGTCAACCTCATCGTCGCGACGATCCGGCGCATCCCCTTCAACACGCTCAACCTGGGCGTGTGGACCATCCACGCCGGCATCATCATCATGTCGCTCGGGTCGGTCTACTACTTCACGACCAAGGTCGAGGGCGACGCGCCCGTCTTCCGGCGCGCGATCCTGATCGAATCCCCCGACCACGACACGCTCACGCTGCCGGCGCTCCCCGGCGCAATCGTCGAGACCACCACGCGCGCAGGCGTCCCCGTGAGTTACTCGGTCTCGCAGACCGACCCGAACTGGCCCCTGCTCTCGGGCAGCGACGCCGGCAAGCAGGTCTATTCCGTCTCGGTGCTCGTGCGCCGGGGCGACGCGGCCAGGGCGCACTCGCACGACATGCCCATGGTGTACGGCTCCGACGAGCAGCTCGACGCGCAGACCGTCGCGTCGCGCGGGTTCGTGCGCCAGCTCCTCGACGGCTACCCCCAGTACACCGAGGATGTCATCCCCGGGCGCGGGCGGGCGCGGAATGCCGTCGGAACCCCGATCGTCGACGACACGCTGCGCATCTCGCTCACGCCCGACGCGCAGGAGTGGTTCCACCTGGTCCACACCTGGGCGATCTACACGCGCGAGGTCGACGCCGACGGCGCGCCGCGCTCCGAATGGACGCAGCGCGCCCTGCCCACGAGCGGAGCCGGCGCCGGCTCGCGCATGCCGCGATACAACGACTACCTCGTCAATCTCGACGAGGTGTGGCTGCCCTTCACGGGCTACCCGATCGCGCCCGACCCGCTGCGCGTCGTCGCGCGTTCGCCGGGCAGCGACGACGAGGGCAACCCCGATCCCTTCGCCGACCTGGGCATCCGCGTCAGCGGCTACCTGCGCTACGCGCCCGAAGAATCGCGTCGCGTCGAGGGCGACCCGGCGCGCGACCCGCTCCACCCCTTCGCCGTCGTGCGTCTGTCCGGGCGCGGGCTCGTCGCGGTCTACGAACTCGAGGCCTTCGACCCGGCGCGCTCCAGCGTGCAGGACGGCAACCTCGTCTTCCGCTGGGTCGAGGACGAGGCCGAGATCGCCCGGCTCGGTCGCGGCCAGCCGGCGACCATCGTCCTCTCGATGCCCGGCAACGACGCGCTGCACACGGTCGTCCTCGACGGCGCGTTCCCTGTCGGCGCGAACGCGACGGCGCGCCCGATCGGCGACACGGGCTACACGCTGCGCGTCAAGGGGCTTGTGGACGAACTCCCCCTGACCGAAGACCTGCGCGTCTCATTCGCCGATGTCGAGATCACGACGCCCGAGGGCGAGGTCATCCGGCGCTGGATCGCCGACGACCCGGCGATCACCAACGACATCGCGACGCCCGACCCGGAGAACCCCTCGCTCGAGACCCGCGTGTCGCCCGACATGCGCGTGATCACGACTTATCAGCCGCCTCGCTTCCCCCCGGCGGTGACGCTCGTCGCGACGCCCTCGCGCCCGGGCGAGGTCACCGCGATCCTGGGCGTTTTCGGCGGCGACCCGCTGCGCGTGCCGCTGAGGGTGGGCGCGGCGGTGCAGATCACCGACACCGTGACGCTCGAGCTGCTCCGAGGCAGCGCGCACTCGAAGCGCGAGACGCGCCCTCGCCTCATCCCGCCCGAGCAGCGCGATCGCGACCTGGGCAACCAGCTCGCGCAGGCGCGACTCGAGATCACGCCCCCGGGCGCGTCCGGCGCCTTCGCGTTCTGGATCCCCTACTCGCACCACCTGCTGCCCGACGACAACTACATCTACGGCGGGCGCTTCCCCTTCGAGACGCGCACCGTCACCCTGCCCGACGGGCGTCGCCTGCAGGTCGCGTTCTCGCGCGAGCGCCGACGCCTGCCCTCGCCGGTCAAGCTCGACGACTTCGTGCTCCACGCGCATGTCGGAGGATTCACGGGCGACACCGCGTCGATCCGCGACTGGGAGTCCGTGCTGCGCTTCGCGTCGCAGGACCCCGGCGCCGACCCGGTGCGCATCCGGACCAACGAGCCCGGGCAGTACAGCGGGTTCCGGTTCTTCCAGGCGATGTGGGACCCTCCGGCCGG
Source organism: Phycisphaeraceae bacterium (assembly GCA_019636675.1). Classification (NCBI taxonomy): domain Bacteria; kingdom Pseudomonadati; phylum Planctomycetota; class Phycisphaerae; order Phycisphaerales; family Phycisphaeraceae; species Phycisphaeraceae bacterium. The sequence continues at coordinate 1,344,457 of JAHBXC010000001.1, forward strand.
CCCACAGACCGGCTCGCCCAGCGCCGGGCTCAACTTCACCGGGCTGGGCGTCGGCAACCGCAACGGCGTGTACACGATGCTCATCGGCGGCACGCTGTCCGTGCTCGGCTCGATCTACGCGTTCTATGTGAAGCCCGTCATCAAGCGCCGGCGCGTCGCAAAGGTGCGCGAGCGCATCCTCGCCGGTGACTTCGGCCCGGGCGCTCGTGCGAAACTGCTCGCCAGCGAGCCCGAGGTCGAAGACAAGCCCGGCGCGCCCGAACCCGCCCTCGCCGAAGGAGCGACCCGATGAACCCACGCACGCGCGTCACGATCGTCGCGGCGTTGCTGATCGCCGGCCTGGCGGCGCTGATCGCAGGTCGCATGGCCAACCGCCCGCCGCGCCCCGAGCCGAGCGCCTTCTCGAAGCAGGTCGACCTCTCGCCCATCGCGCACTCCGCGGTGCACGCGCGAGGGCGCCTGAAGTCGTTCCACTCCTTCGCCGACATGATGATGACCGCGGTCTCGGGGCCGCACCAGGTCGCCGGGCAGCGCCCGGACTTCACCTACTTCGACATGATGCTGCGCCCCGAGCGCTACGTCGACGCCGACGTGGTGTTCATCAAGAACAAGGCGGTCCGCCAGCAGATGGCTCGCGCGCTCGCGCAGCGCCCGGATTACCCGCCCGAGCGCATCGCCGTGTTCATGCGCACGGGGCTGATCGCGCCGCTCGTGGTGACCAACGACGAGCAGGTTCGCACCGTGCTGGCGCGCATGGGGCGCGACGCGGTCCGGACCGCCAAGTTCGTCGACCAGCTCAACAACGCCCTCGCGGTGCGCACGCCGCAGGTGCTCGCCGAGAACCTGCGCCTCATCCCGCCCCCCGGGCCGAGCGCCGACGATTCGACGCCCTGGCTTCCCCTGCGCGCCGTGGAGGGCGAGTCGCTCGCCGGCGCGCCCATCGACGACGCGCACTCCTCGCTGGGCGCGATGCCCGGCGTCGTCCCGGGCATGGACCCGGCGGTCTCGGCAGATCTCTCCGCGACCTGGTCGCGCTTCCGGCTCGCGTGGCTGTCCGAGGACGCCGAGGGCGTGAACCAGGCCGCGATCGAGCTCGCGTCGCACGTGCGCGCCGTCAACCCGGCCCTCTACCCGCCCGACAGGCGACTCGCGTTCGAGTCCCTCTACCTCGACCTCAACAACTTCACCTGGGTCTGGATCGTCTACCTGTTCAGCATCGTCTTCCTCGTGATGGCCCTCGTGTACCGCTGGAACAAGGCGCGCGCCGTCGGGGTCGGGCTCTTCACCCTCGCCTTCGCGCTGCACACCGCCGCCATACTCCTGCGCTGGTACGTCGCCGGTCGCTGGCCCAACAGCAACATGTTCGAGGCCGTCACCACCGCCGCCTGGTTCGGCGGCGCCGGCGCGATCCTGCTCGAGCTGCTCGTCCGTCGCGCGCCGATGCGCACGCTCTTCCTCCTCGGCTCGGGCGTCTCGTCCATGACCGCGCTCATGGCCGCCGACTTCCTCCCGCTCCACCTCTCGCCCGCGATCGGCAACATGATGCCGATCCTCCACGACGTGTGGCTCTACATCCACACCAACGTCATCATCTTCAGCTATGTCCTCATCGCGATGGCCGCCGTCACCGCGATCCTCTACCTGCTCTTCCGCCTGGGCGGGGGCGGGCCCGACTTCGCCCGCGCCGGCGGCGCCGGCGCGATGCTCGCCATGAACAGCCAGGGCGCGCAGAAGAAGATCAGCGCCGGCGAGGTCTTCGACGGCGCCACCATGGTCCTCCTCGAACTCGCCTTCATCCTCCTCTGGGCCGGCACCATCATGGGCGCCATCTGGGCCGATCACTCGTGGGGACGCCCCTGGGGCTGGGACCCCAAGGAAGTCTTCGCCCTCAACACCTTCATCATCTTCGTCGTCCTCGTCCACGTCCGGCTCAAGGTCCGCGACAAGGGCCTCTGGACCGCCTGGCTCGCGATCATCGGCTGCGCCGTCATGATCTTCAACTGGACCGTCATCAACTTCGTGATCAGCGGGCTGCACAGTTATGCTTGAGAAGGGAGCAGGGAGCAGGGAACAGGCAGCAGCAGAGAAGATATCGCTTGCGCCAAAGACCTTGCCTCTTCCTGCTCCCTGCTGCCTGCTCCCTACTCCCTTCCGCGCACCACCATCGTCCTCATCTCCGTGAGATGGTCGATCGCCCAGCGCGGGCCCTCGCGGTCCACGCCGCTGTCCTTGACGCCGCCGTAGGGCATCGCGTCGACGCGGCTGGTCGGGACATCGTTGATCACCACGCCCCCGACCTCGAGCGCGTCCCACGCGTGCATCGCGCGGTCGAGACTCGGCGTGAACACACCCGTCTGGAGGCCGTAGGGCATCGCGTTCACGCGCGACAGCGCCTCGCCGAACTCCTCGAACGGTTCGAGCGTGCACGCCGGCCCGAAGACCTCGTCCCTTGTCAGGCGTGAGCCCTTCGCGGGATTCTCGATGATCGTCGGCTTCACGAAGCGCCCGTCGCGCTGACCACCGGCGAGCACCTTCGCGCCGTCGCCCGACGACTCGTCGATCCACTCCTTCACGCGCTGCGCGTCGCCCTCGCTGATGAGCGGGCCCGTGAGCGTCTTCTCGTCGAGCACGTCGCCCGTCGTCACCGCCGCCGCCCGCTCTTGCAGCAGCCCGCGCAGCTCGCCCAGCACGCTCGTGTGCGCGAACACGCGCTGCACGCTGATGCAGCTCTGCCCGGCGAACGCGAACGCGCCCCAGACGATTCGGTCCGCCGCGCGCTCGAGCTCCTTCCCGCGCACGCCCTCGTCGACGAGGCAGCACGCCACGCCCCCGAGCTCGAGCACGACGCGCTTCTTGACCGCCTTCGCGCGCAGGCCCCAGCCGACCTCGCCCGAGCCGGTGAACGAGAGCGTCTTGAGGCGTTCGTCCTCGACCAGCGCCGACGCGTCCTTGCTCGCGAGCGGGAGGATCGAGAACCACGCCTCGCAGCCCTTGGGCAGGCACTCCCTCGTCGCGTCGCGCAGGATCTCGCCCAGCAGCGCCGTGGTCGCCGCCCCGTGGCTCGCCGGCTTGAGCACGAAGGGGCAGCCGACCGCGAGCGCCGGGCCGATCTTGTGCGCCGCCAGGTTCAGCGGGAAGTTGAAGGGCGTGATGAACCCCACCGGCCCCACGGGCACGCGCCGGATATACGCGCTGTATTTCTCGCCCGGGACGGTCGCGTCGAGGTTCTGGATCACGCCGTCGAGGCGCGAGCACAGCTCGGCGGAGCCCGTGAAGGTATCGACCGCGCGGTCCGTCTCGGCGCGCGCCAGCGCGATCGGCTTGCCGACCTCGATCGCCATCGTGAGCGCGATCTCCTCTTTCCGCTCGCGCAGCAGCGACGCGATCCGCGTCAGCGCCGCGCGCCTGGCGTGGGCCGGCGTGGACCTGAACCGCTCGAACACGCCGGCCGCCCCCTCGATCGCGCGGGCGAGATCGTCTCGCGAGGCCTTGCTGACCGAGGCGACCGTCTCGCCGCTGCGCTTATCCGTGAGCGGGAGCGACTCGGCGCGCGTGTGGGCCTCGCCCGCGAGGAAGGCCGGGTACGACTGGCGCAGATCCATGGTGCTCTCCTTTGGCGTTCGTCGCGCCGTCAGCGCAGATCGATGACTTCGCCCTGGCGCAGCGCCCTGATGTCGCTGCTCGCCGGGTCGAAGTCGTCGGGCAGGTGGATCAGGCGCATCTTGCGCCGGATCTCCTCGGGCAGGGCGTTGAGGGTGTCGATCGGGGTGTGCGCCGGGCCGGTGTTGGCCTCGTGCACGATGAGGTCGGCCTGGGCGAGCCAGTCGATGTGCTCGCGCTCGTACGCCGTGTCGCTCGCCCAGCCCAGCGTCGCGCGTCCGTCCGAGATGAGCAGGCCCATCGTCGGGATGGGGTGGGTGGTCCAGCGGGCCCGGACGGTCAGGCCGGCGACGCTGGCCTCCTCGAACCGCGCCGGGCCGGGCTCGATGGTCCTCAGGTCGAAAAACGTCTCCATGGACCGCGTCGAGGGCCCCTGCTGCCCGGAGCGCCGACCCTCGCCGCTCATAGCCGGGGCGAGTTTGCCCCACAGGCGCGCCGCGGTCCAGGGGCTGGTCCAGACCCTGGGTTTCGTGGGCGTCTCGCCCCGCTCGCGCATCATCCATCGCCAGAAGCCGAAGGACTCCAGACCGTTGCTGTGGTCGCCGTGGATGTGGGTCAGGAGGATGTCGTCGATCTCGTGGGCGCCGACCGGCGTCTCGAGGGACGCCGTGCCCTCGCGCAGCACGCGATGGATCGGATCGGGGCAATCCAGCAGCACAGCCCCCCGGGGCCCCAGAAGGAGTGCGCTCGAGCCGAAATACTTTCCGGTGAAGGCGTCGCCGACGCCGAGAATAACGATCCGCACTGGTCTACGACCTCCGCTCGTCGGGACGCATCGTCGCCGACGAGGACCTTTCGCCGCTGCCGCCTTGCCGCGACGCCGGCCCGTCCGCTTGCACTGTACCCCACACGGTGCTCCAATGCTGCCCATCCCCATCAGGGCAGACAGGGTCCCCCCCCTCCTCCACCCCTCTCTCGTGCAGGTTCAACCCTTGACCTCGACCACCCAACCGACAGTCCGGCACGACCCCGCCCCCGACCCGCGCAGGCGCCCGGCCGCGACCCTCCTCGTCGCCGCCCTCCTCGCGACCAGCGGCGGCGCGTCGGCGCTCGCCCAGTCGCAGGACGTCCAGCGCCTCCAGCGCCTCGAGCAGCAGATGCGCGACCGCGACGTCGAGAACCGCATGAACGCGCGCCTCGGGCAGAAGATCTCCGAACGCGCCATCATCGACGTGGGCGTCATCGGGCGCGCCGGCCTCTTCGTCATCGACGACTCCTTCAGCGAGTCGCACACCCTGCGCCAGTACGAGGCCAGCGTCTTCCTGCGCGCCGACTTCGACGGCGCGCACCGCTTCTTCGGGCGCCTCCGCTTCCAGTACGACGACTGGAACTCCGGTGACTCCTTCGACGGCGACGGCGACGACTTCAACGACCCCGTCGTCGACCGCGCCTTCTACGAGTTCGACTACCGCGGGCTCATCGAGGCCCAGGGCAGCTCCTCACCCGACTTCAACCTCAATCTCCGCGCCGGACGCCAGTACATCCAGTGGAACAGCGGGCTCACCCTCAGCGCGCCCCTCGACGCCGGGCAACTCACCCTCGAGTTCGGCGAGTTCACCTTCACCGCGATCGGCGGTCGCACCTCCACCCGCGACCTGATCGACTTCGACGGCTCGCGCCCATCCTTCGACAGCCGCACGGCGCGATGGTTCTACGGCGGGCAGCTCGACTGGCGCGTCAACGCCAACCACACCCCCTTCATCTACCTCCTCGCGCAGGAGGACGACAACGACGACGGCACCGTCGACATCGGGGGCTTCTTCCCGACCGCCTTCGATTACAACTCCCGCTACCTCGGCATCGGCTCCAAGGGCGCGCTCAGCCCCTCCTGGAGCTACAGCGTCGAGGGCGTCTACCAGTTCGGCGACACCCTCAGCAACTCCTTCATCGACGGCGGCGTGCCCGTCCAGCAGACGCGCGACGACATCTCCGCCTTCGCCGCCATCGCCTCGCTCACCTACCTCTTCCGCGACGACCGCGACACGCGCCTCGACTTCGACATCATCGCCGGATCGGGCGACGACGACCGCCTCGACGCCAGCAACACCTTCGGCGGCAACGCGCCCAACACCAAAGACAACGCCTTCAACTCGCTCGGGTTCGTCAACACCGGCCTCGCGCTGGCGCCGACCGTCTCCAACCTCCTGACCCTGCACGCAGGCATCAGCAGCTCGCTCCTTGTCAACCGGACCACCCGGCGAGGCGACCTCCGCGCCGGCGCAGACCTGTTCATCTTCAACAAGCTCGACAAGGACGCGCCCATCAGCGTCGCGACCGACGACAGCCATTACGTCGGCTTCGAAGTCGACTTCTTCGTCGACTGGCGAATCTTCTCCGACCTCTTCGCCACCGTCCGCTACGGCGCGTTCTTCCCGGGCGCCGCCATCCCGGGCGACCAGGACAAGCGACGCGACTTTGTCTATATCGGAGTCACCTATGCGTTCTGACCTCGCCGCACTCTCGCTCGTAGGCGCGATCGCGCTGGGCGCCATCGCCGGCTGCGCGCGCACCAGCGTCGATTCCTCGCTCGTCGCGCGCGACGAGCTGCGCGCCGACGAGCTGGAGTTCTTCGCCCAGCTCGACACCCAGCCCATCGTCACCAACGACGACGCCCTCCACGCGTTGTTCCTGTTCGCGACCGGCGAAGACCCCCACGAGACCTACGAGCAGCGCGTCGACGCCGCCCGACTCAAGGGCTGGATCCCCCTCAACGACACCCCACCCGCCACCGAGTCCGTCTCGGTCGGAACCGTCGCCGTCGCGCTCACGCGCATCACCGGCGTCCGCGGCGGGGTCACCATGCGCCTGCTGGGGCCCACCCCCAGGGCCGCGACCCGCGAGCTGATCTTCCTCGATGTCCTGCCCGATCGCACCGAATGGCAGGCGCTCAGCGGCGCCGAGTTCGTCGAGGTCCTCGGACGCGCCGAGCGGCTCCTCGCCGGGGCGAGACCCTCCTCCCTCGAGGACAGCCTCCGCCAGATCCAGGAGCGGGGCGTCCTGGAGGAGCCGATCCGCGACATCCAGCAGGAACGCCAGCGAACCCCCCGATAACCCCCCGGCCCTCCCATCCCCCCGGGGCGGCAGGCGCCAACCCTCGATCCCGCCGGATTTCGGGATTTCCGCTCGCCCGGGCCCGGTTTTGTCGTAGAATCTCTCCAAGGCAAGGAGTCGGCTCGACTCGCGGGAGGTTCGTTCGCATGCTCGCCAGGAAACTCACGTTCGTCGCTGCACTCGCGGCCGCTGCGGCCGCGCCGGTCGCGTTCGCGCAGGACGCCTCCCCGCAGACACCCCCCGAGGCGCTCCTCGATCTCCCGGACACCCCCGCAACCCCGGAGGCCGAAGCCCAGCCGGGCGAGAATGCGCCTGTCGCGCTCGAGGCCCTCGTGATCTTCGTCGAGGGACGCGGCGCACGCTGGCGCCCGACGCCCACGGACGACTGGCGCGCCGTCAAGGTCGACGACCTGCTGCCCTCGGGCGCGCAGATGTCCACCGGGCTGCGCTCCAACGTCGGCCTGCGCGTCGGCAAGAACGCCACGCTGCTGGTCGATTCCGCGTCCGACATCACCCTTGCCGCGATCGAAGAGATCGACGGGCGCCTCATCACCCGCGCGATGCTCAACCGCGGATCGGCCGACTTCAAGGTCGACCAGGTCGGCCTCGAGAACGACTTCGTGGTCCTCACGCCCAGCAGCACCCTCGCCGTGAAGGGCACGGGGTTCCGCATGGCCTACGGCCCGATGCGCGGCGCCGAGGTCGAGGGCCTGCGCTCCAACAGCATCAACGCGATCGAGCTCGGCTACTTCACCTTCTCGCGCAAGGTCGCCCTCTCGGGTCGCGCGATGTCGTCGAGCCGCATGCCCGACCCCGTGCAGGCGGCGCTGAACAACACCGTCGCGCCGCCCCCGTCGACCTCGCCCGCCGACACCACTTCCGCCGACGCGCAGGGCTCCTCGCAGGCGCAAGCCGTGCGCAACAACCAGCAGGTCGCCCTCGAATCCACCGTGCTGCAGAGCCTGCTCTCCTCGCTCTCGTTCGGCGGCGGCGGCGTGCTCGGCAACCAGCCGCCCAACCCCGGCAGCAGCGCCGGGCCCCCCATCGGCCCGCTCGGCGGCCAGTCGCTGCCCAGCGCCGGCCCGCGACCCAGCGCCGGCCCGCGCCCCTCGAACTGACCGGCCCCTCGCCCGCTATCCTGCGAACAAGCACCCCACGCGGCGTCGTTCACGCCGCGTTCTTGCGCGCAGATCCACCGTGCCGCGACCGCCCTCAGCGCCCAGGCAACGACGCGTCCTCCTCCCGGGCCTCCTCGGCGCGCTGCTGCTCGCGCTGCTCGCGCACCTGGGCGTCTTCGACCCGTTCGAGCGCCGCTCGATCGACGCGCGGTTCCGGCTCGCCCAGCCCCACACCGTCGCCCTCTCCGACCAGATCCGTCTGGTCGACATCGACGACGGCGCGATCGAATCCGTCGGGCGCTGGCCCTGGAAGCGCTCCGTCCTCGCCGACGCGCTCGACGAGCTGACCCGCGCCGGCGCGCGCACCGTGGCGTTCGATCTCCTCCTCGATGACCCCAGCGAGCCGGAGTGGGTCGCCGGCGCAGCGGGCGAGACCTTCACCCGCGCCGACCACGACGCCGCACTCGCGCGCGCCCTCGCCGACGCGCACGCCGTCCTCGCCGTCGACGCGCCCTTCGAGATGGACGCCTTCCAGACCGCCGCGACCACCACCCGGCGCGAGATCGCGAACACCGTCTTCCGTCACTTCCGCGCCGATCTGTCCAGGCCATTCGTGCACCCCGACGGGCTCTTCCTCTACCCCGACATCCGCCTGCGACGGATCCAGCACCTCGCCGCCCTCGCGCTCGCCCTCGAGCACCGCGCAGCGCTCCCAACGACATCTCCCGACGACCTCGCGGACCTCGTGCGCGTCGCGGCGCCCTCGATCGCGGCCGACACCGGGCGCTTCGCCGAGCGCTCGCTCCTCGAGCGCGCCGCGACGCAGGCGCACTCCCTCGCGATCCTCTCGTCGCGCGCCGGCGCGCCCCTGCCCACGCGCCTCGACCTCGACGACGCGATCGGGTACGCGCGCGTCACGCCCCCCCAGCCCGCGCTCGCGCAGGGCGCGTCGGCCTTCGGCTTCGTCAACTTCGCCCCCGACCCCGACGACGCGGTCCGACGCATGCGCCCCACCCGCGTCGTGACCGATTCACTCTCGCTGCCCCAGTTCGGGCTGGCGGCGGCCGCGGCGTACCGCGACGAAGACCCGGCGACCGCGATCCGCGTCGCGAGCGGTTCGGTCGAGACGCTCGGACGCTCCATCCCGCTGCGCGACGGGCGCATGCTGATCTCGTGGCCCTCGCACAGGGCGCACCGCGATCGCGCCGGCGAGCAGCGCCTGTCGATCGGCGTCTGCGCGAGTCTCGCCGAGAACCGGCGCACGCTCGATCGCCTCGTCGCGCAGCGCCGCGCGATCGTCGCGTCGATCAACGATGTCCCCGAGGACAGTCTTACCGATCGCTCGTTCGCCGCCGCCGCCGAGCTCAGCGCGCTGCGGATGGACGAGTTCCGCGAGATCCTCGACGAGGGCGTCGAGCTCAGCGCCGAGGAGCTGGAGTACATCGCGCCGTACGAGCGCTTCACGCGCCTCCAGCACGCGATCGAATCGGGCGAGCGCGAGATCGCCCAGGCGCAGGCCGAGCTGCGCCGTCGCGTGGAAGGGCGCCTGTGCTTCGTCGGCTGGAACGCGTCGGGCGCGATCGCCGACTTCGTGCCCACCCCGCTGGGGGCGCGCACGCCCGGCGTCGATGTCCACGCGACCCTCGCCGATATGGCGCTGACCGGTCGCGCCAAGGCCCTGGCGCCGGGCTGGTTCGGCCCGTTCTTCTCCCTCGCGATGGGGGTGCTCGCCGCGTTGCTGGTCGCGTCGTTGCCGACATCGCTCTCGCTGCTGGGCCTGCTCGCGATCGCGTCGGCGTGGCTGCTGGGCGCCGGGTACGCCGGCTTCCGGAGTTTCGACCTCGCGATGCCCCTCGTCGGGCCGCTCGTGTCGCTCGTGTCGGTGTGGGGTCTCACCACGGCGCTCGACGCCGCCGCGTCGCGCGCGGATCGCCTGCGCATCTCGCGCCAGTTCAAGGCGCGCGTCGCGCCGCAGCTCGTCGACCGGCTCGCCGCCAACCCCGACGCGCTCGCCGTCGACGGGCAGCAGCGCGAGATCACCGTCCTCTTCCTCGATGTCGCCGGCTTCACCGCGCTCTCCGAGAAACTCGACGGGCCCCAGACCGTCGCGACCATCAACGAGTGCATGCGCGCCTTCACCGGCGTGCTCACGAAGGCGGACGCCTATGTCAACAAGTTCCTGGGCGATGGGCTCATGGCCTTCTGGTCCGCCTTCGACAACGACGCGTCCCAGGCCGACAAGGCCGTCGCCGCCGCAGGCGCGTGCCTCGACGCGATCGAAACCGTCAACGCCCACCGGCGCGAGCGCGACCCCGACGCGATGGCCCTCTCTGTCCGCGTGGGCGTCGCCACCGGCGTCGCGGTCGTCGGGGACTGCGGCGCCCCGCCCGAACTCAACGACTACACCGCGATCGGCAACGCCGTGAACCTCGCCGCCCGCCTCGAGAGCGCGTGCAAAGCGTTCGGCGCCAAAGCGATGATCGACGGGCGCACGCGCGAACTCATGAAACAGCCCCCGGCGCGCACCCTGCGCCGGCTCGGGCGCGTCGTCGTCATCGGGCAGTCCGTCCCGGTCGAGATCTTTGAACTCCGAAACGACACCCCCGACGAGCAGCGGGCCTCGCACTGGGCGACGACGCTCGGGCTCTTCGAGGCCGCGAACCTCGACGACTGCCTGCGAGCGCTCGACGAGCACCTCGCCCGCTTCGGCCGGGACGACGCCGCCGATCGCCTGCGCGACGCGATCGAAGACCTGCGCGAAGGCGACGACCCCCTGGCCGCGCCCCTCTCGATCCGGCTCCGCTCGAAATAACCTGTTCTCAGCCCCCGCCCCGGCGCGTCACTCGGCGCGGCGGATGATCAGCGAGGTCCGGTCGTCGTCGGGCGGTGCGCCCTTCGTGAACCGATGCACCGCGTCCTCCACGGCGCGCAGCACCGCCTCGGCGCCCCCGGTCGCGTGCTCGCGCACGATCTCGCAGACACGCTTGCACCCGAACTGCTCGCGCGACTCGTCCATGCTCTCGTAGAAGCCGTCCGACAGGGCCAGGAACGAGTCCCCGGGCCCCAGCGCGATCGGCCGACGCAGCGGGAGTTCGAGGTCGCGCATGATGCCCATCGGAAGCACATCCGCGTCGAGCACCTCGAAGCGATCCTCCGCGGCGCGGTGGATGACCAGCGGCGCCTGCCCGGCGCTCATCGAGTGCAGCGTGTGCGTCCGCGCGTCGAGCACGCCGATCCACGCCGTGATGAACCGCCCCGTCACCAGGTCGTCGCACAGCTGCTCGTTCATGTGGCGCGCGAGCCGGTCGAGCTCGGCGCCCAGACGCACGCCCATCCGCAGCATCGATCGCGCCTGCGTCACCGACAGGGCCGGGCCCACGCCGTGGCCCGTCGCGTCGGCCATCAGGAACAGCGCGCCGTCGGCCTCTTTGCCCTTGCCTGCCACGCGCCAGCGACCGTTGTCGTTCCAGAGGGCCACAGCGTCGTACGCGTCGCCGCCCGTGCGGTCCGCCGGCTCGCTGCGCCCGGCGATCTGATAGCCCTTCAGCCGGGGCAGGTCCGTCGGGAAGGTCTGCTGCTGCAGTCGGCGCGCGACCTCGATCTCGCGCTCCAGCTTCTCGCGCACCAGGCGGTCGCGCAGGAGTCTCGTACGCTTCATCGCCACCGCCGCCTGCGACGCGAGCGCCTGCGCGATCTCTTCGTCGTCGGCGTTGAACGGGCGCCCGCGCTTGTTCAGGATCTGCGCCACGCCGATCAGCTCGCCGTCGACGCCCATCAGGGGCGCCGCCAGGATCGACCGAGTCGTGAACCCGGTCTGCTTGTCCACCTCTCGGTTGAATCGCGGGTCGGCGTAGGCGTCGGGCACATTGATGACGCGCTGGTGGCGCGCGCACTCCCCCGCGATGCCGCGGGTGATGGGGATGCGGATCCCGCCCTCGCGCGTCGGGTCGTGCGCCGGGGTGTCGAGCGGCGGCGCGTCGCCGTTGGGCGTCGCGCTCGCGGCGGATGGGGACGCCGTCAGCCCGTGCGCGACGGTCGTGAAGAGCTCCGCGTTGGTCGCGTCGAACTCGAACACGGTCGCGCGCTCCGCGTCGAGCAGGTCGCGCATCGCGTCGATGATCACCGACAGCACCTCGCGAAGGTCGTCGGTCGCCGACAACGCCCGAGCGACCGACAGCAGGCGTCGCATCGCGTCGCTCGCCAGCCCGGGCGCGCCGTGCGCATCCGGGGTTGATACCTTGCTCGTGGTGGGAGCCGTTGTCATGACCAGGCCGCGAGGGGACGGTCGCGGCACGCCGGATTGTACCAGATCCTCGATCCCGCCCAAACCCCCTTCAGGCGCCTGCAAGGGCGATGCTCCGCCCAAGACGCCACCGGTACTCGATCGGCGCGACCCGCGTGGCGACCTCCACGACCGGGCGCCCCCTCCCCAGACCATCGAGAAACCCGAACCGCGCCGACTCGATCCGCACCAACCGCTCGTCCCATTCGGACTCGGCGCGGAACACCTCCGCGAGGCGCAGCCGCCGCCCGTCGGCGCTCGGCGCCAGCCCCATGGGACGGTACTTCAGGAATCCTCGCGCCTCCTCGACGCTCGCGAAAGGCGAACCCGGCGCCAACGCCCCCGGCTCGTCCACGACCACGCACTCCGCGTCGCCCCCGCCGTCGCGTGAGCGCACCGTCCATCGCTCCGCGACACCCTCTCGCGCACGCTCCACCCGAGCCCGGTGGAAGCGGAAATCGGACACGAGGTTCCCCGGCCCGCAGATCAGGGCACGGTCCGCGTCGCTGCGCAGGAAGTACAACCCCTGCACGCCCGATCGCCCCGTCGCGCTGGAATCATCCGCCTCCACCATCAGCCGGATCGCGGCGTGGTGGTACGACACCCCCAACATCCGTGGCGTGCCGCGCGGACGCATCGAGTCGAGGTGGCACAGCACGATGTTCCAGAACGCGTGCGTCTCGCCGGTTCTCGCATCCGTCTTCGTCAGCGGGCGCAGGCCTCGCGGCACGAGATTGCGCACCGCTTCCAACTCTGTCCGCAGCGAGATCAGCACGCAGTGATCGATCTTCCCGCGCATCGTCACCGGGAAGGGAAGCGGGATCTTCATGCCCAGTATCCCAGCGGGCGCGCGAGCGCGAGCAGCAGCAGGCCGAACACTCCGTTCATCACCACGACCCACAGCAGCGCCGCCCGGCGCGTAGGCATCCCCAGCGCCGGCGCCCTGCTCGCGAAATACACGCCCATCAGGATGTCAGAGCCGGCCAGCAGGCCGAGGTGCGCTCCGAGCAACGCGCCCGGCGAAGGCGGCACGAACGACGCGATCAGGTTCCACCCCGCCGCCAGTAGCAAGGGGATCTCGCCGAACGCGATCGTGACGAGACACGCGTCAAACCACGCGACGAGTGTGCGCCGATCGGGCGAGGCCGCCTTCAGCACCGCCCCGAGGATGGGCCAGCTCAGCGTGGACGCGATCGCCACGCCGATCGCGAGGGGCAGGAGCCATTCGGGTCGCTGCTCGGGCGCGAGCATCGCGAAGCTCGCGGCGTAGGTCGCGGTGCCGACAAAGGCGAAAGCGAGCAACGCCGCGCGTCTCATCTCACTCCGCGAGTCTCCACTCCGCGCCCTCGCGCTCGACCCGCCTGTACAGCGTGTCCCGCTCCACCGGGGTGAAGCCCGCCTCGCGGATCGCCCGCTGCAGGTCCCACACGCTGGATTCCTGGTGCGTGTTGGCCCCGCCCACCTTCGTGATGTCGTACCACACGACCGTCCCGTCGATGTCGTCGGCCCCGGCCTGCAGCATGAGCTGCGCCATCGAGAGCGTCTGCATGATCCAGAACGACTTCACATGGGGGAAGTTGTCGAGCATCAGCCGCGCGACGGCCAGCGTGCGCAGGTTCTCGACGCCGGTGGGCCCGGGCAGGTGCTCCAATTCGCTCGCGTCGGGGAAGAAGGGCAGCGGGATGATCGTCTGGAAGTACCCGCCCTTGGCGCTCATCGCCGGGGTCGGCTGCGAGACGCCCTCGCGCGTGAGCGTGATCGCGCCGTTCGCGTCGGCGCTGTAGCCCAGCCGCGCCAGCGCCTCGTCCTGCGAGCGCCGGAGCATGTCCATGTGGAACAGGCGTTCGTCGCGTCCCTCGATGTGCCCGTAGAGGATCGTCGCGTTCGTGTTCAGCCCCAGCTCGTGCGAGGCGCGGTGGACATCGAGCCACACATCGCTGCGGATCTTGCCCTTGAACGCCTCGTCGTGCACGCGATCGTCGAAGACCTCGGCCCCGCCCCCGGGCAGCGAGCCGAGACCCGCGTCCTTGAGGTCCTTGATGGTCGCGCGGATGCCCTCGTAGCGCTCGGGCCCGGCGGTCGCCTTGTACCGCTTGCTGAGCTTGGCGAAGTGCACGATCTCGACCGCCGTGAACGCCTTGATGTGCAGCTTCGGCGCCGCCTCCTTCACGGCGCGCAGCATCTCGAGGTAGAACTCGAAGGGCAGGTAGGGGTGCAGCCCGCCCACCATGTGCACCTCGGTCGCGCCGTTGTCCTGGGCCTTCCTCGCCTCGGCGGCGACCTGGGCCGCGTCCATCTCGTACGCGCCTTCCTGCCCGCGCTTGCGGTGGAACGCACAGAACTTGCACGACAGCGCGCAGATGTTCGAGTAGTTGATGTGCCGGTTGATGTTGTAGTACGCCGCGTCCCCGTGCAGGCGCCTTCGGACGATGTCCGCGAGTTCGCAGAGCGTCCACAGGTCCTGTGTCGCGTAGAGCACTCGCCCGTCGTCCATGGACAGGCGCTCGCCGCGCATCACTTTGGCGCGGATCGCGTCGAGTCGCGGATCGGCGTGGCCCGCGCCGGGCCGGTCGAGGGGCGTCGCGAAGGCGGCGGAAGCGGCGGTGCTCATGGGGGATGATAGGGAGCGGCGGGCGCGCAAAAACAAAGCGGCGCCGGACCTGTGCATCCGGCGCCGAGGGGAATCGTGGATATCCGGACCCGGTCAGCTCGTCATGAGCAGGGCGCGGTCGGGCGTCATGGGGCCCGAGCCGGGCATGATGGCGAGCGTCGCGGTGGTGAGGCCCTGGAGGGCCAGCTCGCGGATGCTCACGCCGCCGCCGTGGGAGAAGCGGGTGACCTCGCGCTCGACCTGCCCGTTGGCGTTGAGAACGACGAGACGGTACCCGTCGTCGCGCTGGGGGAGGAAGTTGCAGACGAGGAAGGCGTTGGCGCCGGCCTCGTCGACGACGAGACGGGCCTGGACGCCGGCGGCGTCCTCGTGGACCGCGTTGAAGGACCGGAACTGCGAGGCCGGGTCGGTGAGGATCGAGGCGAAGCGCGCGCCGTACTGCTCGGCGATGGCCTTGACCGCGGCGTCGCCGGCGATCGCCTCGCGGATGCCGTCGTACTGCTGCGACTGGCGGACGAGCGCGACGCCCAGGACCGCCGACGCGGTGAGCAGGCCGATGCACGCGGCGCGCCACAGGGGCGACACGTTGCGCTGCAGGGCGAGGGTGAAGAACCCGATCTTGCGCGAGACGTGGTCGGAGAACTCTCCGGCGCGGGCGGCGACGATCGCGTCGCGCACCGACGAGACGACGCGCCCCTTCAGGCCGATGGGCGCCTCGACCTCGGGCAGCCATTCGTCGGACTGCACGGCGTGCGCAGCGCGGAGCTGCTCGCGACGGACCTGCGCCTGCACCGAGGGCGGCGCGGCGCGGAACGCGCGCTCGAATTCACGGCGCTCTTCGTCGTCGAGAAGACCGAGGACATCCAGCGACGCAAGTTCAAAGAGGTCTCGAGTAATCATGCCGCCATCTCCTCGCCACTCCCCCTCTCCCTGAGACGCACGAGCGCGCGACTCAAGGCAGATTTGATCGTTCCCAGAGGCTTGTTCAACTCAATCCCGATCTGCCGCAGGGTCATACCGTCGAGGTACGAACGGGTGACAACGATCCGCTGCAATTCGGGCAACTGTTCGATCTTCTTCATCAGCGCGGCGAACCGTTCGTCGCGCTCCACGCCTTCGCCCACCACCTCGCCGGACGCCTGGGGAGGCATCGCGTCGCTGAGTGTGGACGCCTTGATCCGCGCTTTCTGGCGCCGCAGACGATCGACAAGGATGCGCCGCGACAACATCATCACCCAGGTCACCAGCGCCGCACGCTTGGGGTCGTACCGACCCGCGGTCCGCCAGAGCCGGACAAACACTTCCTGGACCGCGTCTTCCGCGTCGGACCGCGTGGGCATCATCTGATACGCCATGCGATAGACCAACGGACCAAAACGGTCGTATAGCTCGCTGACCGCGGACTCATCGTCCAAGCTGACGCGCTGCATCAGCTCGTAGTCCGCGTCGAGTTGGGCGGCCCGATCACTCATCCCATCTCCGAGCCCTGCGGGGGCTCGCCCGACCAAGACCGGCTACCCACTGCCGGCACAGGTCTCTGTACGCCGGGATCTTTGGTTCGGATCCCGCGTCCACCCATTTCGTCGCCAAACAATACCCTGAAACCGTCCGAGAATCTTCCCCAAAGATTCCCCGACTGTTTACCCGATTTGGGGGTTGTGCCGATGAGAAGGTTCGGGTAGACTTTGAGGTGTACGGGCCCCGACGCCCGTCACCAAGTGGAGGTGAGCGCCTTGACGACATACAGCGCTCTGTTGAAGGGCCCCGCGGCGGAAGCCGCTCTACGACGTCCGATGAACGCGACCATGTCGCGCGTGTCTGTCAATGCACGCGCCGGCTTCTCGCTCATCGATCTGCTCGTTTCGATCGTCATCATCGGTCTGCTGATGGCGATCATGCTGCCCGTGCTCACCCACGCGGCCGAGGCCTCTCGCCGCGTCGCCTGTCGCTCCAACGTTCGACAGATGGGTCTTGGCCTCGCGCTCTACGCCGAGGACAACAACGGGCAGCTCCCTCGCAGCGAATTCGCCGCCGGCGCAACCCCCGACACCTATCGCCCCCACCAGATGATGCTCCTCCACGCCGGCAAGGGCCCTGGCGACTGGGATGGGCTCGGCTGGCTCTACGCCGCGGATTACCTGCGGACCCCCACGCTCTACTACTGCCCGAGCCATCGAGGCATGCACTCGTTCCAGAACTACGAGGTCGCCTGGCTGAACAACTCCGTCGCGATCGTCGGCAACTACCACTTCCGCGCATTGGTCGGGCCGGTGTACCTCACCGATCTCTCCCCCAACATGGCGCTGATCTCCGACGGCATGCGCACCGCGCAGGACTTCAACCACACCATCGGCGCCAACGTGCTCCTCGCCGACCTCTCGGTCGCGTGGGCCGCCGATCCGGACGGGTCCATCCTCCAGTCGCTCCCGCGCACCGAGGCAGACGCCACCGCCGCTGAAGCGGTCGCCCGCGCGTGGCACATCCTCGAGGACGGCAACGACGGTCGCTTCCCGGGCCTTCCCTGGAACCCCAACACCCCGACCGGCCCAGGCAATGCGCAAGGCCTCGGCGCGCACCTGCGCTGATCCCGGGCGTCCAACCCACTGATCCACCCAGCAACGCCGCGAACCCTCGCGGCGTTTCTCATTCCGCGGCGCGCTCGCCGGGGTATCCTTCAACTCGCCACCCGCTTAACGGAGCCACGCACGCATGCGACGCGACCTTCTTTCCTTCGCCGTCCTCGCTTCCTCGTTCCTCGCCGCCGACGCTATGGCACAGCTCACCCCCGACCGGATGTACTACGGCAAGAGCCGCTCGATCCCCATGACCGTCGAGGTCCCCACGGGGACAACCGGCCCGGTGCAGATCCGGCTCTTCCAGCACGGGGCCGCCCAGCCGGCCGAGACCGCCGACGCCGACGCTGGCAAGGTCGACCTCGCCGGGCTGTTCCCCGTCCTGTGGACGACCAGCAGCCCGCGCCTCCTCTACGCCCAGCTCTTCGTGGGCGAGGCGGCCATCGGGGCGCCGGTCGTGCTCCAGCCCCTCACCACCCCCAAGTACGCCCAGGGCACCAACCCGGCCAACGCCACCATCAACTGGCAGGCGACGCCCGGCGCCGTCTACTCGGGCCTGCGCGCGTACACCGACAAGCACGTCGTCATGGAAACCTCCGAGGGCGAGATCCGCTTCGCGATGCGCCCCGACGAGGCGCCCAACACCGCGTTCAACTTCCTCCACCTCGTCGAGAGCGGCTTCTACACCGACATCATCTTCCATCGCATCGTCGCGATGACGCGCAACGGCGCGCCCTTCGTCGTGCAGGCGGGCGACCCCACCGGCCAGGGCTCGGGCGGGCCCGGGTACTTCATCGACCTCGAGGCCAGCAACCTCCTGCACACCTTTGGCGTGCTCTCCATGGCGCGCTCCAACGACCCCAACTCTAACGGGTCGCAGTTCTTCATCGCGCTCTCGCGCGAGGGCACCTCGTTCCTCGACGGGCGATACACCGGGTTCGGCGAAGCCGTCTCCGGCGCCGATGTCATCCTCAAGCTCGAGCAGTCCCCCGTCCGCGGCGAGCGCCCGATCGAGCCCCCGGTCATCCGACGCGCCTACACCGTCGACGCGCCGCCCTTCACCGAGCGACCCAAGCCCGTGACGCGACCGATCGACGCGACACCCGCGCGCTGATCGCCGCGACTCGACAACCCCGAACCACCCCCGACACGCGCGACATCGTCGCGCGTGTTGTCATTCGGGCTTCTTCGGCTCGTCCTTCTTTGGCGCCTCGTCGCGTTTCCGCCCGCCGCCCAGCAGACTCTCGAGCGCGCCCTTCGCCGCGTCCTGCACGCCCTTGCTCGCGTCCGTGCCGAGCTGTTCGCCCAGTTTCTCTCCGATCTGCTCGCCGAGTTTCCCGGCGGCGCGCCCGACCGCCTCGTCCGCCTTCGAGCGCGCCTCGGCCGCCAGCTTGCCGGCGCCGGCCTGCAGCAGCGCGTCGGCGAAGGCCTGCTCGCTGACCATCACGCGCGGGTTGTCCATCGGGCCCTGCAGCCCGAACGGGAAGGTCAGATTCGACACCCGCTCCGAGCCGACGCGCGGCATCGAGAGCGTCGTGTCCTTCAGCGTCACGGTCACCGGCAGCTCGATCACGCCGCGAAGCATCGACCCGCGCGCGACGAAGTCCGCCGTCCCGCCGCGCACCGGGGGCTCGCCCACGAACTTGAGCGCCTGGCCGATGCGATCGCCCGCCACGCCGCGCACGACGATTTCGAGGGGCAGCGCCGCGTCCGCGGCCCCGGGGCGGGGCTCGTCCACGCCGAGATTGACGAGCAGGTCGCCGCTGCGCGACGCGACGCGCAGGCGCGGCTGGCCGGCGAGCCATGGCTGCGTTGACAGGTTCTCGCCGCGCACGTCGAACACCTCTCCGGGCAGCTTCTCCACGCGCACGCCCTCGGCGACGACCTCGCGGATCAGCACGGTCGGGGCGCCCTCGAGCAGATGATCGGCCTTGACGCGCGCGTAGCCCTGCTCGCGTGCGCGCCGGCGCAGGCGCTCCTCGAGCGTCTCGCGCGCCTCGTCCGACGGGTCGCGCGCCGGCCCGCTGACGCGCTCCATCCACTGCCTGGCCTGCGCCAGCCGCTCTTTCCAGAGCTGCGCCTCGCGCAGGTAATCGTCGAGCGTCTTCTCGGAGTCGTCCGGGGGGGGCGCGGGCCGGGCGGGCCTGAGCACGCGCCCGGGGATCGCGCGCTTCGCCCCGCTCACGCCCTCGGCGATGGTCAGCGTGTCGATCGCGAACCGCTTGCGCAGCAGGTCGCTGGCGCTGATCGCGCCCTCGACGCGCGATGCGCGGAATGAATCGAGCGTGACATCGTTCACATCGGCGAGCGCGAGACCGGTGAGCGTCATCCGGCCGCTGCGAAGGTCGAAGTCCGCGCCCGCCAGGTCGACCGTCGCGCCGTTCGCACGCTCCAGCCCGCGCTTCACCGCCATCGTGACGATCGGGCCCGACAGGAACGACTGCACGATGAAGAACAGCCCGACCACGAGCGCGGCGAAGACCACGCCCAGCGGCCTGATCGGGTTCCCGACCCGCTTGTTCGCGAGTTCCGCGTAGGTCTTCTTCCCGTGCCCGCCGCCGACGAACACGAACAGCAGCGCCTTCACCCACCACTTCGACGTGTACGCCTTGTAGCGCTCGCTGCCCTCTTCGAGCGTCGCCATTTTCCGCCGGAACGCGCCCACGATCGCGATCAGCATCAGGCCGCACGCCGCCCCGAACAGCGCGCCCAGCGCGAGCGCGCCGCTCGTCGCGTAGTGCTCGAACCCGAAGAGCGCGAGCACCGGCGCGTTGATCATCGCCTTGAACAGCCCGCCTGTGGGCCCGTCGAGGAGGAAACGCCCGACCTCGAAACTCAGGGGCAGCGCGAGCAGCCCGACGAGCTTGGACGCGAGGCCCACCAGACCCGCGACCGCCAGGTTGGCGTTCAGCACCACCAGGAGCAGCAGCAGCGCGATTGTCAGCCCGACCGAGGTTGAAAGCTCGGGCAGGAAGCCGATCGCCCCCCCGATCACGCACGCGAGCATGATCTGCACGGGCGTCGCCTTCCCTCGCAGCACTTTCCCGACCGATCGTGTCAGCATCGCAACTCCTCCACGCGTCAACGCTTGCCAACCCCATGTGACGCGTCCGGGGCATTCTTCGTTCAGCGCCGACGCGAGTACACCTCCGAAAAAATCCGCGGGTCGCGGCGCCCCCGGGCCCGGGATTCCGCTTCTCCTTGCCACCGGCGGCCTCACACCGCCCGAACCACAAGGAGTCACACCATGCAGACCGCCACGCAACGCCTTAACGGCATCGACACCAACGCCCTGCGAGGCTTCATCGACGCCGTCGACCAGGACCATCGCTCCGGGATCTGCGGCTTCCGCGTCACCACCAACTGGCAGGGCGGCGTCAAGACCGTCACCCGCGTCGACGACTGGCGCCTCGGCGGCGAGACCCACCCACGCGGCTTCGTGATCCACACCGACGAGCCCAACCAGCTCTGCGGCGAGGACTCCGCCCCCAACCCCCAGGAGGTCCTCATGGCCGCCCTCAACGCCTGCATGAGCGTCGGCTACGCCGCCCTCTGCGCGCTCGAAGGCATCGAGATCGAGTCCCTCCAGATCGAGAGCGCCGGCAACCTCGACCTGCGCGGCTTCCTGGGACTCGACGCCACCGTCAAGCCCGGCTACGACTCGCTCCGCTACACCGTCCGCATCAAGGGCAGCGGCACGCGCGAGCAGTTCGAACGCATCCACGAGATGGTCATGGCCACCTCGCCCAACTTCTTCAACGTCAGCCGGCCCGTGCGCCTCGAGCCCACGCTGATCGTCGATTGAACCGGCCAGCACGCGTCCCTCACGGAAAGCCGCCCGCCCTTCACGGGCGGTTTTTCGTGCGCCCAGCGACACGCCGCCCGCGAACACACTCGCCATGCCCCACGCCGCCAACCCGACGCCGCCGGCTCCCCGCTGGATGCGCGCCACCCTCGTCATCGCCGGGATCTATAACCTTCTCTGGGGCGCGGCGGTCGTGCTCTTCCCCACGAAGGGCTTTGATCTGGTCGGGATCGCCTACCCCGATGACTTCACGCTCTGGATCCCGATCTGGCAGTGCCTGGGTATGGTGATCGGCGTGTTCGGTGTGGGCTACCTCGCCGCCAGCCGCGACCCGATCACGCACTGGCCCATCACGCTCGTCGGCTTTCTGGGCAAGGTTTTCGGCCCCATCGGCTTCGTGTACTTCGCGTCGACCGGGCAATTCCCCTGGTCATTCGGCTGGACGATTCTGACGAACGACCTTGTCTGGTGGGTCCCCTTCGGCCTTATCCTCCTTGCCGCCTGGCGCCGTCATCACCCCGAGAACGCCTGAGACCGATGCGCGCAGAGCACGACCACATCTCCCTGACCGACACGCTCGCGTCGACGCGCGCCAACGACGGGCGCTCGCTGCTCGAACTCTCGCGCACCGACGCGACGCACGCCGGGCTGCTGCTCGTCTTCCTGCGCCACAGCGGGTGCACCTTCTGCCGCGAGGCGCTCGCCGACCTTTCGAAGAAGCGCGACGACCTCAAGTCCCGGCGCGTGCGCCTCGTGCTCGTGCACATGGGGCCGGAGAACAGCGAGACCGCCGCCCACTTCGCGAAATACGGCCTGCAGGGCATGCAGCGGGTCTCCGACCCCGACCGGGCGCTGTACCGCGCGTTCGAGCTCGAGCGCGGGACCTTCTCCCAGCTCTTCGGGCTCAAGTGCGTGCTGCGCGGCGCGTGGGCCGCGACCGTGGGGCGCCACTGGGTGGGCAAACTCGTCGGGGACGGCTTCCAGATGCCAGGGGTCTTTATGATCCGCGACGGCGTGGTGACCCAGGCGTTCCGGCACCGCTCCGCCGCCGACAGGCCCGAATACTGCGAAATCGCCCTCGCCGGCGCGCGCTAAACCCGCGATTTCCGACGACCCGCCCCCCGGATCGCCGAAGCAATACGGGCGTCCCCGGAGCGTTGTCCCGCCGATGGCCCAGCCGACCGACCATCTCGCCCCGGTGCGCGACGAGGCCTTCGGCCCGCGCGAGGCAGGCGCGCTGCTCCGACGCGCCGGGCTCGGCGCGCCGCTCGAGGACGCGCACCGGCTGGCCGAGCTGGGCGTCGCGAAGGCCGTCGACACCCTCGTCAACTACGCGAACACGCCCGACCCCTCGCCGCCGCGCGACGACCAGTTCGATCGCTCGGTGATCCGCCCGCCCGACGAAGCGACCCGGCGCGCGTTCCAGCAGGCCCGCGCACGGCGCGACGAAGAGGCCATCGCGCGCCTTCGCACGGCCCGCGAAGAGATGGAACGGCGCGACCGCGAGCAGATGGGCGAGATACGGCGCTGGTGGGTCGAACGGATGATCGCCACGCCCCGGCCTCTCGAAGAGAAACTCACGCTCTTCTGGCACGGCCACTTCGCCACGAGTTACCGCAAGGTCCAGAACAGCTACCACCTCTACCTGCAGAACCAGACCTTTCGCAAGCACGGCGCGGGCTCCTTCGCCGACCTGCTGCGCGCGATGATCCGCGACCCGGCGATGCTCGCGTGGCTGGATAATCACACCTCCAACCTGCGCGCGCCCAACGAGAACCTCGCGCGAGAGATCCTCGAGCTGTTCACCCTCGGGCCGGGCAACTACACCGAGAGCGACATCAAAGAGGGCGCCCGCGCCCTCACCGGCTACACCTTCGAGGGCAACGACTTCCTCTTCCGGCGCGAGTGGCACGACCCCAACCCCAAGCGACTCTTCCGCACGAACAGCCGCTACGACGGCGACGCGTTCGTCGATCTCATCCTGCAGCAGCAGGCGTGCGCCCCCTTCCTCGCGCACGCGCTGTACCGCTTCTTCGTCGACAGCGAAACGCCGGCGCAGCCGGGCGACGCCCCGGCCGACACGAAGCGCGTCGTCGCGTCCCTCGCGGCGATGCTTCGATCGACGAACTACCAGATCCGCCCCGCCCTGACGCGCCTCTTCATGTCGAGGCATTTCTACGAGAAGGCCGCGACCACCACGCACATCAAATCGCCCGTCGAGATCGTCGTCGGCACGCTCCGCACGCTGCGCACGCCCCCGCGCGACGCGCGCCTGCTCCTCGACGCGATGGCGCGTAGCGGGCAGGACCTGTTCTTCCCCCCCACGGTCGCCGGCTGGGCCGGGGGGCGCGCGTGGATCAACACCTCCACCCTGCTCACGCGTCAGAACGCGGTGGTCTTCCTGCTCACCGGCCTGAACCCGCGCAACGCCGACCGCCCGGGCGCAGCGTTCCTTGCGCGAGGGCGCGACTACGACCCCCTGGCCGGCGTCCCCTCGCTCGCGCACGCGCGCACGGCGCGAGAACTCGCCGGCGCGGCATGCGCCGCGATGCTCCCGATCGAGTCCCGCGCCGCCGAGGACGCGCTCGCGCAGTGGTGCGCCGATCGCCTCGCCCTCGAGTCGCCGGACGATCCCCTGCCGCAACGCGTCGATCGCTCGGTCCTCATCGCCCTGCTCGCCTCGGTGGGCGCGCGCCCGGAGTACCAGCTGTGCTGAAAGCGAGCCGCGCATGAACCCGTACCTCCCCGACGCGTGGACCCGGCGCTCCTTCCTCATGCGCGGCGTCGCGCTCGCCTCCGCAACGCTCACCGTCCCGGCGTTCCTCGCACGCTCCGCGCACGCGATGGCCCAGGGCGCCGCCGACCTGCGCTCACGCCCTGGCGTCCCCGACGAGCGCGTCCTCGTCGTCGTGCAACTCTCGGGGGGCAACGACGGGCTCAACACCGTCGTGCCATTCCGCGATTCGGTCTACCACCGCTCACGCCCGGTCATCGCGATCCCCGAGCGCGAGGTCATCCGGCTCACCGACAGCGTCGGCTTCCACCCCTCGATGACCGGGCTCAAGTCGCTCCACGACGACGGCCTGCTCTCCGTCGTTCAGGGCGTCGGCTACCCCAACCCCAACCGATCCCACTTCGTCTCGATGGACATCTGGCACACCGCCGACCCGCGCGGCACGGGCGCCGGCTGGCTCGGGCGCTTCGTCGACAACGAATGCGCAGGCGCGCGCCCGCGCACCCAGCCCTGCGAGCCCACGCCCGCGATCTCGCTCGGTCGCGAAGCGCCCCTCGCGCTGCTCGGGCGCACCAGCCAGCCCGTCAGCATCGAATCGCCCGAGTTCTATCGCTGGACAGGCGACACGCTCGACGCCCTCGCGCCGGAAAGCGCCAACGGGGCGCCGGCCAACCCCACGCTCGACTTCCTCACGCGCACCTCGCTCGACGCGCAGGTCTCCAGCGACACCATCCGCAGCGCCGCCCGCGCGACGCCCATGACCACCTGGCCGCGCAACCCCCTCGCGCAGCAGCTCCAACTCGTCAGCGCGATGATCCGCTCGGGCATGCCGACGCGCGTGTACTACACCTCGCTCGGTGGCTTCGACACCCACGCCCAGCAGGGAGGCGTTCAGGGCCGGCACGCCCAGCTCCTCACCCAGCTCAGCGAATCGCTCCGCGCCTTCTACGCAGAGCTCAAGGCCCAGCGCGACGACGCGCGCGTCCTCACCATGTGCTTCTCCGAGTTCGGGCGGCGCGTCACCCAGAACGCCTCCGGGGGCACCGACCACGGCGCCGCCGCCCCGGTCTTCCTCGCCGGCCCCATGGTCCGCGCCGGGGTCCTCAACGACCACCCCCCCATGAGCGACCTCGAGGACGGCGACCTGCGCTACCAGATCGATTTCCGCTCGATCTACACCGGCGTCCTGCAGGACTGGCTCAAAGCCGACCCCCGGGCGGTGCTCGGCGGGTCGTTCCGCAAGGCGGAGCTGTTCCGCAGGGCCTGAGGGCCCTTCCCGGGCCGCAGAACTCCATGAATGGGTGGCCCACCCCCGGGCTGGCCCCCTACGCTCCGCCCTTGCGCATGAAGCGTCGGACCGTCCTACTCGTCGGCAACTTCGACGGCGTCCACGCCGGCCATGTCGCCCTGCTCACGCGTGCGAGAGCGCTTGCGGCGGCCCACGCGGACTCCCCCTCCGTCGTCGCGATGGCGTTCTGCCCCCACCCGCTGCGCGTCCTCGCGCCCGGGCGCGCCCCCGCACAACTCTCCACCTTCGCGCAGCGCGAACGCGCGCTCCGGGCAGCCGGCGCCGACGAGGTGGTCCGTCTCGATCCCTCGTCGGGGATCCTCGAGCGCAGCGCCGAGGAGTTCGTCGACGACCTTGTGCGCGAGCACGCGCCGGTCGCGTTCGTCGAGGGCGCCGACTTCCACTTCGGCAAGGGCCGGCGCGGGAACATCGACACGCTCCGCGAGCTGGGTGAGACGCGCGGCTTTCGCGTCGAGGTCGTCCCCCCGGCGACCGCGCGGCTGTGCGACTCGCGCGAGGTCCCTGCCAGCAGCACGCTGGTGCGCTGGCTCGTCTCGCACGGGCGCGTCGCCGACGCGGCCCGCGTGCTCACGCGCCCCTACGCGATCGAGGGTTCGGTCGTGCGCGGCGCCCGGCGCGGGCGTGAACTGGGCGTCCCCACCGCCAACATCGCCACCGAGTGCCTTCCCCCCGGGCAGGGCGTCTACGCCGGGCGAGCCACGCTGGCCGACGGGTCGACGCACCCCGCCGCGATCAGCGTGGGCACGAACCCCACCTTCGGAGAGCACGCCCTGTCGGTCGAGGCGCACCTCATCGGGTGGAAGGGTTTCGCCGACGAATCACGCGAGTACGGCTGGGCGATCGAGCTCGCCTTCGACGCGTGGCTGCGCGACCAATTACGCTTCGAGTCGATCGAGACGCTCAAAGACCAGATGTGGCGCGACATCGCGCGCGCCGAACAACTCGCCGGCCACGCACACGCCGGCGCTTCCGGAGCGAACGCATGACGCACGACGGTCTGCCCTACACCAACAACGCCACGACGGCCCAGATCGTCGAGCGGCTCCGTCGCGCCACGCGCGTCGCGGTCGTCACGCATCGCAAGGCCGACGGCGACGCGCTGGGCTCCACCCTCGCCCTTGTCCGCACGCTCCTGCACCTGGGCAAAGACGCCTACGCCGTGTTCCCCGGCCCGTGGATCGACATCTTCGACCCCCTGCTGCGCGACACGCCGCGCGTGCACGTGCCCGAGGGCTCCGACCCGGTCGCGATGCTCGCGTCGCGCGAGCCCGACGCGCTGGTGATGGTCGACACCGGCTCGCGCCAGCAGATGGGCGCGACGCTTCCCTGGATCGAGGCGCACGCCGACCGCACGATCATCATCGACCACCACGCGTCGGGCGACGCCGACCTCGCGTCGCTGCGCCTGGTCGAGCCCAAAGCCGCCGCCGCCGCCGAGATGGTCGCCGCTGTGTGCGTGGGCCTGCTCGAACGGCGCAGCGCCGCCGAACTCCCCGGCGATGTCGCCGAGGCGATCTATCTGGGCATCGCGACCGACACCGGCTGGTTCCGCTACAGCAACACGCGCAGCTCGACCATGCACCTGGCCGCCGACCTGCTCGACGCCGGCGTCGACCACAACCTGCTCATGCGCATCAGCGAGCAGTCGGACCCTCCCGAGCGCGTCAAACTCCTCGCGCGCGCGCTCACCACGCTCCGCCTCGACCACGACGACCAGATCGCCACCATCGTCATCCGGCGCAAGGACCTCGTCGAGCTCGGGCTCGAGACCTCCGACTCCGGCTCGCTCAACGATCGCATCCTCTCCGTCGCGACCGTCCGCGCCACCGCCGTGCTCACCGAGGTCGACGACCGCTCCTGCAAGGCGTCGCTGCGCAGCAAGCCCCCCGCCACGCCGGGAGAGCCCGACGTCGACGTGAACATCGTCGCCCAGCGCTTCGGGGGCGGCGGGCACAAGCGCGCGTCGGGCGCACGCGCCGATATCCCCGTCGACGAGGCGCGCGAACGCATCATCGCCACCATCGCGGAGCAGCTGCGGTGAAGAAGGGAGCAGGCAGCAGGCAGCAGGGAGCAGGGGGAGAAGATCCCAACGGACGCCCTGCGCCCAAGCGCACGCACCTCACTCCCTCGCAGATCCGGGGCAAGAAGCCCGGGGCATCGCAGGATCAGCAGGCCCCGCGCGCACCCCGCTTCAAGAAGCCCGAACTCAGCGTCTTCCCGACAACCCTCTGGGAATACCCCAGCCAGCACTACGAGGGCGACGACCGCCCCGGCAAGCAATACGCCGGCGCGACGCCCTCCTGGGTCGTGTGGCAACTCCTCACCCGCTACACGCGCGAGGGCCAGCTCGTCGTCGACCCCTTCGCCGGCAGCGGCACCACGATCGATGTCGCGCTCTCCATGTCCCGGCGCGCACTCGGCTACGACCTCAACCCCCAGTCGCAGCGCCCGGGCCTGATCTTCCGCGCCGACGCGCGATCGCTGCCCCTCGAAGACGCGACTGCCGACTTCGTCTTCATGGACCCTCCCTATTCCACCCACATCGACTACACCGACGACCCGCGCTGCCTCGGCCGCCTCGACGCGAGCGCGCCCGACGCCAAGGGGCGCATCGGTGGCGAGTACTACGACGCGATGGCGCGCGTCTTCGACGAGGCGCACCGAGTCCTGAAGAACAACCGTTATCTCGGGCTCTATGTCTCAGACTCGTTCAAGAAGCGCTCACCCAACTCCCCGGGCGTGGAGTTCATGCCCATCGGCTTCGAGCTGTTCGCGCTGCTGCGCCAGCGGTTCACGCCGGTGGACATCATCGCGGTCGTGCGCCACAACAAGAAGCTGGAGCAGGGCAACTGGAGGAAGGCCGCCGTGGAAGAGAACTTCTTCCTGCGCGGGTTCAACTACTGCCTGATCTTCCGCAAGGACGACCGGGCTGGCGAGACTCGCAAGGGCCGCGCCCGATGACCGGCGCGTCCCGCGCGCTCGACCCGTTCCTCACCGGCTCCCGCCGCGCGCTCCTCGTGGTCGCGGTCCGCGCCGAGGGCGACGCCGCGCTGCGCGGGGTGGGCGCTCCGGCGCTGCCCGACGACGCGCCGTGGTGGACGCCCATCGGCGTCACCGATCGCGTCGACCTCGTGCTCGGGGGCGTGAGCAAGGCCAACGCCGGGGCGGCGACCGCGCTCGCGCTCGACCCTGCGCGCCACGGGCTGGTCATGTCGATCGGCATCGCCGGCTCGCTGCCGCGCGACGACTCGCCGGCGCTTGGGGTGGGCGACCTGATCGTGGGCGACGCGTCGGTGTTCGCCGACGAGGGCATCGCGACGCCCTCCGGCTACCGCGACCTGGCGCAGATGGGCTTTGCGCCGATGCCGGGCGGCGGAGTCTCCGCGAAGTCGGACCCTGCGCTCGTTCGCGCGCTGGCGCCGATGGCGGAGCGCGTCGGCGCGATCGCGACCGTGTCGACCTGCTCGGGCCACGACTCGCTCGCGCGCGAGATCGCGCAGCGCACCGGGGCGTTCGCCGAGGCGATGGAGGGCGCCGCCGTCGGGCTGGTCGCGATGCGGATGGGCGTCCCCTTCGTCGAGGTCCGCGCGATCAGCAACCACACGGGCGACCGCGAGGGCCAGGGGTGGGACATCCCGTCGGCGCTCGCGCGCCTGACGCGGTTCTGCGCCTCGATCTGATGGACCGATTCAGCCCTGCGTGCTGGCGAGCGCGCGGACCTGGGCGAGGACCTCGTCGACGCTGGCGATGCTCTTGTCGCGCACGCCGTTCGCGATGCGCTCCATCTCGCGCGCCATGACGGGGCCCTTGTCGCGCAGGGGCTTGCCCACGAGCCCCGAGAGCGTGCCGATGCGTGAGTTGTTCCAGGGCGTGTTCGCCTCGTACATCACCCACATCCACTCGCCCTGGTTCTCGCGGAACACCAGGGAGTAGCCCAGCTGCTCGCCGTTCTCGTCGAGCGGCGCGACATAGGCCATCGGCCCGATCTGGTTAAGCTGCTTCAGCTCGCTCGCCGCGAACATCTCGCGCACGCCGTTGCCGATTACCTCGAGCTGGAAGTAGTTCGCGTCCGCCGAGACACGCTCCGCGGCCTCCTCGCCGAACCGCTCGCGCACGGCTCCGATCAGCATCTCCAGACGCGAGTAATAGATCAGCGCGGAGCCGATGAACGCCGGGACGCCGCCGACCGCGGGACCGCCCTCGCGCTCGGGCCACTTCTGGCTCGGGTCCACGAACGGCTCGAGGAAATCAGGATCGAACCCTCGCAGCGTGAGCTCTCGGATGCTCCTCGCCGCATACTCGGGCGTCTCGCGCGAGACGACGAAGGGCGCAGGCGTCGGCGCAACCGACGCCCCTGCGCCCCCGGCGCCCCCGGCGCCCGATGCGAGCGCGTTCTCCGAGGTCTTTTCTCTCCCGCAGCCGGGGGCGAGCAGCGCCGCCGACAGGGCGAGGGCGAGCAGCGAGGCGACCGGGCGGGGGCGGCGGGTGTTCATCATCGATCGTTGTCCCGATCAAGCGATTTGAGGAGTTCTTCGGTCAGGGCGCGCACTCGGGCGCTCTCGCCGCTGACGCTGTCGAGCAGCAGTCGGCGCGCATCGCTGCGCGAGATCGGCGGGTCGACGCGCACCGGCGCGCCGTCGACAGGGCGGCTCTCGGCCTGGATGCGCCCGCGCGGGGGGGTGGGCGTCGCGGCACGCGTCGTACGCCCCGTGTTCGGCCGGAGTTGGATCGTCTCGGAGTGCCCCTCGAACCCCATGCGGACCGTGTCGCGCGTGATCGCGCCGACCGACCAGTTCTGCCAGACATTCCCGACGCGAAGACTCAGCAGGTCCTCGTGCGCGGCCCGTCGCTCGGGCTCGAAGAGCGCGATCCATTCGCCGCCCACGCGTAGCACCGCCACCAGCCGCAGCGTCGCGAGGTCGCGCTTCGCGTTCTCGAGGCGCTTGGCCGCTTCCGACGCGCCGCGGTCTGGCGCTGGGGCCTGCGCCACCGCCGCCTCTTCCATCCGCGTGAACTCCGAACGCGTCCCGGACAGCACATTCCCGCGAGCGATCATCGCGAAGGCCTCCGGGTTCAGACCGTTGCGATCAAAGTCGCGCAGCGTAAGGATCGGGGGCGCGCCGGGCGCATCGCCCTCGGGCAGCCGGTTCTGCGGCGCCAGCGCGAGCCACGCGGCCAGCAGCAGCGGCGTGACGCACAGGCCGGTCGCGATCGCCCCGAGCGCGCCGGGGCGCTTCCACCAGGGCGGACGCAGCGACGACAGTCGAAGGGTCACGCTCGGCATGGGTCAGGCGCCCTCCGGGGTGACTTCGATGATCGCCCACGCCGCGGTGATGCGCAGCTCCGCGCTGTCGCCTCGGCGCCCTTGGCGCCTCTGCAGCTCCGCGTTGCCGGGGCGCAGCCAGAGGGTGTCGACGCGCTCGATCTGCTCGATGAATCGCGCAACGCCCTCGATGGTCGGGGACTCGATCTCGATGGGGACGCGCACGAGATGCACCGAACGACCCTCGCCCAGCGACTCGACGAGCACCTCTCGCTGGATCGTGACGCCGCGCTCCGGGAGCACGCGCACGCCCTCGCCCGAGGACGACGCGATCGCCTGGATTCGCTCGCGCAGGCGCGTGAGACCGATCTCGACGCTGGGGGCCTGCACGCGCGCCGGGGCGCCGGAGCTCAGCCACGACGCGAGCGTCTCGGCCCGGTGGAGCTCGTTGGGCTCCGAAGCGATCAGGGTGCGCATCGACGCGACGAGGCGTTCCTGGGTGTGCGCCCGCTCGCGCGCCGACGCGGCGCGGTCATAGGTCTGGGCGCCGAACACCGCCAGCGCGCCGACTGCGACAACGCCGACCCACACGAAGGGCCACACGCCGCGCGTGAACGGGCGAAGGACAGCCGGCAGCTTGGCCCGCAGCGACTCGGCGGTGATCACGGCGTCCCCCCTGCGTCCGACGCGAAGGGAGGGGGCGTCTCGAAGTTGAAGCCCAGATCGACGGTCTCGACCCCGCCTGGCGCGACGCTGCGCCCGCCCATCGGCAGCACGCGCACGAACAGGGGCGAACCCTCGATCGCGCCCATCAGGTCGGCGGTCGCCGTCGAGATCGCCCGGACGCTCAACCCGCTGTCGGCGAAGCTGATCCGGTCGAACGACGACGAAGCCGGCGTGACGCGCGTGAGCTCTTCGAGCGTGCGCGCCATCGGGCGGTAGTTCGATTCAATGCCCACGAGCCGGTTGTGCGCCTGAACCAGCGCGTCGTTGCGTGCGCGCAGCGCCTCGACGCGCTCGACCCCCGGTCGCAGGCGATCAACCTCGGCCGCGAGCACACGCGCCCGCTCGGTGGCTCGCGCCTCGCTCACGTCGTTGAGCGTCAGCAGCGAAAGCACGAGCGCCGCGGCGGCCACGCCGCACCAGCCCAGCGCGCCGAGCCGGAACCGGCGCTTCGGGCGCGCGCGCAGCAGGTCGATCGTGGGCATCGACGCGCCGTCCTGCGCGTCGATGCGCGCAAGGTCGAGCATCGCCGCCCCGAGGGCCGCGTGCTCCGCGTGCATCGAACCGGGGTGGAACGCGCTCGACTCGCCCACGCCCTGCGGCGTCGCGGACCAGTCGCACATCGCGTCGGCGTCGTTCGCGTCTGGCGGCGGGGCGCCGAAACCGGCGCGCAGGCCCGTCCATCGCACGCCCTCGTACTCGGCGATCGACCACCCGCCGCTGGCGCGCTCGAGCACGCGAGATGGGATCTCGTCGAACGCGTAGCGAAGCGCGCTCCACGACGCGGCGCTGGGGACGATGCGCCCGAGCGTCAGCCCGGCCGACCCGAGACGATCGAGCACCGGCTCGATGTCGCGCAGGCGCACGGCGCACAGGATGGCCCGGCGCACGCCGTCGGCGTCGGTGTACTCGTGGGCGTCCCAGAGCAGCGCCTCGTCGCGCGAGACGGGGAAGAACGCGTCGGGCGTTTCGGACACCGCCGCGCGCAGCTCGTCGAGAGTCTGTTCCCCCAGAGCCACATCCCGACGCAGCGTCCGGTGCGAAGGCCAGACGAGCGTCACGCCGGTCGCCTTGCCCTCGGTCGCGATCGCTTCGGCGCCCCCGGAACCCCCGGCGCCCCCGGCGCCCCCCTGTGCCGACTCGCTGAGGAAGCCCTGGACGCGCCGGGCGGTCCAGCGGATCTGGTCGCCGCGCGCCGAAGCATCCACGACGACAAGGTCGTCGCCCACGACGCAGAGCCCGACGATGGATCTTTTCGAGAGCGGGTTCAACGCGACGAGTCACTCCGTATCGTGGTCTGGGGCGGCGCCTGCTCGCACGCGTCGGTTCCGACGAGCGGACGCCTCGCGGGGCGATTCACAGCCAATCCTCGCGAGATTCTAGCAGCCGGGTGACGCCGGCCTGCCCCGCCTCGCCCCCGGCCGGCGCGACGCGGATCAGGTACCGCGCCGTGGTTTCGCCGACCGTCGCCCGGGTCCGGGCCGTGAAGACCGGGGGCGCGTTGAACGTGAACCACCGGGACGCCCGAGAGTACAGCGCGGTTCCCATGCTCTGGCGCAGCGACTCGGGCGTCACCTGCGCTCCGACCGCCCGCGCGTCGAGGATCATCTCGATCGACCGAGTGTCGAGCAGGCCGATCGCGTGAAGAACCTCGATCGGGGCGTAATTCGGGTCGATCGCGCCGGACGCGTAGACCGTCATCGTCTCCATGAGCCGGTCGCGCATCGCCCCGTCGAGGGACGCGATGTTGGACAGCTCCTCGATCGACGCGAACTGGCGCCCCTCGAGGGGCTCGTGGGCGAGACGCTCCCGCTTGCCGCGACGGCGCGGGTCGTTGGGGGCCAGCCGGGCCACGCGGTAGTCCTCGATCTCGTCGACGATCGCGCGGGCCTGCGCCGGTTCGATCGCCAGCTGGGCGATCAGCGACTCGATCATGACGCGCGGCGAGGTGTTGATGTTCAGCTTGCCCGTCTCGCTCTCGAGCCACACCTCGACCCGGGTGCCGTGCAGGATCATCGTGCCGTAGCCCGTCGCGATCAGCGGCGCCGGCTGGGACTCGGCGCCGGAGCCCTCGCCGGCGGGCTGGTTGACGCCCGTGCCGGCGAGGTCGCCAGCGCCAGAACCCTGTGCGGGCTGCCCCTGCGCCTGCTGTGAGGGCTGGCCGCCCTGGATGCCCTCGAGGCGCTGCGCGATCGCGCCGAGGAACCCGCCCGCCGCCGCCATCTCGGCCGGGAAGACCGGGAGGTTGCCGACCTGCACGCCGCCCGACTGGTTGTCGACGCGGATGTTCTCGCTGCGCGCGAGCTGGGTCGCGCCGAGACTGAGCTGGGCGCGCCGGACGCCGATGGACAGGTCCTTGACCGCCTGGATGCACGCGCCGCGCGCCGCGTAGTGCGCCTGGGCGCGCTCGATATCGGCGCTGGCCTGCGAGACCATGGTGCGCGTCGCGAGCCCGTAGGCCGCCGCGACTGCGCCGATAAGCGCGAGCGACCAGAGCACCGCGATCAGAACGTAGCCATGACGGGAAGAACCCATCGACGCACCTCCCCTGAGTGTTCTTCGAAGGTGACGCGCACCGCGCGCGGGACCGAGTTGGGCTCCGTCCACGCCGGGAGCCAGGTCGCCTCGCCGGCGTTGAGGCGCAGGTACTCGAAGCGGATCGACTTCGCGCCCGCGATGAGGACCGCGCCGCGGCTGCTCTCTCGCAGCGCGTCCACGATCACCGAGGCGCGCGCCTCGGAGACGCCCGCCGGCTCGCCGGTATGGTCCTCGCGGTCGAGGTCCTCCGGGCGCATGCCGCGCTCGCGATAGACGAGGCGCTGCGAGGGCGGCGCGTCGGCGACGGGCTCGATGAGATACCGCACCGCGGTCGAGCGTCGCAGGTGCGGGTCGTCGGCGCCCACCAGCGTCCGGAACTCGAGCGAGTTGGGCGCGCCCCTGAACATCCGCGCCGTGTGATCGGGCTCGAGTTCGAGCCAGGCGACCTGCGAGAGCAGGACGGAGCGCACGCGTTCGGAGCGTTCGCCCTCGCCGCGAGAGCCGGTGTCGTCGGCGTAGCGCATCACGACGAGCTGGAACGCGCCGCCCACGATGAGCACCACCATCGTGGCCAGCGCGATGGCGACCATCATCTCGAGGATCGTGAGGCCCGCTCGGGCGCGCCGGGTCACCATCGCGTGGTCCTCAGCTCGACGCCGCCCACGCGCACCGTGATCATTTCGACGGGCATCTGTCCGGCGCCGAAACCGCCGACCTGGCCGAGCCCCTCGTCGCGCTGGGCGGCGCGCGCGTTGAAGCCGGCGTTGAGGGTGACGAGGATCTCGGCCTCCCACGCGAGCCCGTCGGGCCCTGCGCCGCGCCACACGGTCGACGCGCCGCGGGATTCGGCGATCAGCTCCTCGGGCAGGACCCCCAGAAAGGCCTCTTCGATGATCGTGCGAGCCAGGGCCAGCTCGCGCGCCGCCCGCTCGGTCACAGCCGACGCTCGCTGGCTCTGGGCGATCGAGCCGATCGCGACCGAGAGCCCGGCGACGGCGATCACCAGCGCGACGAGCACCTCGAGCAGCGTCACGGCGCGCGCCGCGCGCCACGGGACCACGATGGACCTTGGGTCCTGCATCACCGCCCGAATCCTACGCCTCAACGCCAGAGCAGTTCGTTCTCGTTGATTTCGCCGGGGGTCAGCAGGGCGTCGATCCGGCCGAGGTTCACCACGTTCGCGAGGATCTCCTGGCTCATCCGGACCGCGTCAGCGGGTTGGATGACGATCGTCGGGGTGATCAGGATCACCAGTTCCGACTGCTGGCGCTGGACGTCCTTGCCCTGGAACGCCAGCCCCAGCAGGGGGATCTCGGCCAGGAGGGGCGTTTTGCTGCGCTGCAGCGAGTCGTTCTCGTTGCGCGTGCCGCCCAGGACCACCGTTCGCCCGTTGGGGACGACCACCTGGGTCTGCAGGATGCGGTTGGGGAACGCCGGGCTCTGGATCGCCGCGCTCACGCGCGGCTGCTCGACGCTCGAAACCTCCTGGCGGATGTCGAGGATCACCTCGGCGCGGTCGTTGACGATCGCCTTCACGTTGAGCACCACGCCGGTCTGCCGGTACTCGACCTGGTTGCTCTGGCGCGTCGGGTCGACGGCGTCGACGCCGCCCCGGATGAACTGGGTGATGATCGGCTGGTCGACGCCCACCTCAAGGTTCGCGGACTGGCCCGACACCGTGAAGATGTACGGCGCGTCCAGCACGCGGACATCGCCCTTGCTCTGCGCCGCCTCGATGAGCGCGAAGGCGTTTTTGCCGATCGCGAAGAACGAGCCCGTCGCCGCCTCGACGAGGTTGTTCGCCGAGCGCAGCTCGATGTCGTAATCGCCCACGCTCTGCTGCGTGAACAGCTCGATGCCGAACTGCACGTCGCCCGAGATCGTGACCTCGGCGATGACGACCTGCAGGTACACCTGACGGGGCGGGCCGTCGAGGACGTCGAGCAGCTCGCGGACTTCCTTGTAGACATCGGGCTTGGCGCGGATGATGAGCTGGCCCTTGTCGCCGGTCGTGCCGAACCCGCCGCCGCCGCGCGAGCCGGACCCGGCGCCGGTCTGCTGACGCTGCCCGGTCGCGCCGCCGGTGGTCCCGCGCCCCGTGGTCGGCGCGGTCGTCGTCTGCTGCGCCGGGCCGGAGTCCAGCAGCGAGGACAGCCCGCCGCTCACGCCGCCGGGGTTCACCACGACGATCGTGGGCGCGTCCTCCTCGAGCACGCTGAACGACGCGAGCACCGCCTGGCTGAGGGTCTCGGCGTCGAGCTGCTGCGCGCGATAGACATACAGACGCGTGCGCTCCGAATCGAGCGCGACGTCCAGCTTCCCGAACCAGTCGTCGACCGCCGGGAGGATCGAGGGCAGCGTCGTCGCGACGAGCACCTGGCCCGATCGCGTGAGGGCGGCGGCGGCGAACTGCGCGTCCTGCGCGCCCGTCTGCACGCCCATCCGCGACACGTAACTCGTCATCTCGGTGGCCAGCTCGGTCGCGCTGATGTGCACCGGGGTGTAGAGACGCAGCGCGCGACGCGCGAAGAACGGCTGGTCCAGCTCACGCAGCAGCTGCACCAGGCGCGGCGCGTTGTCCGGAGACTCCACCAGCAGCACGAGCGAGGTGCTCGGCGGCCCTTCGATGATCTGCCCGCGCTCCGTCAGCAGC
Source organism: Phycisphaeraceae bacterium (assembly GCA_019636675.1). Taxonomy (NCBI): domain Bacteria; kingdom Pseudomonadati; phylum Planctomycetota; class Phycisphaerae; order Phycisphaerales; family Phycisphaeraceae; species Phycisphaeraceae bacterium. The sequence continues at coordinate 1,380,777 of JAHBXC010000001.1, forward strand.
GGCTCGAGCGTCTTCTTCACGTCCGCCGGGCGGATGTTCGTCAGCGGCACGATGTAGGTCGCCGTCGTCAGCGGCGTCTGCGAGTCCGGCCCGATGTTGCGCACGATGGGGCCGGCGGTCCCTCGCTTCGCCTGCTCGGTCGGGAGCACCTGCACCAGCCCGCCCGAGACCTGCAGCGCGGCGCCGTGCATGCGCAGGACGGAGTCGATCGTCCGGAACAGCTCCTCGTACCCGATGCGACCCTCGAGCAGGAACGACATTGGCTCGTCCTTGAGCGCCGGCGAGATCGCGTAGTCCAGGCGCAGCACGTTCTCGAAGATCTCGCGCAGCACCTCCTGCATCGGGGCGGCCTTGAAGTTCAGCGTCACGTCGAGGTCGCGCTGCACGGGGATCGCGCCCACCGCGACATCGGCCCCGGGCGTCCGCGCCGAGCCGGGGATCGACAGATCCACCGGCGCGACGCGCTGGCGCTCCGCGAGCTGACGATCGGCCCCGCGCAGCTCCATATCGGGAGAACGGACGGCGGCGGCCGGATCGAACGCGAACCCCGAGCCCGGCAGGCGCCCGTCGACGAGCCCGGCCCGGGGGGGCGCGACCTCTTCCGGCGCCTTCGCCTGCTTGTCGGCAGAGCACGCGACCAGCGCGGCGCAGCACCCAGAGACTGCCACGAAGGACGCTGCGCGATTCAACCGGCGATGTGCCCGTGTCATGTCTGGCTCTCCAACCTCTGGCGGGACGCGCCGGATCCTCCGGCGCGATCAGCTCATCCGCATGTCGTTCATGCTGAAAACCGCGAGCAGGAGCGCTATGACGAGCGTTCCCGCCAACAGGCCGACCGCGACGATAGCGACCGGCTCCACGAGCGTCAAAGCACGCTTCAGGCGCGAGGACACCTCGCCCTCGAACGATTCCGCCATCCGGTCGAAGACCTCCGGCAGGTTGCCCGACTCCTCCCCCACCGCGACGAGACGGTCGGTCCGGTCGGGCAGCAGCCCGTGGCGCCCCGCCGCGTCGCTCAGGCGCGACCCCTCGCGCAGGTCCGACGAGACCGCGTCGAGACGGGAACGCATCTCCAGACTCGACCACGCGCTCCGGGCGATCTCGAGCGACTTGAGCATGGGCAGGCCGGAGCGGAGCATCATCGACATCGACCCGCTGAACATCGCCGCCTGGTGCTTCCACCACATCGGGCCGATCAGCCCGATCGACATGATCCGGCGCTCCATCGCGCGCCGGGTGTCGGGCTTGCGCCACTGCACCCGTGCGTAGATCGATCCCAGCAGCATCGCGACGAGGAAGAACACCCCGTAATCCGCCGCGAACCGCGCGATGCCGATGACCACGCGCGAGAAGACCGGCATCTCGATGTCCATCTCGTCGAACATCGCCGAGATCCGGGGGACCACGAAGCTCACGATCGCCGCGACGGTCAGCACCAGCACGAACAGCAGGATCGAGGGGTACATCAGACTCGAGATGAGCTGGTCGCGCAGGCGCTCGGCGCGCTCTTCCTGCTCGTTGAGCCGGCGCAGCACCTCCGGGAGTTTGCCGGCGTCCTGCCCGGCCTGCGTCAGCCCCACGTGCGACTCGTCGTATCGCCCCGGCTGGTCTCGCATCGCCTCGGCGAGCGACCGGCCCTCGCGCACGTCCGTCGCCAGCTTCTCCAGCGACGCCAGGTCGTCGGGACGCTTCGCGATCGGCACCACGTTCTTGAGCGCCGAATCGAGCGCCATGCCCGCCTCGATCAGCAGGGACAGCTGCGCAAAGACCTCGGCGCGAACACGGCGCCACGACGCACGCTGCCCGGGCGACCTCGCGAACAGCCCGCGCTTCGCGGCGACCGGCCCGTCCGACCCGGCGCCGGCCCGCCGCGCTCGCCCGCCCGCCGGGCGCAGGTCGAGCACCACCACGCCGCGATCGCGCAGCGCCTTGCGGGCCGAATGCTCGTCGGTCGCCGTGACCTCGCCGGTCGTCACGCCCTCGCCGGGGCGCATCCCCCGGTACACGAACGAACCGCCCTGCGCGCGCGTGCGCGTCCCCGCTCTGGACGAGATCGCGCTCACGCGGCGCCTTCCGTCTGCTGGATGCTCTCGACCACCTGCTCGTAAGTCGTCTCGCCCAGGAGAACCTTCTCGATCGCGTGGCCCCACAGCGTCGTCATGCCGCGCTCGACCGCGACGCGATGGATCTCGCCGCTGCTCCTGCCGTCGAGCATCGCGCGCTGGATCGCCTCGTCGACGACGAGCAGCTCGCCCACCACGGTGCGCCCCCGGTACCCGGTGTTCAGGCAGGCGCGGCAGCCGGCGCCGCGGTAGAACCTCGCGTCGGCGTCCAGCCCGTGCTTCTCGCGGATCGCCGCGTCGGGCTGGTAGGGCTCCTTGCACTCCTGGCACACCTTGCGCACGAGGCGCTGCGCCATGACGCCGATCACCGCCGACGCGATGAGGTAGTCCTCGACGCCCATGTTGATCAGTCGCGCGAAGGTCGCCGCCGCGGAGTTGGTGTGCAGCGTGCTCAGCACCAGGTGGCCTGTCAGCGCGCTCTGGACCGCCATCGCGGCGGTCTCTTTGTCGCGGATCTCGCCCACCATGATGACATCGGGGTCGTGACGGAGGATCGATCGAAGGCAGCGCGCGAAGTCGAGCCCGATCTCGCTCTTCACCTGGATCTGATTCACGCCGTCGAGGTGGTACTCGACCGGGTCTTCGACCGTCACGACCTTGAGTTCGGGGCGGCAGACCTCTCGCAGCGCCGAGTAGAGCGTGGTGGTCTTGCCCGATCCGGTGGGGCCGGTCAGCAGCAGCATGCCCTCGGGCGTGTGGATCAGCTCGCGGAACCGCGCCCGCTGCGCCTCGGAGAGGCCGAGGATGTCGAGGTCCAGCTGCACCGCTCCGCGATCGAGGATGCGCAGCACCACGTCCTCGCCGTGCATGGAGGGCAGCACGCTGATGCGAAGGTCGATCGAGCGACCGCCGGCGTGCATCTGGATGCGCCCGTCCTGGGGGAGGCGTCGCTCGCCGACGTCGAGTTTCGCCATGATCTTGATGCGCGAGACGATGCCGGCGTACAGCGAGGCCGGGGGCGAATCGACATCGAGCAGCTCGCCGTCGACGCGGTATCGCAGGCGCGTGCGCCGCTCGAGGCGCTCGAAGTGGATGTCGCTGGCGCCCAGCGAGACGGCGCGATCGAGCGCCGACGAGAGGAACTGGATCACCGGCGCTTCGGACGCGAGGTCGCGCAGCGTGTCGGCGTCGAGCACGCGCACATCCTCGGACGACTGCTCTTCCTGCGCCTCGATATCGGCGAGCACCGCGTCGAGCGCGCTCTCGATCTCCGCCGCCGTCGCGCAGACGACCTCCACCTCGCGCATCGACGCCTGGCTCACGCTCTCGACCAGCGCCTCGTCGGGGGGCAGCGCCATCGCGAGCGTGACGCGCTCGTCGGTGATCGCGACCGGCAAGACCTGGTTGAAGCGCAGGAACGCCGGGGGCAGCGCGCCGGCGGCCTGCTTGTCCAGGTCCTCGGGCGAGGTCGGGAACTGCCAGACGCGCAGCGACAGGCGCTCGGCGAGCTGGTCGCGCAGCTGCTCCCACGAGATCAGCCCCGCCGTCACCAGCAGACGAGCGAGGCGCTGCCCCTGCGCGCGGTGCAGCTCGAGCAGGCGCTCGCCGTCTTCGGCGCTGATGCGCCGGCGCGCGATGAGGTCGTCGAGGATGGCGCGATCGATCGCGTCGGGTGTCATGGGGGTGTCGTTGGTGCGCGCGCCCCGCTCGCTCGCGAGGACCTCGACCGCTCTGGATGTCGCGGCGCTGGGCGCAGAGGTCATGGGTGCGTCACTCGTCCCAGTGGAAGATGTCGGCGTTGTCGTCCTGCCCGCCCGGCTGATCGTCGCTGCCGAGCGAGTAGACCTCGAAGGGGATGTCGCGCGCGCGCTCGCTCTGCGCCGGAGAGCGGTAGCGCAGCTCGCGCCCCCAGCCGTCCTTGGGCATCGACTTCCGCGCGAGGTAGGGCCCCTTCCACTTCGACTCCTCGACCCCGCTCGGGCGCTCGAGCAGCGCGCGCAGGCCCTCCTCGGTCGTCGGGTAGCGACCGACGTCGATGCGGAACAGGTCCAGCGCCTGCGCCGTGCTCTGCACCTGCTGGCGCGTCACGACCGGCTTGGCCTCTCCCAGTCGACCCACCACGCGCGGCGCGATCAGCACCGCCAGCAGCGAGATGATGCCGAGCACCACGATCAGTTCGAGAAGCGTGAACGCTTTGCGTCTGCGGCGGTCCATCGCGTCAGGTCCCTCTTGTTCGCGTGCGGCTCTCCCCGGTCTGCAGGCAACGCCCGCCCAGAGCCGCCCGATTGTCCGGCGGGCGACCGTGCGCCCGCGTGATTCCATGGTCAATATACGGCCTTCACCCGGTGAAAGCCCGCTCACTCCACGCGCAGCCCGTCGATCGCGTCCGTTCGCACGCGGACCTCGCCCGACGGGCCTCTGACCCTCCACGCCGACCGGCTCGCCAGCCCCGAGGGGCTGAAGACCACGAGCGTCGAGGGCGCGATCGGGCCCTGGGCCGCACCCGGGTCGGGCGCCCCGAGGGGCGCGCCGTCGGGAGTCACCGTCCATCGCGCGGGCAGCGTCACCGGGCGGGCGCGCTCGCTCGTCGACGAGAGTCGGCGCTCCGACGGGACCCAGCGGACCTCGACCGGCTGGCCGGAACGCGTCGCGTCGAGCCGGGCGTCGCGAAGAAGCTGCGTCACGTCGTTGCGGACTTCGCGCCGCTCGCCCAGCGTGCTCGATCGCACCAGCGACGGCCCGACCACGAGCGCCGCGACGGCAAGGATCGCCAGAACGAGCGTGAGCTCGAGGAGCGTGAACCCGCGCCGGGCGCCTCGGACGACCGGGCAGCCGGGCATCACGAGCCCTCTTCGCCCTCGGACGGCGGCGGGACGATCGCCTCTTCGCCCTCGCGACGGAGGATCACCACGACGTCGTCGGTGTTCACGATGCCGTCGCCGTTGACATCGAAGCGGGCGGCGTCGGTCACGCCGCGTCGGTCTCCGACGATGAACCGCAGAACGAGACGGGCGTCGTTGACCGTGATCATGCCGTCGCCGTCGACATCGGCCGAATCGCCGTCGGCGCCGTCGCCATCGCCGCCTCCGCCTCCGTCGGTCCCGCTTCCCGTGGCGCGCGGGCCCACGAAGGCGTTCACCGTGGTCGGGCTGAACGCGGCGCCTAGCGGGTTAGGCGAGCCCTCATAGGGCACCGTGAGGGGCGAGGTATCGCCGGCGGCGAGCACGAGCGAGTACCGAGTCGATCCCTTGCGCAACTCGAAACGCACCGGGTCTGGGTTGTTGCTGGTCCGGATCACCGTCAGCCCCTGGAAAAGGCCGGCGGCGTCGGTCTGCGCCGAGAAGGTCTGGCCGTCGATCAGCGCCACGACGCGGTCGCCAGCGGCGGCGTTGATGTTGTTCGCCCCGCTCACGCGACCGTTGAAGATCATGAAGAACTCTTGCCCGAGCGCAGGGGTCGCGAAGAGCATGAGCGCGATCAGCGGCGCCGCGAGCCGGACAACAAGCTTCTGAATCGGTCCATGGGTCATGGTCGACTCCACGGGCGGGTTCGCCCAGGTGCGACGGGCCTTCGCGACCGTCGTGGTAGATCATACCTCGCGCCGGGACGCGCCGCGTCGTCGCGCCCGAGGAGAACCGGGGAAAAGAAAGAAGGGCGGGCGCCTTCCGACGCCCGCCCTTGGATTCAGACGAGTGCTTCAGACCGACTCAGGGAGTCGAGACGAAGTTGGTCGGGGTGAAGACGAGGACGCCCTCGTTGGTCCCGATGGAAGAGAGATCGTTGAACTCGGTGAAGCCGTTAGCCCAGATACGAACGCCGTTGGCGTCGTTCATGGTGATGTTGATCGTGCCGCCGAAGCCGGTGGAAGCCGAAGTCGGGGTGATCGGGGCGTTGCGGAGGTTGGCGAGCAGGTTCCAGCCGCCGTTGGTGTTGTTGGTCACGACCGACAGGTTCTGGCCGCTGGTGAAGCGGGGCCCGAAGGTGTACCAGGTGCGACCGTTGAGGTTACCGGCCTCGACGGCGTAGGCGTAGCCGCTGGCGACGCGGTTGAGGAGGCAGATGTCGCCGCAGTACACGCCGCGGTTATCGATCGCCAGAGCGGTGCTGATGCTGAGCAGCTCGGGGGTGCAGCCGCCGTTGAGGACCACGAACGCGCCGCGGGCGTCGGTGCCCGTGGGGAAGGTGGCGGTGGTGGTGACCGGGGTGTTGCCGGAGGAGACGCGGTTGGGGAGGTTGCCGGCAGCGCCGAAGTCGCCCTGGTTGGTCAGGACGGGGAGGATCGCCCAGTCGCCGAACTCGTAGTCGTCGAGGTCCATGCGAGTGATCTGGCCACGGTTGATGTTGAAGGTGCGCGGGGTGGCGTTGGCGCCCGTGCGGTTGATGTCGCTGGTGAAGGTGAGGCGGTTGGCGACGAAGTTGTTGGCGAGGAAGCAGTCAGCGCCGGGGGCGAAGAAGTCCTCGGGCTCGACCACGATCACGACGGGGCGACCGTTGTAGGACTTGGCGCCGCGGGTGTGGAGGGTGTAGGGGCGGGCGCCGATCTCAGCGGGCTGGCCGGCGAGGACCGGGGAGGTCACGACGGTCGAGCCGATGCTGGTGAAGCCACCGGGGTAGGTCACGCGGCCGTTGGTGATGCCGGGGCCCGTGAAGGTGAAGCGACCGGGGCAGGTCGGGTCGGTGCGGAAAGTGACCTGGATCGGACGGATGACGGCGGGAACGCCGAGGTTGTTGAGCTCCTGGTAGACCAGAGTCTCGACGTCCTGGCCGTTCTGCTCGAGGATCACCGTGGCGGTGATGTCGAGCTCGGGCTTGCGGTTGAGGATGCCCATGGGCTCAACGGAGCCGATGCCGGACCCGAGGAGCTGGGGGTGGAAGTAGCGGACCTCGCCGTTGGCGACGCCGTCGAGCTGGAGGGTGTGGACGACGCCCTTGTAGACGAAGGACGCGGTGCCGACGCCCGAGTTGGCGTTCCAGATGTACGCGGTGACGGTCGAGCCGAGCGCGTTGCGACCATTGAGGTTCAGCGAACCGACGATGGTCATGGTGAGGGGGTTGCCGTCACGGTTGTCGTTCACGCCCTCGACGACCGGGGGACGCAGAACGCTGACGTAGATCGACGCGCTGGCGATTTCGAGCTCGCCGTTGTCGGTCGGGGTGACGAGGAACGAAGCGGCCGGGGACGACTGATCGTTCGTGTCGACGTACTGGACGTAGAAGTCCTCCTGCGGGAACGGCATGCCGTCCATGAGGAAGAGGGTCACGGTGTAGCAGCCGTCGGAATCGGGCTCGTCGGAGATCTCGATGTCCTCGAGCAGGTTGCCGAGGGTGAGGGACTCGCCGTTGTCGGTGCCGAAGTCGTCGCCGCGGATGTAGAAGCGATCCGCGAGAGCGGTCAGGGTGCCGCCAGAGCTGAGCTCGACGGGACCGGTGACCTTGAGGAGGATCTCGATGACCTTGTCGTTCGCGTCATCGACGAGCGCGACGCCGTCGGGCTTGAAGCCCGCGGCGGGCGGGGTGATGAGGACCATCTTGGTCTTCGCGATGTTGGGGTCAACGCGATTGCCGGCGTTGTCCGTGATCGGGAAGCCGGGGTTGAAGACCGACAGCAGGTAGCCGGGGTCGAGCGCGAAGTCGCTGTCGAGACCGAAGACGTCTTCGATGCCGATGATGTTGTTGTTGACGAAGTCGATGTCAGCGCCGCTGAGGTTCACGCGACGACCGACCGAGGTGTTCTCCATGATGAAGAAGTAGGACTCGGCCTCGCCGGTGTTCGGGAACGCCAGGTTGACGTCCTCGCTGAAGCCGGCGGAGATCTCGTCGCCGACGACGTTGGCGGCCATGAGGGCCGGGGCAGCGCCGTCCTGGACGGTCACGAAGCCACCGGTGAGCTCGTTGGCCATGTTGAACGTGCCGAGCGCGACGGCGCCGCGGCCGTTGGCGTCGGAGACCGCGCCGCGACGGTGCGCGAAGATGTAGCCCTCGTCACCGGTGCCGGTGAGGATGCTGGTGGAGCCGTCGTTGGCCGTGCCGTCGACGGGGACCGCCGGGGCGTTGGCGCGGGCGGTGTCGTTGCTCGCGAACGAGGTGCGAAGCGCGAGCGACGAGGGGGTCAGGCGACGATCGTTGACCGTCGCGGTGGTGACGATGTCGATCGTGGGGATCGACAGGCCGGCACCCAGGCCGGTGGTGAGGTCAGAGATGGTCTCGCCGCTGCGATAGCCGAAGAAGGAGAACGAGCCGGTGTTGGCGTTGGTCTGGACCGTCTCGTCGAAGATCACGTCGAGAGAGTCGACGAACTCGCAGAAGTCCCCGGTGTCGCCGGCGCGGGTCAGGAACCCGATCGCGAAGGGACGGGCGCGGTCGCCCAGGGTGCTGCTGGAGTCGGGGTCGAGCGCGCCGCCGATGGCGTTGGTGGCGACGTTGCCGACGAAGCCGTCGACCATGCGGACGGTGATCGCCGAGCGGGTCGCGCGGTTGTTGATGTCGTCCTGGCCGTCGTCGGACCAGGTGCCGTCGCTGTTGATCGCGTCGTCGCCGTCGGCCAGCGTGAAGCGAGCGAACAGGCGGGTCGCGGCGACGTCGATGACGTTGTCGCCGGTGGTGCCGTCGAGGTTGGCGTCGTCGATGCCCAGAACCTGCGCGTTGGAGGGCAGGGTGTTCTGGACAAGGTTGCTGGTCGCGATGACCTGGCCGGCCGCGTTGACCAGTTCGAACTGGTTGTTGTCGCCGACGCTGGTGACGGCGTCGGAGAAGTTCAGAGCGGTCCAGATCTCCGTGCCGCCGTTGCCGAAGCCGGTCTGGCCGGTGCCCTGGAGGAGCTCGGTCACGCCGAAGGTGATCGGCGCGGGGAGGCTCATGGGCTGGAAGATCGCGGTGCTGCCGTTGGCGAACTCACCGGCGAACGAGAAGACCTGGCCGCCCGTGCCGCCGGCGGTGAAGCCGATGGTGGACGCGCGGATCAGGGTGATGTCGCCCGCGTCGGCGGCGGTCGCGTTGAGGGCGATCTCGATGACCTCGTTGGTGTCGCCGCTGATGGCGAAGCCAGCGATGCTGTTCGCGACGTTCAGGTTGTTCGCGAGGAAGTCGGTGAGCAGGACGGCCGGGCCGGCGCCGTTCAGACGGACGCGGAAGTCCGCGCCGGTGAGGGCGCCCGGGTCGGTCATCATCGGGTTGAGCGCGTTGTCGTCGACGAGCTGCTCGGAGGCAACCACGACGATCGTGTCAACCTGCGCGTTCATCATGGGACCGACCGAGGCGGCCGCGATCGGGCGGACCAGCTCGGGGCCGTTGCGGACGCAGATGTACTCGGTCGCGACGCGGTCGGCGCCGTTGACGAACACGACGATCGCCAGCTCGAAGTTGCCGGCGGCGCCGGGGTTGAGCAGGGCGGCAGGACCGGCGTCCGGCGTTGCGGCGAGAATATCGGCCGGGAGAATCGGGACGCCGACGTTCAGGAGGTTGTCGTCGAGGTCGCCGGCGTTGAGACCGAACGCGGCGTTGTCGAAGTCGTAACGAACGAACTGCGACGCGGCGTTGCCGACGAAGGCGTCGAGCTGGCCGAGGGTCGTGATGTTCTGCGCGTCGGCCTGATTCAGGAAGAGGATGAACGAGTCAGCCACCACCGCGTTGAAGTTCAGGTTGGCCTGAAGCAGGATGGTGTTGTTCACGTTGGTGTCGAAGAACGAGATGAACGCGCGCGAGCGGTTGCGCACGCCGACGGTCGGGTCAGACGAGTCCTCGACGGTCAGCGCGTTGTTGTTCAGGTTCGCCGCGAGGTTGTACGGGACGTTGAGGTCCACGATCTGACGCGGGAAGCCGAGGGTGGCGACGCGATCGTCCGCCAGACCGGGGATGGACGCGCTGGAGGGACCAGCGTTCAGGACGCTGAGGGGCACGTCGGCCGCGAAAGCCGCGCCGGCCGCGAGGAAGAGAGCGGTAGCGGACATCGCCACGCTCTTCCCGAAGGTACGAGTTCGATTATTCATGAGACGCCTCATTCGGTGGTTTCCTTTCTTCTACTTCGAAACGAAAGGATCACGCTGCTCGGTATGGATCCAGTGCCCGAATCGGGGTTTCCTTCCCGACGCGTGCACACACGTGTCAAACGGTGATGGGCTCTGCGGCCATGTCGATGAACGCTCGACCGACTCGCCCTTGTCTGCTGTTCCGAGTTCTCCTCACTGCCAAGTGCCTGACTTCCCTGGCCCGGCCCCCACACTCGGGCCTGTCGGCTTCCCTTCACATTTCCGCGTCGCCGGTTTCCGGACCTTTCAAACCGAGAGGCCCGAAGACCTTCCGGACTGGCCGGTTACCGGCTACACAACAACACGGGGCCCCGGCAGAGCGGGGAACTATCGGCCTCTCCTTCGTCAAACGCAAGGGAGTGCCTACAAACTTCCCGCCATTGTCGCTGACTCCGCCCGACTGTCATCATCGGCAGCGATGATTTTCGGCCTGGCAAGCCCTGGGCGGGTCGGGGTTCCGTTCGGGGACGCCTCGCCCTCGCGACCGGGTGCCGCTCGCGCGAAACCCGGCGCCGGCTTCGGCTCCGCCATCCTCGTCGCCAGCCCGTTCACGGGCTGAGGGCGAGGGGGCGCGATCCGCCCGACCCGGTACGAGTCCAGGAGACGCCCCACCATCAGGCGGACGACATCCCCCTTCCCCTTGGTCCCCAGCTTCTGGTTGATCCGCATCAGGTGGGTCCGCAGCGTCGGCAGCGCGATGTACATCCGCTCCGCGATCGCCTCGTTCGAGCCGCCGTCGCAGATCGCCAGCGCGACCTCTCGCTCTCGGTCGGTCAGCGCGTCGAGCTCTTCGCTCAACGCGCGCCGCTCCTCGGGTGTCAACCGGAGTGACCAGCACTCGCCCGCTTCACGCGTGCCGGCGCTCTCGCTCCGGGCCGCGTTCCGCTGAGTCAGCGCGGCCGCCGTCGAGCCCGGGGTTGTCCCCCGCGCTGTGGCGCGTCCTACTGCTCGGGTCATGTGCGTCGTATCTCCCCTAATGCCGTGGCCCCTTGCTGGCCACGGGTTACAAGGTACGACGCTCTTTCCGCGCACGCAAGCCCTTTGGTTCCAATCTCGCGCAGATTCAGCGTCATCGATGACGAGGGTACACACACCCCCCGCACCCGGACAACCCCACAAAAACCCCGCCGCCTTCTCACAAACCCCGAATCACCCCACCACGACCTCCGGACGCGACGCGTCGGGCCAGTCCAGATGAAAATGCTTTCCTCTCGGCTCGTCCACCCGCTCATAGGTGTGCGCGCCGAAATAGTCCCGCTGCGCCTGCAGCAGACTAGCCGGCAGGCGGTCCGCCCGGTACCCGTCGAAGTACGCCAGCGCCGAACTCAGCGTGGGCGTCGGGACGCCCAGCGTCGCCGCACGCGCCACCGTCCGCCTCCACCCCGCCTGCGCCTTCGACACCATCGCGCCGATCTCCGGGTCCAGCAGCAGGTTAGGCAGGTCCTCTCGACGCTCGTACGCCGCCATGATCCGGCTCAGGAGCCGCGCACGGATGATGCACCCCCCTCGCCAGATCTTCGCGATCCGATCCATGCGCGGCGCCCAGCCCTGCTCGCGACCCGCCGCCGCGATCAGCGCAAACCCCTGCGCGTACGCCACGATCTTCGCGCACAGCAGCGCGTCGTGCGCATCGCTCACGACCCGCGCCCGGTCGCCGTGCTCCATGTGATCCGCGCTCGGACCGGCGATCATCGCGCTCGCGGCGCGGCGCTCGTCCACCATCGAACTCACCGTTCGCGCGAACACCGCTTCCGCGATCGTGGGCGCCGCCGCCCCCAGGTCCAGGGCCGAGATCGCCGTCCACTTGCCCGTGCCCTTCTGACCCGCCGCATCCAGCACCACATCCACGAAGGGCTTGCCGGTGCGCGCGTCTTTCTGCTGCAGGATGTCCGCCGTGATCTCGGTCAGGAAACTCTCGAGTTCGCCCCGGTTCCACTCCGCGAAGATCCCCGACAACTCCCCCGGCTCGAGCATCGCGCCGCGCCGCAGCAGGTCGTACGCCTCGCAGATGGTCTGCATGTCGGCGTACTCGATGCCGTTGTGCACCATCTTCACATAGTGCCCCGCCCCGCCCGGCCCGACATGCGCCGCGCACGGCGTGCCGCCCGCCACCGGCTTCCCGGGCGCCGCGCCCTTCATCTCGCGCCCGTTCGCGTCGACCTTCGCGGAAATGCCTTCCCAGATAGGCCGGATCGCCTCCCACGCCTGCGCGTCGCCCCCCGCCATCAGACTGGGCCCGAACCGCGCGCCGAGTTCCCCGCCCGACACGCCGCTGCCCACGAAGAGCAGGCCCCTCGCCTTCAGGTCGCGCTCGCGCCGGTTGGTGTCCTCCCAGTGCGCGTTGCCGCCGTCGATGATCACATCCCCGGGCTCGAGCAGGTCCTTCACCTGATCGATCGTCCAGTCCGTCGCCTCGCCCGCCTTGACGAGCATCGCTACGACCCGCGGCCTCTTCAGCAACCTCACAAAGTGACGCGCGTCCTTCGCCGCCGTCGCGCCCCCCGGGCTGGACGCCGCCTCGATAGCGAACTCCTCCGCGACGCTCTGGGTCCTGTTCCACGCGGCCACGCGGAACCCGTGGTCCGCCATGTTCAGGGCCAGGTTCTTGCCCATGACCGCCAGACCCATCATCCCGACATGACAGGTGGCCGTGTCGTCGCCGCCGTGCTGCGTCATCCGTGCGCTCCGCGAGTGAGAACCGTCGCCCGTGGGGGCGTGAGAGAGTGGCCGCCGCCCTCGGCGGGCGTGCAAGCCACGCTATCATCGGTCACCCCGGCGAGCGACCCGCACGCCGAAAAGGGGCGGTAGCTCAATTGGGAGAGCACTAGCTTTGCAAGCTAGGGGTTGCCGGTTCGACCCCGGTCCGCTCCATTCCATCAACCGGTCCACGAGGCCGCCCCCCGGGCCTCCGGGCGCCCCGGGCCAGGCGCTCAAGCGGGGTTCGCCCCGAACACCCGGATATGTCTCGGGCGGATGTACACCGTGCTGCCCGCGGCGATGCCCATGCTGGCGAACCGATCCTGAGAAAGCTCCGCGATCAGGGTCTGGCCCTGCGAGGTGAGCACCTCCACCCGCACGCTCGCCCCGGCCGAGTGCACGCGCTGCACCGTCGCCGACATCGCCGCCACCCCGTTGGTCTTGGTGTCGATGGTCACATCGTGGGGCCGCACGAACACGCGAGCGTCCCCAGCCACCTGCTGCTGGAAGTGCGGGTACGGCGCGTCGAGCGAGCCGAATCGCACCCGCCCGCCGCCCACCTCGGCGTGGAAGGTGTTCACCTCGCCCAGGAACTGCATCACGAACTCGGTGCTTGGATGGTGGAAGACATCGTCGGGCGTGCCGACCTGCTCGATGCGCCCCTTGTTCATCACGACGACCTCGTCGGCGACCTCGAGCGCCTCGTCCTGGTCGTGGGTCACAAAGACGCTGGTGATGCCGATGTCGTCGTGCAGGCGCCGGAGCCACGAGCGCAGTTCCTTGCGCACCTTCGCGTCGAGTGCTCCGAAGGGCTCGTCCAGCAGCAACACGCGCGGCTGCACGGCCAGCGCCCGGGCCAGCGCCACGCGCTGGCGCTGCCCGCCCGACAGCTGGTGCGGGTACCGCCCCGCCAGACCTTCGAGTTGCACCAGCCGCAGCAGCTCGTGCACGCGCGCGCGGATCTCCTCCTTCGAAGGCCGCTCGGCGCGCCGCTTGACGCGCATGCCGAACGCGACGTTCCCGAACACCGTCATGTGCCGGAACAGCGCGTAGTGCTGGAATACGAACCCCACGCGCCGGTGGCGCACATGCGTGCCCACCACATCCTCCTCGTGGAAGAGGATCTTCCCGCTGCCGCGATCGGCCTGCTCGAGCCCCGCCATGATGCGCAGGAGCGTCGTCTTGCCCGAGCCCGATGGGCCCAGCAGCGCGACGAGCTTTCCGGCCGGCACGACAAGACTGACATCGTCGAGCGCCTTGAACGATCCGAAGGTCTTGCTCACATGACGGACTTCGATGCTCATGACTGGTTCTTCTCCGCCTCGCGGAGCGCGATCGCGTGCTCGCGCGCCCCCCTCCACTCGATGAGACTCTTGACGATCAGGGTGATCAACGCCAGAAACGCCAGCAGCGACGCGACCGCGAACGACGCGGTGAACTGGTAGTCGTTGTACAGAACCTCGATGTGCAGCGGCATCGTGTTGGTCAGCCCCCTGATGTGGCCCGACACGACGGACACCGCGCCGAACTCGCCCATCGCCCGCGCGTTGCACAGGATGACGCCGTAGAGCAGCCCCCACTTGATGTTGGGCAGCGTGACGCGCCAGAACATCTGCCACCCGTTCGCGCCCAGGGTCAGCGCCGAGAGTTCTTCCTCGGTCCCCTGCGCCTGCATGAGGGGGATCAGCTCTCGCGCCACGAACGGGAAGGTCACGAACACCGTCGCGAGCACGATCCCGGGCGTCGCGAAGATGATCCGGTAGTCGTTCTCGATCAACCAGGGGCCGAACCACCCGCGCGCACCGAACAGCAGCACGAAGATCAGCCCCGCGATGATCGGGGAGACCGCGAAGGGCAGGTCGATGAGCGTGGTCAGCAGGTTCTTGCCCCGGAACTCGAACTTGGCGATCGCCCACGCGGCGCACACACCGAACACCGTGTTCAGCGGCACGGCGATCGCCGCCGTGATCAGCGTCAGCCGGATCGCCGACCTCGCGTCGGGCTCGGTCAGCGCCGCGAAGTAGGTCCGGACGCCCTCGCCGAACGCGTAGGTGAACACCAGGACCAGCGGCAGGAAGAGGAAGAGCCCGAGGAACCCAAGCGCGATCGCGATGAGCGACCATCGCACCCACGCCGGTTCGCCACGACCGCTGCCGTGGGTGTCCGCGCGTCCGACCCGTATTGACACAGCACCGGCCATGCGAGTCTCCTTACGCCTGGAAGCGCCGGCTCCACCACTGGAGCGCGTTGATGACGAGCAGCATCACGAACGACACGATGAGCATCACCACCCCGATCGCCGTCGCGCCGAGGTAATCGAACTGCTCAAGACGGATCAGGATCAGCAGCGGCGCGATCTCGGTCTTGAAGGGCATGTTGCCGGCGATGAAGTACACGGACCCAAACTCACCCACCGCCCGCGCGAACGCGAGCGAGAACCCGGTGAGTAGGGATGGCAGCACCGTGGGCAGGATCACGCGACGGAAGGTCTGCCAGCGTGACGCGCCGAGCGACGCCGACGCCTCCTCGATCTCCGCTTCCAGTTCCTCGAGCGCCGGCTGCAGCGTGCGCACCACGAACGGCAGACCGATCAGCGTGAGCGCGATCACGATCCCGGGCCACGCGTACGCGACCTGGATCCCTAGCGGCTCGAGCCAGCGCCCGACCCAGCCAGTGTGCGCGTAGAGCGTTGTCAGCGCGATGCCCGACACCGCCGTGGGCAGCGCGAAGGGCAGGTCAACGATCGCATCAACGATGCGCTTGCCCGGGAACGAGTACCTCACGAGCACCCACGCGACGATGAAGCCGAACACCATGTTGATCGTCGCACCAGCGAGCGACGCGCCGAACGTCACCCGGTACGCGGCGACCACGCGCGGATCGGTGACCGCGCTGCCCCAGAACTCCGAGAACGACATCCGCGTGGTAAACAGCACCAGCCCACCCAGCGGGATCAGCAGCAGCAGCGTCATGTACAGCAGCGTGAAGCCCATGGTCAGGCCGAAGCCGGGCAGAACGCTGTGCTGTCGGAACCTGTACGAAGCCATGCCTGCAACCCTTCGCGAAGGCCGAGAACCGGGAGCGATTCATGAACGCGCACCGCACCCGGGCGGCAGCGCACGGGTGCGAGAACGCGAGGAGGAAGAGCACACGACCGCTCAGCGCCCGGGCGCGTAGATCTGGTCGAACTTGCCGCCATCGGCGAAGTGCACGCGGTTCGCCTCGTTCCACCCTCCGAACACCTCGTCGATCGTGAAGAGGTCGATCGACGGGAACTGGCTCCGATACTTGGCGACCGCGTCGGGGTCGACCGGCCGGTAATAGTTCTTGCCCGCGATGTCCTGACCGACCGGTGAGTAGAGATACTCGAGATACGCCTTCGCGACCTCGGTCGTGCCGCGCCGCTGCGCGTTGCGATCGATAAGCGCGACGGTCGGCTCCGCCAGGATGCTGGTGGGCGGGACGACCATCTCGAGCCCCTGTTTGTTCAGCTCATTCGCGCCCAGAAGGATCTCGTTCTCCCAGTTGATGAGCACATCGCCGATGCGCCGCTGGATGAAGGTGTTGGTCGACCCGCGCGCCGCCCGGTCGAGCACGGGGACATTCCTGTAGATCGCCGCGACGAACTCCTGCGCGCGTCGCTGGGCGGCGTTCACCTCGTCCGCTCTGGCCGGGTCTTTCAGCGCCGCGACGAAGCCGTCGCCGAGGTCGCGCTTGAGGGAATACCCCCACATCGCGAGGTAGTTCCACCGCGCCGCGCCAGAGGTCTTCGGGTTCGCCGTGATCACCTGCACATCGGCCCGTGCGAGGTCACCCCAGTCCTTGATGTTCTTCGGGTTGCCCTTGCGCACCAGGAACGCCATCGTGGAGGTGTAGGGCGCGTTGTTGTGGGGCAACGTCCCCTGCCAGTCTTTCGGGAGCAGGTCCGAGTTCTCCGCGATCGCGTCGATGTCGTACGCCAGCGCGAGCGTCACCAGATCCGCCTGCAGCCCGTCGATCACGGCCCTCGCCTGGCTGCCCGAACCGCCGTGCGACATCTGGACATTCACGGTCTGCCCCGTTTTCTCCTTCCAGTGCTTCGCGAACGCCTCGTTGAACTCCCGGTACAACTCGCGAGTCGGGTCGTACGAGACATTCAGCAGCGTGACATTCTGCGCCGAGGCGACAGCCGCGAGCGCGGCCGCGCCGACGACACCCGCGAGGAAACGACGGATTCTCATCGGATGATCTCCTTGATCGGCTGGTGTGCGTTCTGGATCGGAACGGTCAAGTCGAGGCGTTTCAGCACGCGCGGCGCGATCGCCGCCGCCTGCTGGCTTATCTCGGGGACAGCGGTGCTCTCCCACGACTCGCCGCGCCGGAGCGGGCCCACGAGGGTCACGCGGTCGTTCGGGCGCCCGCCGCGGGTGATCGCGTCCCCGTGCTCGTCGCAGTCGACGCCCAGGCCCAGCGGGTCGCGCCGGATCTCCCCGGAGTCGATCAGCGACTCGAGCAGCGCCGAGCGCGATTTCGCGATGTCCGGCTCGGGCCCGGTGCACAGGATCACCGCGCCGAAGGCCTCGCGCGTCACCGTGCCGGACCGCTTCTCCCGGTGCTCGACCTCGATCCTGCCGGCGCGATCGTTCACGCTCAGGATGGTCGAAGCGCCAACCCGCAACACGCCGCGATCGCGCAGCAGCGCCACGCACGCCGCCGTTTCCAACGGGCAGCGGTGCCGGTGCGCATCCCAATAGACCGAGAGTCGCGCCATGAAGCGCTGGCGCTCCGCGTGCGAGAGTGACCTCCACAGCCGCGCCGTGTGGGGGCGCAGCGAGTCCAGCACCCCGCGCCACTCGTGCGAGCCGGCGCGTTCACGCACCGCGCGGGTCAGCGACATCAGGTCGCCGCCCCCCAGCGCCGCGGCCCACTCCTTGTGCAACGCGGGGTCCGAGGGCCCGTGGGTGTGCGAGGGCAGCCCGCGCCTCGACAACGCCACGATCTCGCCCGTGTACCCGGCACGCGCGAGCGATATAGCCGCGTCCATCATCGTCAGCCCCACGCCGATGAGCAGCAGACGCTCGGATCGGCGCGCCGCCTGCGAGAGCAGCGATTCGTCCCACGGGTTGGTGATGAGTCGCGGGTCTCCCGCCAGATGCCGGAACGCAGGCGGTATCTTCGTCTGGCCGTGGCCCGTCGCCAGCACGACCTGATCGGCGCCGACTTCAACGCCAGACTCCCCGAGAACATCCAGCGCCCCGTCGGTCCGGCGGCGCACCGCGACGGCGCGCTCGGCGAGGCGATCAAACTCGACCGACGCGTCGCACTCGCGCAGCGCGGAAGACATCGTCCACTCCGCGTACTCCCCGAGCCATGCGCGAGGCAGGAACGCGCCCGGCTCCACGGGCCTGCCCGTCGAGGCGCACCAGGACGCGAAGTCCCCCGGCTTGTCCGGCCACACGCTCAACTTCGACGCCGGAACATTCAGCAGCAGGTGCTCGCCGGTCGGGCTGTACGCGATCCCACGCGCGAGCCGGCGCGAGGGCTCGAACAGCCGCACACGCACCGGGCGCCGCGCGCTCCTCGCCAGATGGCTGACGACCGCGGCCCCCGAAAAGCCACCCCCGATCACCACGATCGTCGGACAATGTGGTCTTGCCTGGATCACGCGCCCTCCCCTTCCGCTGCCCGGTGCACGCGCATCCGCGCATCGGGCCGGTACACATGGAGCGTCACGAGCGTCTCGCCCGACGATGCGTCGTTGCCCAGCGAATGGATGTCGTCGCCCAGCGACGCGATCACCGAGCCGGGCAGGAAGCGGTCCTCACTCTCCAGCCGCGCCAGGCCCTCCGTGTCGAGCGCGTATCGGCGCTCCACCGCCACGCCGCGCACCACGCGGAACACGCACTCAACCCCATCGTGGTCGTGGATGTCGCTGAACTGCCCGGGCAGCCACGCGATCAGCAGCGCGACCGCCCGATCGTCGCGCCACAACTCTGTGCGGCAATACCGCGCGTCGTCGGTCGGGACCCTGTCCGGCAGCATCGACGCGAGATCTCCCGACAGCGCCCGGGCCACGCCCTCGGGACGCTCCGCCCCCGCCGCCTCCACGAACACGGCCGCGAGGGGTTCGCCCAGAGGGAACGCGTCTGGGATGACCAGTCGTGACGACACGCCGGGAGAATGGCAATCCCCGTGCCTCAGCAAAAGTCCGAGAAAAGCTTCGTGCCAGCCACAGAGACCCACATCCCATGCTTAGCCACGATATTTCACGATTTGAGCCGTTGCTGGCAACGGATTCCCGCGATATACAACAGCATGGACCCCCTCACTTTGCTCCAACTCTCACTCTGGCGCGAGGCGTGTCGCCATATCGATGTCGTCGACTCGATCGCGGACCTGGCGGGGGCCATCGCTGCCGCTGTCCCTCTCGATGCGATGTGGGTCTTTACCCTCTCGGGCGGCCGGTGCGCCCTCGCCGCGTCGTGGGGCGTCAAACCGGTGCGCGTGTCGGTCGATCGCGACGACGCCCTCTCCCTCGAACGCTTCGCGCGCCGAGGGGGCATCGCCACATTCAACCCATCGCGTCCCGGGCAGAGTCTCCTTCGCCCCCTCGCCCCGACCCTCGGCGATCAACGAGTGATCTGCGGCGCCCTCGGTCGTGAAGGACAGCCCGAGGGCGTCGTCGCGTGGCGTCTCGCGCGAGACGCCGAACTCACCGACGAAGCCTCGCGACTCCTCGCCGCAACCCTCGAACCGCTTGCTGTCGCGCTCGACACCTCCAACCGCTTCCACGAACTGGAATCACTCCGACGCGCCGCCGAAGCCGACCGTCAGGCCGCGATGCGCCGGCTCGGGCGCGAATCACTCGACGAAGAGATCATCGGCGCACGCGGCGGCCTGCGCGCCGTGCTTGAACGCGTGGACCTCGTCGCGAAGTCCGATGTCCCCACTCTTATCCTCGGCGAGACCGGCTCGGGCAAAGAGGTCATCGCCCGCGCCATCCACGATCGCTCGTCCCGACGTGAAGGACCCTTCATTCGCGTCAACTGCGGCGCCATCCCGCCCGAACTCATCGACTCGCAACTCTTCGGACACGAGCGCGGGGCGTTCACCGGCGCCACCGATCAACGCCAGGGGTGGTTCGAGCGCGCCGACACCGGCACGCTCTTCCTCGACGAGATCGGCGATCTGCCAGCCGCCGCGCAGGTGCGCCTGCTCCGCGTCATTCAGGAGGGCGCGTTAGAACGCGTCGGTGGGCAGAGCGCGATCCGTGTTGATTGCCGAATTGTCGCAGCGACGCACCGCGACCTCGCCGGTATGGTCCGCACGGGTTCCTTCCGAGAGGACCTGTGGTACCGGCTCGCGGTCTTCCCGATCGTGCTGCCCCCTCTGCGTGAGCGGCGTGAGGACCTCTCCTCGCTCGCAGATCACTTCGCGCGCCGCGCCTCGACTCGCTTCGGTTTGACCGAGTTCGTGGTCACCACCGACGACCTCGCAATGCTCGCACGCTACGACTGGCCGGGCAATGTGCGCGAACTCGCCGCCGTCATCGACCGCGCCGCGCTCCTGGGCGCGAACGGTCGCCTCGCGCTCGCCGCCGCCATGGGCGCCACCCCCGCCCCATCGCCCCGCCCCGGCGCCGACGCCCCCTCCCCCGCCGCGCCCGCAACCCTCGACGACGCGATCCGCGCGCACATCCGCGCCGCCCTCGAACGCTCCCGAGGCAAGGTCGAGGGCCCCGGCGGCGCCGCCGAGATGCTCGCGATCAACCCCAACACACTCCGCTCCAAGATGCGAAAGCTCCGCGTCCAACGCTGACCCCCGCCCCCGCCCCCTCGCCCCGCTCGCCCCGCTCGCGGGGAGAGGGTGGACGCGCAGCGGCCGGGTGAGGGGAGCGCTGCCAGCGATTCACCTTCCACACAAACACAACCAACGAAGACCCCTCACCCCAACCCTCTCCCCGCCGCTGCGCGACAGGGAGAGGGGGCCTGACCGGGGGCGGGGGCCGGACCGGGGGCCGGGGGCCGGGGGGCCGGGGGCCGGGGGCCGCTTGCACTTCGCCCCCATCCCGCGACAATGCCCGCCCATGTCGCCTTCCGGCCACCTCACCCCTGCCGCCTTCGTCGCCAAATGGTCCGGCGCGACGCTCACCGAGCGCTCCGCCTCCCAGCAGTATTTCCTCGACCTCTGCGACCTCCTGGGCCAGCCCTCCCCCGCTTCCCACGACAAGACCGGCGCCGAGTACACCTTCGAGAAGGGCATCAGCGTCAGCGCCCCGGCCTCCTCCGGCTCCAAAGGCCAGTACGGCTTCGCCGATGTCTGGTGGCGCAACAAGTTCGCCTGGGAGTTCAAGCGCGCCGGGCGCCACCGCGACCTCCACGCCGCCTACCAGCAACTCCTCCAATACCGCGAAGCCCTCGACAACCCCCCGCTCCTCATCGTCTCCGACCTCGAACGCATCGAGATCCACACCAACTTCACCGGCGCCGCCAAACGCGTCTACGCCTTCACCCTCGACGACATCGCCAACAACCCCGACGCCCTCGCCACCCTCCGGCGCGTCTTCAACGACCCCTATTCCCTCCGCCCCGAACAGACCACCGAGCAGGTCACCGAACTCGTCGCGCGCAAGATCGGCGAACTCGCCCAGCGTCTGCGCGATCGCGGCCACGACCCGCACGACGCCGCGCACTTCCTCATGAAGTGCATGTTCTGCCTCTTCGCCGAAGATGTGCAGCTCCTCCCGCCCAAGACCTTCCACAACCTGCTCACCCGCGCCGCCGACGCGCTCGCCAAAGGCACCGCCACCGAAGACAAAGTCACCGCCTGGTTCACCGAACTCTTCCACGCCATGCGCGAGGGCGGTTTCTTCTGGGGCGCAGAGATCAGCCACTTCAACGGCGGGCTCTTCGACGACAAGCCCGCAATCCCCCTCACCCGCGACGACCTCGGCATCCTCTCCCTCGCCGCGGCACAAGACTGGTCCTCCGTCGAGCCCGCCATCTTCGGCACGCTCTTCGAACGCTCCCTCGACCCCTCCAAGCGCGCCCAGATCGGCGCGCACTACACCTCGCGCGACGACATCCTCCTCGTCGTCGAGCCCGTCATCGTCGATCCCCTCCGACGCGAATGGCACGAGACGCGCAGCAAGATCGACGAACAGGTCGAACGCCGACGCGCCGCCACCACCGCGCCCACCAAGAAAAAAGCCGACGAGCAGATCGACCGGCTCCTCAAATCAGCGCAGGAACGCCTCGCCTCCGTCACCGTCCTCGACCCGGCCTGCGGCAGCGGGAACTTCCTCTATGTCTCTCTCCAGCGCCTGCTGCACCTCGAAAAAGAAATCATCAACTTCGCCGCGCAAGAGCACATCGCGCAGTCGCTCTTCCCCCAGGTCAGCCCCACCCAACTGCTGGGCATCGAGATCAACCCCTACGCCGCCGAACTCGCGCAGGTCGTGATCTGGATCGGCTACCTGCAGTGGATGCGCGACAACGGCTTCAAGCCCCCCGCCAACCCCATCCTCAAACCCTTCCAATCCATCGAGAACCGCGACGCGATCCTGGCGTGGGCGATGGAGGACAATGGGCAATCGCCGGAGGGCAACGGGCACTCGGCAATGGGCAATGGGTCTTCTCCTCTTCCCCCCTCCCGCTCGCGGGAGGGGGCAGGGGGAGGGTCTTCTTTCCCCCCTCCCACTCGTGGGAGGGGGCAGGGGGAGGGTCTTCCTCCGCTGAATCAAGCACCGTCAGATCCAAGACCCTCCCCTCACCCCTCCCGCGCCGGGGGCCGGGAGGGGGACCTGATGCGCCCCATCCCCGTCTATCAGGAAGGCGCCGTCTGCACCGGCCCCGCCGCCTGGCCCGACGCCGACTTCATCGTCGGGAACCCGCCGTTCCTGGGAACGAAGATGCTGCGAGGACACCTCGGCGACGAGTATGTCGAAGCGCTGTTCGCAACATACGAAGGTCGAATACCCGGCTTCAGCGACTTGTGCTGCTACTGGTTCGAACTTGCTCGCGAGAAGATCGAGAAGTCGCCGCATGTTCGTGCAGGCCTACTCGCGACACAAGCAATCCGTAACGGCGCGGCCCGAAAGGTGCTCGAACGCATCAAGGAGACGGGCGAAGTTTTCATGGCTTGGTCCGACCGGGTTTGGATGCTTGACGGGGCTGCGGTACAGATTTCCATCGTCGGGTTCGCTGGAAAGCCAAGTGAACCACCCATTCTGAACGGTGTCGTCGTAACGGTCATCAATCCGGATCTCACTTCGCAATCTGATACCACGCAGGCTCTTCGGCTGCCAGAGAATTCCAAGATTGGCTTCGTGGGCGATGTCAAGTCCGGAGCGTTTGATGTTGAGTGGCGTACGGCAAGCAACTGGCTTGCAGAGCCAAACGCCGCAACGGACTCACCGTCGAAAGTGCTTCGGCCTTGGTTCAACGGCTTGGACATCACTTCAAGACGGCGTGCCATGTGGATCATTGATTTTCCATCTGACATGCCAGTCGCGACGGCATCCAAATTCGGCGCCCCTTTCGAACACGCTCGGGAACATGTGAAGCCGAAGCGCGACGAGGTCAAGCGCAAGAAGTACCGCGACTACTGGTGGATTCATGCAGAGCCCTGCGACGCTATGCGCGCGGCAGTTGAGCCATGCTCTCGGTTTATCGTCACGCCGGTTCTGACCAAATTCCGCTTGTTCGCGTGGAGCGAAGGCTCGGCACTTCCCGACCATCAGTTGGTCGCCTTCGCCCGCTCCGACAACTACTTCTTCGGCGTCCTCCACTCCTCCGTCCACGAACTCTGGGCGCGCCGGATGGGCACGCAGTTGCGCGAGGCCGAGTCCGGTTTCCGCTACACCCCCACCACCTGCTTCGAGACCTTCCCCCTGCCCTGGCCCCCCGGGAAGGAACCCTCGGGCAGCCCGCTCGCGCAGGCCATCGCGCAGGCCGCGAAGGACCTGAACGAGCAGCGCGAGCAGTGGCTGAACCCGCCGGCGTGGATCGACGCGATCGCGAAGAAGATCGACGCGCAGGACGACTTCGCCGATGTCGCCGCCGTCAGCGGCGAGGAGGCGCGCCGGCTCATCCGCGAGTCGGCGATCATGGCCGCCGCCGCGAAAGACCCCAAACTCAAGAAGCGCACGCTCACGAACCTCTACAACGAGCGCCCCACCTGGCTCCGGCTCGCGCACCGTCGCCTCGACGAGGCGGTCCTCGCGGCGTACGCGAGCGTGGACCCCACCCCCGGGGGCGGCGGCTGGGCCGCGGACTGGGCGCAGGTCTGGGAAGACACCGGCGCAGGCCAGCCCCTGCCGACGTCGCACCCCCTCGCGGCGAAGCGCAAGGAAGTGGACGAAGCGGTGCTGGGCGCGCTGCTCGCGCTGAACCTCCGGCGGGCGGGAGCGTAAGGCGACACCACTCGGCCGCATCGGCGTGCGCGTGGAGTGCGCTTGAGATCGAGTCTCAGAACGACGCGCCGAAGGTCCCCAGCACCAGGTTCAGGTCGGCGAAGTTCACCGCGCCGTCCTCGTTCGCGTCGGCGTTCACGAAGCCGGGCGATCCTGTCTGCCCGAACGCGCCGAGCACCGCGTTGAGGTCGGCGAAGTTCACCGTGCCGTCGGCGTTGATGTCGCCGGGCAGGAAGCGAGCCGCGAGGGTCAGGAAGTGCCCGAGCGTCTCGGGCTCCGCGCCCTCGGCGCCCTCCGGGGGGTTCCCGGCGCCGTAGTACACGAAGCCGTCGCCGACCTGCCCGTTCTGGAAGAACACATTGGTGGTGGGCGTTGGCGACGAGGTGAAGACGAGACTGAACGAGGTCGTCCCGACATAGACGCCGATCCCGCCGCGCCTGGCGCTCTCCTGCTGCGCCTGCGAGCTGCCGGCGCCGACGATCGAGACGCCCGGCGTGATCTGCCCGGTGAGCAGAGCCAGGTTGGTGAAGGTGTCGGGCGCGTCGGTCGAGTCGTCGAAGGTCACGCCCAGCTGCAGGCCCGTGGCGACGGCGGTGCGCCCCTCGTCGCTGACCTGCACGATCGCCGACACGCCGCGCATCACGCTCTCAACGCGCAGCAGGAAGCCGATGTTGTCGGGGTCTTCGACGGTGAAATCGACGCGGTACACGACATTGCGCTTGTTGGTCTGGGCGATGCCCCCCTGCGCGATGAAGGTGTTGCGAAACGCCATGCGGTGCGTGAACGACGCGACCTGCCCGTCGAGCGAGGGCGGCGCCACGACCGAGGGCTCGGTCGTGAACGACCCGAGGCCCGACGCGGGAGGCGGGCTGCTGCTGTTCGTGACGACGACCGACCCGATCGACTGCGCCCCGGCGGCGGAGGCGAGCAGGGTCGCGGCGCTCGCCGACGCGAGTCGCCCCAGAGCCCGGTGGGTGAGTGGGTTCATTTCGCTTCTCCTTCGACAAAGCCAGGCGTTCGACGACGATCCGGTTCTCGGGGTCCAGAGGGCCTTCGGCCGGGCTCCGCATCCTGCTGCGTGTGCGCAGGGCCGTTCCTCGGGGCCGAACACCCAGGTTTGACCGTCGCGCGCCGGATCTTTCACAATGGAAAAGAAATCACCCCGGAGACCGAACGCTCCGGGATCGATCCGCGCGTGAAAGCAGGGAACTCGCGATATCGGGCGAGGGCGCTCGCGGCTCAGGGCAGCGCGATCGACGCCGCCTCGACCCAGCCCTCGGTCCCCCTCCGGCCCGCCCGGACGCGCAGCCAGTCGTCGCGCGTCCCCAGAACGCGGACCTCATCCCCCGGCGCGAGCGCGGCGCCCGAAGACGGGAACGCGCCCCCCGGGCCGGCCCGCAGCGAGGCATCGCCCCCCACCACGACCCCGATGCTCGCCACCCCTCGCTCCGCCCACGCGCCCCACGCCAGCGCGCCGCCCGACGCCGCGCCCACCGCGATCGTCACCAGCGCACCGAGCACGATCGCCGTGCCACCGGGGCGCGTCAGTCTCCACGCCGCCAGCCCCCAGCCGGCGCACCACGACGCGAGA
Organism: Phycisphaeraceae bacterium; assembly: GCA_019636675.1. Taxonomy (NCBI): domain Bacteria; kingdom Pseudomonadati; phylum Planctomycetota; class Phycisphaerae; order Phycisphaerales; family Phycisphaeraceae; species Phycisphaeraceae bacterium. Next base: position 1,406,544 of record JAHBXC010000001.1, read on the forward strand.
AAGACCGTCGTCAGCGCCGAGACGCCCGCGCGATCCACGAGCCGCAGCGCGCGCGCCTCGCCGGGCGTCGCGCTCGCAGGGGGCCAGGCGTCACGCGCGTCGTTCGTCACGGCGCGCAGCGCCACGCTCGCGGCACGGAAGTCGGCGTCGTCGCCCTGCGCCCTCGCCAGACGCGCCGCCTGCCTGAGATGATGCGCCGCGAGGCCCCGATCACCCATCCTCGCGTGCGCCGCGCCGAGATTCAGGCGCAGGCGTGCGCCGTCGAGCCCCTCGTCGAGCACCGCGTTGTACGCCGCGACCGCTTCGCGCAGCGCAGGCGATTGGTTGTCCGGCGAGTCGATCCCGCGCGCGAACGCGCTGTTCGCACGCTCCAGCATCGAAGCGACACTCGCCTCGTCCGCCACCGAGGGCGCACACGCGAACAGAAACACAACGAGCATGAGCACACGGCGCATCACGGCGCACTCACTTTCCCGCGCGTTGCGCGCAGCGCCGCGTCGGCGCGTGTGATGGCGTCGGACACGCTCGCCGCGACGCGCTTCGCGTCGAAGCCGTGCCCGCCCGCGAACCGCACCTCGTCGCACAGCGACAGCGCCTCTCGCAACTCCCGGGCGACGCCCTCGTCGGCGCGCTGGACCACGCGGACCGCCTCGTCGCTGGTCATCGCGTCTCGCGGCGAACCGGTCCAGTCCGCGGCGAACCGGCGGACCGCCTCGCTGATCGTAGACGCCGCGTCAGGCGCGTCGTCCACGCGCGCGATCGACCCCAGCGCCTCGCGCAGCGCACGCGCCCGTCGCCCGCGCGACGGGTCGGCCTTGATCCGCCTGCGCACCGCGCCGCCAAGCACAATCGCGGCGCACGCCGCCGGCGGCAGAACCACCGCCGCCACGCCCGCCGGGCCCCACGCGAGCGACAGGATCCCGCCCGAGCGCGACGAGAGATCGTCGATCGTCACCGCTCGCGCGCCCGTCTCACGATTCGTCTGCGACGCGTCGCCCTCCGTGCTCGCGCGGTCCGTGGCGCTCGCGACGATCGACGCGGGCGCGCCCGGCAGCGTGACTCGCGGCGCCGCTTCGACCGACAGCGCGATCGGCCCGCTCGACGCGACGCGGAACTCGCCGGCGTCGGCATCGAAATAGCTCAGCTCGATCGGCGAGACCTCGGTCACGCCCGGGTCGCGCGCGCGGATCATGGTCGAGAAACGCTTGCCGTTCCGGAGGGGTTCGACAGTCGGGCGGTCCCCGGTCAACCGGAACGCGCTCTCGAAGCCCGGGACGCGCGAGAGGTCGAGCATGGGAATCTCGTCGGGCGGCCCGTCGCCCGTCACGGTCACCGTGAGGGTGATGGGGTCGCCCACGCGCACACGCGTCGGCTCGGCCTTCGTCTCGATCGCGAACCGGCCGACCAGGCCGCTGAAACCCTGCGGCCTGCCCTGCGTCGGCAGGGGCACGACCTCGAGCGTGATGGGCGGGCTCGCGACGACCTGCATGGGCGAATCGCCCGAGAACAGCGGCGAATCGAACAGCGATCGCCGACGCGTGCGAGAGGTCTGCGTGAACGCGACCGTCGCCGGGCCCAGCTCATAGACCCCGGGCTCGCGCGCGACGATGGTCTTCTCGATCGTGAGCGTGCTGAACGCGCGCCCGTCGATCTCGCCGCGGCCGGCGCGGGCCACGCTGCGCTCGCCCAGGAACGAGACCTCGTAGTACTGCCCGCCCTGGAAGTGCGCCGGGGTGATGCCGTCGTCCGCCGGGGCGTAGACGCCGAACGATCCCGGCAGGTCGGGCATGGAGAACTGCGCCGTGCGCACCTCTTCGCCCAGGAACCAGGTGAGTCGCAGCGTGACGGGCTCGCCGGCGTAGGCGCGCTGCTTGCTGGTCATCAGTCGCAGCTTGAAGTTGTCCATCTCGCCGGGCGTGACCGCCTCGACGACGATGGGGTCGCTGCGCCGGACGCCGTCGCGCGTCTGCGCCTCGAAGGGCGGGATCAGGATCTGCCCCTCGCGCGAGGGAGTCAGGCGGTACTGAAAGACCCGTCGCGCGCGCTCGACGGTGCGCTGCCCGTCGAACACGACCTCGCTGCTGGTCGACGAGCCAAGCTCCTCGACGCGCGCGCCGGGGATAGGCGGGACGACCGGGGGCTGGCTTCGCGTGTCGCCCTCGACCGAGATCTGCAGCAGGAACGGCTGGCCCACGAAGACGCGTTCGGATTCGACCTGCGCGCTCACGCGCACCGGGCCCGAGCCGTCGCGCTGCGCCAACGCCGGCGACGCGCCGAGCGCCAATACCAAAGCCGAAAGGAAGACGACGATGGCTCTCATGGGTTCGCTCCTCACCAGTCACGCTCCACGGGCACGCGCGGGCCGGTCGTCGGGCGCCGGGCGCGCTCCAGCGCCTCGCGCACCCGTCGCTCGCGATCGAGCAGCCGGTCCACGCTGTTCTGCTGCGCGTTGTCGCGGTCGAACGCCGACGACTGCTGCGACTCGCTCTGGCTGCCCTCGCGGCCCTCCTGCTCGGCCGGCTCGCCCTCGCCGGGCTTGTCCTGCTGTTCGCCCTGCTCGCCCTCGCCCTGCTGCTCGGCGTTCTGGTCCTGCTGCTGCCTGGCCTGCTCGAGGAGCTCGCGCACGATGCGCTCGGCGTCGCGCGTCTGGCGCGCGGATTCCTCGCGGCGTTTCGAGGCCTCGTCGGGGCGCCCCTCCCGATCGGCGCTGCGGGACTCTTCGCGCTGCTGCGCCGCCTCCTGCAGGCGCTGGGCCGCGTCGCGCAGCGCGTCAGACGCAGGCGACGCCGGGCGCCCCTGCGAGTCGGCCGCGTTCTCCATCTGCTGCGCAAGACGCTCCGCCGCCTGCGCCGCGTCGCGGGACTTCTGCGCGAGCGGGTCGGGCTGCGAGCCCGAGCCCTGCCCGGGCTGGCTCTGCTCGCCCTGCTGGCCCGACTGATCGCCCTGATCCCGGGGTTGATCGCCCTGTCCTTGCTCGGGTTGCTCGTCCTGCGAAGGCGACTGGTTCTCCTCCTGCTCCTGCGCGAGGTCTTCGAGTTCCTGCGCGAGCTTCTCGAGCGCCTCGCGGTTCGCCTTCTCCTGCGCCATGCGGTCGCGGAGCGCCTGGATACGCCGGTTCACCGCCTCGACATTCCGGGCGGCGGAGGGTTCGGAGGGCACGAGCCGCCCGGCGTCGCGGTAGCGCGCCGACGCTTCGCGCAGCGCGTCGATCGCTCCCCCGGGGTTTTCCTGCTCGAGCGCGTCGGCCCTGCGCACCGCCAGGTCGCCCAGGTTGAACAGGGCGCGCGCCGCGATGTCGGGCCGGTCGCCGGCGTGGCGCAGCGCGTCCCCGTAGGCGCGCTCGGCATCCTCGATGCGCTCCATGCCGTGCAGCGCCCGCGCGAGGTTGTAGAGCGTCTCGACGCGCGACGGCTCGAGCAACGACGCCTCGCGGTACGAACGCTCGGCAATGTCCCAGTCGCCCCTGGACGCGGCGTCGTTGCCACGCGCCAGCAGCGCGCGGGCGTCGCGCGACGCCGACGCGCCGGCGAGCGCGCCAATCGACATCGCAACCGAGCACGCGAGCAGCGCCTTACGCATACCGACGCCCCTTCACGAAGAGTTCGATCACCAACAGACCCAGCGCCGGCAGCAGGAACCACTGGAACCGTTCGATCGCGGACAGCGCCTCGGCGGTCTCGAACTCGCGCTGGTCCGCGCTGCGGATGAGCTGCGCGTAGATCTCGTCGAGGTCGAGCACGCCGGTGCCGACTTCGAGGTAGACGCCCCCGGGCGTGGCCGCGGCGACGCGCTCGAGGGTGTCGCTGACCAGCCGGCTGGTGACCACCTCGCCCTGGGCGCGCATGTACTGGCCGGTGCGCGGGTCGTCCGTCGGGACCGGGGCGCCGTACTCGCTGCCCAGCCCGATCGCGATGATGCGCACGCCGCGTGCGCCGGCCTCCTGCGCCGCCTCGATGGGGAAGCTGCCCTGGTCCTCGCCGTCGGTGATGAGGATGATGTCGCGCGTGCGCGCGTCCGTGTCGTCGCTGAAGAGCGTGTCCATGGTCACGCGGATCGCGTCGCCGATCATGGTGCCGCCGCGCGCCACGGACCTGGGCGAGATCTCGTCGAGCGCGAGCCGGAAGAACCCGTGGTCGTAGGTCAGGGGGCATCGCACGCTGGCGCTGCCCGCGAAGGCGACGAGGCCGACGCGATCGCCCTGGATGACGCGCATGGCGTCGCGGATGGAGAGCTTCGCGCGTTCGAGCCGGTTGGGGGTCAGGTCCCGCGCGAGCATGCTGCGCGACACATCGACCACGAAGACGACATCGCGCCCGGTGCGCGTGACCTGTCGTTCCTTCTCCCCCCACGCCGGGCGCGCGAGCGAGACGCACGCGAGCGCGAGGGCCGCCAGGGCGCAGGCGGCGCGCAGGCCGGCCGCCGATGTCGAACCGCCGCGAACGACCTCGCGCAGCATCGATCGCGACGCGAACGCGCGGAGCGACGAACGCCTGGCGCGAAGGCCCGCCGCGACCACGAACGCCAGCGCCGCGACGCCCCACAACAGCGTCAGCGCCTCGGGTTGGAGCCATCGCACGCTCACGGCGTCCTCCTCAGGATCGTGGCGCCCAGCAGCAGCTCGAGCGCGAGCAGGCCCGCGCCCGCCGCCGCGAAGGGCCAGAACAGCTCTTCGTACTCGGTGTACTGACGCGACTCCACGCGCGTCTTCTCGAGCGCGTCGATCGCGGCATAGATCTCGCGCAGCCCGTCGGCGTCGCTCGCCGAGAAGTGCTTTCCTCCGGTCATCGACGCCATCTCGCGCAGGAGCGTCTCGTCGATGCCGCGCGCGGGCACGCGCATCGGGCCCATGGGCGTCTGGATCACCCGGTCGCCACCCCCCACGGCGATGGTGTACACGCGGATCCCCCATTCCTTCGCCATCTGCGCCGCTTCCAGGGGGTGCACCTCGCCGGTGTTCCACTCGCCGTCGGTCAGGAGCACGATCGCCTTGCCGCGGATCGTGAACCCGGCGTCGACCGATACCTCTCCGTCTGCCAGCGGCGCGTCTCTGCCGCTGGCGAGCATCATCGCGCGACGGGTCAGGTCCTCTTCGGCGCGTTTGAGCCGTGCGGCGGCGAGCGCAACGCCGTCGCCGATGGCCGTGCCGTCCTCGGCGCGCAGGATCGGCAGCTCGATCGTGTCGACCAGCGCCGCGACGGCGCGCGGGTCGCGCACCAGCGGGCAGATCGTCTCGGCGTACCGCGCGAAGGTCACGATGCCGATCAGGTCGTCGGGGCGCCCGGGCAGCGTGTCGGGGCGGCGCGGCGCGCCGTCGCCGTCGAGCTCGGCCGCTTCGCGCGTACCGAGCACGAACTCGCGCAGGATCTGACGGACCGCCGCGATGCGCGTGACGGAACGCCCCTCGAACGAGATCGCCTCGTTCATGCTGCCCGAACGATCCACCACCATCATCATCGCGACGCCCTCGGTCACGACGCTCGTCTTCCCCACGCCGCTCTGGGGCCGGGCGACCGCCAGCACGAGCGCCGCGATCGCGAGCAGACGCATCGGCGTCAGCAGCGCGGCGCCGGTGGTCCGCCACGAACGCCCGACCGCGCTCGCCAGCGACAGCGACGGGATCACGACCGACGCGCGCCGGTCGCGCGCGCGCATCAGCAGCCACGCGACCGGGATCGCGAGAAGCAGCAGCAGCGCGAGCGGGGATTCAAACCGGGTCACGGGCGCCCCTCGCTCTCGGGCGTGGGGTCGCCGAAACGAGCGACGAACGCGCGGATCTGATCGATCGCCTCACCCGCGGCGCGCAGCCCGGGCGCGAACGCGCCGAACTTCACCTCGTCGCACGCCGCCAGCAGCGGGCGCAGCGCGTCGGTCGCGTCCTGAGGCAGCACGCTGCGCGTGGCGTCGTGCGAGAAGAACTCCTCCGTGGTCAGCACGGTCGTGCGCACCGCGAAGCGCTCCTCGATGTACCGGCGCAGGATGGTCGACAGCGCCGTGTACGCCTCGTCGCTGCTCGGGCGAGCGCACATGCCCGATTCGCCTCGCACGCGCTCTTCGAGCATCGCCAGCGCCGCCAGCGCCCGCTCCGAGGGCGTTGCGCTCGGCTCGCGACGCGCCCTGCGCCGCGCCACGAGGACCCCCGCCGCCACGCCAGCGAGCGCCAGCGCCGCGCCGGCGCCCAGGGCGATCCCTCCCCATCGCGACGCCTCCTCGGGCGGGAGATCGACCACGCCCATCGGCTCGGTGACCTCGACGACAGACGCGTCGGGAAGCACCGACACGACCGTGACGGTCATCGCGCCGAGCACGAGTGTGCGCCGTTCGCCCCCGGCGTCCTGCGCGACGAACTCCAGCGGGCCCACGGTCGCGGCGCCAGGGAGGAACGGCTCGAGAGAGAACACGCGAGTCGAGACCAGCGACCCGTCCGCGTCGATCGTGTCCGCGTGCTCGCGGACACGCGCGATCGTCATCCCTCCCAGTTCGTTGCCCACGACCAGCGTCCCGGGCCACTCCACACGAACGCCCGACTCGGTGCGCACGGAGATGTTCAAACTGATCGTGCGCGCGACGGTCGCTTTCGACCACACGGTGGCCTCTATATGCACGCCGGGCCCGGTGACCCGCGAATACTCAACGGGCGGCGTCGACATCGCGACGCTCGGCGTCGTGATCGCCGCGCATGCCATCGCGAAGAAAGACGGGCGCGTCATCGGCCCTTCCTCCGCTCGCGCTTCGTGAAAAACCGCAGCAGCGCGTTCACATAGGGCCCGTCGATGGGGACCTCGATGCGATCGACGCCGGCCGCCCCCAGCGAGCGCAGCAGCCGTTCCTCGCGGGCCGCGGCGGCGCTCGCGTACGCCTCTCGCGCGCGACGCGACGCCAGATCGACCACGCGCGTCGCGCCGGTCTCGGCGTCCTCAAAGCGGAACAGACCGCCCCGCTCGACGCGTTTCTCTCGCTCATCGTTGAGGGTGATCGCGATCACGTCGTGCCGGCTCGCGAGCATTCGCAGCGGGCGGTCGAACGCGTCCTCCTCGCCCGCCAGGAAGTCGCTGAGCACGAAGACGACCGCCTTCTTACGCAGCACGCGCGCGAGTTCTTCGAGCGCGCCGGCGATGTTCGTCCCGGCGCCGCGGGGCTCGAAGCCCAGCGCCTCGCGGATGATCCGCGTCGCGTGCTTCACGCCCTTCTCGGGGACGACGGTGAGCTCCACGCGATCGGTGAAGAGCATGAGCCCGACCTTGTCCCCGTTCTTAGCCGCGGCCAGCGCGAGGACGGCGGCCACTTCCGCGGCCCGCTCGCGTTTGAACTCTTCGCCCGTGCCGAACGCGCCGCTGGCGGAGAGATCGACCGCGAGGACGATCGTGAGTTCGCGTTCCTCGTCGAACTGCTTGACGAAGGGCTTGTTCTCGCGCGCCGTGACATTCCAGTCGATGGTGCGCACATCGTCGCCGGGCTGGTACTCGCGGACCTCGGCGAACTCGACGCCGCGGCCCCGGAACGCGCTGTGGTACTCGCCGGCGAACAACTCGTCGACAAGTCGCGACGACACCACGCGGAGCCGACGGACCTTGGCCATCAGTTCCTCGGGGGTCTTCGCGCCGCGGCGCGACCGGACGGGTTGTGGCGCCTTCGTCTTCATGCGTAGCAAAGCGGTGCTTCAGGGAGTCGGGATGTTGTTCAGAACCTCGCGGACGACGGCGTCGGAGTCGTACCCCTCGGCCTCCGCCTCGTAACTCAGCAGCACGCGATGGCGCATCACCTCGAGCGCGACGCCCTTCACATCCTCGGGGGTCACGAAACCGCGCCCCTTCAGAAACGCCCGGGCGCGGCTGGCCAGCGCCAGACTGATCGTCGCGCGGGGCGACGCGCCGAACTCGATAAACCGCGCCAGCGCGTCGAGCCCGTGCGCTTTCGGCTCGCGCGTCGCGTGCACGAGCTCCACGATGTAGTCGCGCACCTTGGGATCTATGTAGATGCGATCCACGATGCGCCTGGCCGCCATGATCGCGTCCACCTCGATCACGGGCTCGATCGCGATCTCGGGCCTGGTGAACGCCATGCGGTCGAGGATCTCGCGCTCGTCGTTCTTGCTGGGGTGCCCGATCTTCAGCTTGAGCATGAAGCGGTCCACCTGCGCCTCGGGCAGCGGATAGGTCCCCTCCTGCTCGATGGGGTTCTGCGTCGCCAGCACCAGGAAGGGCACGGGCAGGTCGTGCGTCTCGTCGCCGATGGTCACGCGGCGCTCCTGCATCGCTTCGAGCAGGGCCGACTGCACCTTGGCCGGCGCGCGGTTGATCTCGTCGGCCAGCACCAGGTTCGCGAAGATCGGCCCCCGGCGCGGCGAGAAGGTGTGCTCGCGCGGGTTGTAGATCAGCGTGCCCACCAGGTCGGCAGGCAGCAGGTCGGGGGTGAACTGGATGCGCGCGAACTTCGCGTGCATCGCCCGGGCCAGCGTCGTGACCGTGAGCGTCTTGGCGAGGCCCGGGACGCCCTCGAGCAGCACATGGCCCCCGGTCAGCAGGCCCAGCAGCAGGCCCTCGACCATCGGGCGCTGCCCCACCACGACGCGCGAGACCTGCTCGACCAGCGCGTTGATCGGGCCCGAGTGGGCCTCCACCTCGCGCGCGACCTCGCGGACATCAACCGTCTCTCGTGTTCCTGTGGGCATAGCGGTCGTCATGAGCGTCGATGAACTCCGAAAGACACCCCCCGACTCGGGACGGGCCCGGCCGGCGGGATCGGGAACGGTGCACGGATCAAACCCCTCCATTGAACACGCGAGGGGGCGTTGGGTTCCCGCAAGGGCGGGTCCGGGAAGCATCAGACGCGCCGGGGGGCAGATCCCGTCGCGCGATCGGGCCCCGTCCGAGCCCTGTCGCTATCCTTCGCCCCATGAGCGCCGCCGCCCACGCACCGACAGCCCGCAAGGAGACCCCCAAGGAATCCATCATCGGGCTGATCATCTCGTTCGTGGTCGTGCTCATCTTCCGAGGGTTCTTCTTCGAGACCTTCCACATCCCCACCGGCTCCATGGCGCCCACGCTCCGCGGCGCCCACATGCAGTTCACCTCGCCCCAGTCCGGCTTCACCTGGGCCGTGAACCCCTGGTCCGACCCCAACCAGCCCCCGGCGCGCGTGCAGGGCACGCCCGCCCAGCCCGTTCGCGTCACCGACCCGGTCAGCGGCGTGCCGATGCCCCCCGGGTCGTTCCCCATCCGCTCGGGCGATCGCATCGCGGTCCTCAAGTACAACTGGTTCCACCACCCGAAGCGCTGGGATGTCATCGTCTTCAAGATGCCCGAGAACCCGCGCGAGAACTACATCAAGCGCCTCCTCGGCCTCCCCAACGAGGACCTCTGGCTCGTCGACGGCGATGTCTTCACCCGCCCGGCCAGCGCTTCCGACGATCTCTCCACCGGCTGGTCCATCGCGCGCAAGCCCCGCTACATCCAGGATGATGTCTGGTGGCCCATCCACGGGTCCGACCACACCCCGCTCAGTCGCGATTTCGACGGGCGCGCGTGGCGCTCCCCCTGGCGCGGCGAGGGCTGGGTCCACGACGGGCGCACCCTGCGCGCCGACTCTCCCAACCCCGGCCCGCTCGTCTGGGACAACACCGTCCGCCCGATCGTCGAGTTCTCGCCCTACAACGAGACCCCGATGGCGGGTCGCATGCCAGTGTATCCCACGAGCGACATCCGCGTGCGCGCCGGGATCGATCCGATGGGAGACCCGCCCTCGCAGGTCGCCTTCACCATCGCGGCGCGCTCCCACGAGTTCCGCGCGCTGATGGACGCGAACGGATCGCGCATCCAGATGCGCCGCCAGGGCGACCCCGATTGGAAGAATCTGGGCGAGCCCGGGTCGCCCGTGCTGCGCCCGCACGCCGCCGTCCAGATCGAGTTCCATCATGTCGATCAGTCGCTCGAACTGCGCGTCGATGGGCGCACGATCGCGCGGGGTGAGTACGACTGGTCTCCCCTCGATCGTCTGCGCCACTCGACGCGACTCACCGACGAGCAACTCGAGTCGGTGCTGCGCAACCCCGATATCGCCGATCTCTCGAACCCGGCGATCTACGAGCAGCCGCGCGTGTCGATCGAGGTCACGCCGGATCGGAGCGGGTCGTTCCCCGGCTACCCGGTCCTCCACAACGCCGGCATCGACCGCGATCTCTACTACCAGCCCGCCGTACGCTGGACGGGCCCCGGCATCGCGACGCCCGGGTTCGGCTCGCACCCGGGCCACCTCGCGACGACGGGTGACTGGGAGTTCTTCGCCGCCGGCGACAACAGCGGCAACAGCCGCGACTCACGCCTGTGGGACATGGTGAACCCCTGGGTCGCCGACCAGACCGGCGCGACGCCGGGCGTCGTCCCGGGCGACATGCTGATGGGCGAAGCGGTGATCGTCTTCTGGCCGGCGCCACAGGTCTTGAACCTCGGGCCCGTGCGCCTGCCCTTCATCCCCGACCTGGGACGCACGCGCCTGATCAAGTGATCGCGCTCTTCCTGCTCCCTATTCCCCGCTCCCTTCTCCAACCCATACACTGCCCCCATGGACCTCCACCTGACCGGCAAACGCGCCCTCGTCTGCGGCGGCAGCAAGGGCATCGGCAAGGCGACGGCGATCGAACTGGCGGCACTCGGCGCGTCGGTCACGCTCCTCTCTCGCAGCGAGGACGACCTCCAGAAGGCCCGCGCCGAACTCCCGCTCCCAAGTGCGCACGCCGGGCAGGGCCACGACTGCATCGCCGCCGACCTGGGCAACCCCGACTCGCGCGCCCGCGCCATCGAGCGCTTCCTGCATGTCGACAAGGTCGCGCACATCCTCATTAACAACGCCGGTGGCCCCGCGCCGGGGCTCGCGATCGAAGCCAAACCCGACGACTTCCGGCGCGCGTTCGAGAGCCATGTCCTCGCCGCCCACGCGCTCGCGCAGGCGCTCGTCCCGGGCATGAAGGGCGCGAGGTACGGGCGCATCGTCAACATCATCTCGACCTCGGTCCGCCAGCCCATCGTCGGGCTGGGCGTCTCCAACACCATCCGCGGCGCCATGGCGTCGCTCGCCAAAACCCTCTCGATGGAACTCGGTCCCTTCGGCATCACCGTCAACAACATGCTGCCCGGCTTCACCGCGACCGAGCGCCTCGCGTCGCTGGTGCAGAGCAAGGCGACCAGGGGCGAGACCAGCACCGACGCGATCGAGGAGCAGATGAAGCGCGAGATCCCGCTCGGGCGCTTCGCCGAGCCGCGCGAGGCCGCGTCGCTCATCGCGTTCCTCTGCAGCCCGGCCGCGTCGTACATCACCGGCGAATCCATCCGCGTCGACGGCGGCCGCACCGCGACCATCTGATCCCTCTCTCTCTTGTGCCTTGTGCCCCGTGCCTCATGCCTTCTCCCGCATGCCTGACTCAATCCTCAACTTTCTGGACAACGACTTCCGCGAGCCCCGCTCGCGCGCGTGGCTCGACGACACGAACCCCGCGACGGGCGAGTCCATCGCGCGACTGCCCGACTCGGGCGCCGAGGATGTCGACGACGCGGTGCGTGCGGCCCACGCGGCGTTCCCGGGCTGGTCGTCCACGCCCGCCGAGCAGCGCTCGAAAATCCTCCTGCGCCTCGCCGACCTGATCGAGCAGAACCTCGACGCGCTCGCGCTGGCCGAGTGCCACGACACCGGCAAGCCCCTCTCGCTGTGCACGCGCGTCGACATCCCCCGGGCCGCGAGCAACTTCCGCTTCTTCGCGCACGCGATCACCACGACGCGCAGCGAGTTCCACGACACCGACGGCGTCGCGATCAACTACACACTGCGCCGCCCCCTGGGCGTCGTCGGCGCGATCTCGCCCTGGAACCTGCCCCTCTACCTCTTCACCTGGAAGATCGCGCCCGCCCTCGCCACCGGCAACTGCGTCGTCGCCAAGCCCAGCGAGGTCACGCCCATGACGGCGTTCCTCCTCGCGAAACTGTGCGTCGAGGCGGGGCTGCCCAGGGGCGCGCTGAACATCCTGCACGGGCGTGGCGCCACCTGCGGCGGCGCGATCGTCGAACACCCGCTCATCAAGGCCATCACCTTCACCGGGGGCACGACCACCGGCGAGACCATCGCGCGCAGCGCAGCGCCCCGCTTCAAGAAACTCTCGCTCGAACTCGGGGGCAAGAACCCCAACCTCGTCTTCGCCGACGCCGACATGGACGACGCGATCGAGACGAGCGTCCGCGCCGCGTTCACGAACCAGGGCCAGATCTGCCTCTGCGGCAGCCGCGTGTTCGTCGAGCGCCCCGCCTACGACGCGTTCGTTGAACGCTTCGTCGAGCGCGCGTCACGACTCAAGGTTGGCGACCCGCTCGACCCGGGCACGGACATCGGCTCGCTCGTCTCGCGCGAGCATCGCGAAAAGGTCGCGCGGTATGTCGACCTGGCGCGCGAGGAGGGAGGCGAGATCCTGCTGGGCGGCCGGCCCCCGGCGCAGCCCGTGAATGACCGCTGCGCCAGGGGCGCGTTCTACGAGCCGACGGTTATCACTGGGCTGAGCCCGCGCTGCCGCGTGCAGCAGGAAGAGATCTTCGGCCCGGTCGTCACGATCACGCCCTTCGACGACGAGGCGCAGGCGATCGAGTTCGCGAACTGCACGCCCTACGGGCTGGCGTCGACCGTGTGGACGCGCGACCTGTCGCGTGCGCACCGCGTGGCCGCGAGGATCGAGGCGGGCATCGTCTGGGTGAACTGCTGGATGCTCCGCGACCTGCGCACGCCCTTCGGCGGCGTGAAGCACTCGGGCGTCGGGCGCGAGGGGGGCGACGAGGCGCTGCGGTTCTTCACGGAGCCGAAGAATGTGTGTGTGAAGATTGGGCACGAGGCACAAGGCACAAGGCAGTAGGAAGAGAAGACCAGAATGGGTGGCGTGGTACGGCGCAGCCGTGCCACGAGATCGCGAGGGAGATCCAGCGTGAGTGAGCCGAACAAGAACATCATCGAGTCCACCTCCGCCGCCGAGCCGGTGGGGCCGTACCCGCACGCGCGGCGCGTCGGGAATTTGCTGTTTCTCTCGGGCATCGGCCCTCGCGAGCGGGGCAGCAAGGTCATCCCGGGCGTGACGCTCGACGCCGGCGGCAAGGTCGTCGATCACGACATCGTCGTGCAGACGCGTTCGGTGATGCGCAACATCAAGGCGGTGCTCGACGCCGCGGGCGTGCCGTGGGAGGACATCGTGGATGTCAGCGTGTTCCTGACGAACATGGAGCGCGACTTCGCGGCCTTCAACAAGGTCTACGCCGAGTATTTCACGGGTGACAACCGGCCGACGCGCACCACGGTGGAGGTCGGCGCGCTGCCGACGCCGATCGCGGTGGAGTTGAAGGTCATCGCGTACCTGGGCGATTAATCCGCGCGCAGCCGCAGCGGCGAATCGATCGTCCGCAGCACCGCGCGAACCGGGCTGGCGTCGAAACCGAGCAGTTTCAGGGGCAACGCGATGAGTTCGTACTTCCCGTCGGGCACGCCGTCGAGGCGCAGGCCCTCGAGGATCGCCATGTCGTGGCGCGCGAAGGCGGCGTGGGCGGGCAGGTCCTTGCTCTCCTGCAGGTCGACGCTGGGGGTGTCGATGCCGACGGTGATGACCGCCTTCTCGGCGAGCGCGTCCACCAGCGCGGGGTCGAGACCCGCGAAGTCGGTGTTCCAGTTGTACGGATCGGGGAAGGTGCCGGTGCGGATGATCACGCGGTGCGCGTTGATCTGGTCGAGGTCGTCGAGGGCGAGGTCTTCGGCGCGCACGCGCCCGCCGCGCGAGACCGTCGCGCTCACGACGCGGCAGGGACCGAGGTAGTGCGTCAGCGGTCGCTCGCCGATCCCTGCGCCACCCTTCGCGTAGTGGTTGGGCCCGTCGGCGTGGGCGCCCAGGTGCACCGTGGAGCGGAGCGTCGAGAGCGTGACCGAGTCGCCCTTGTCGATATCCATCAGCGTCTCGCGCGTCAGCGTCGTGTCGCCGGGCCACACCGCCAACTGCGGCGTGACGGCGGGCGTGATGTCGTAGAGCATGGGTCTCTCCGGTGTTAGACCGAGAACGCGACGACGGTGGCCGCCACAATGAAGAACGCGAACGCGCCGAGCGCGACGAACGCCGCGACGACCATGCGGTCCTGGGCCGCGGCCTTGCGCACCGCGAGGTGGTAGGGGATCGTCGAGAAGGTGACCATCTCGTAGAGGGGCGTGTACCACCGGGGGAAGGTCTTCGCGAGCCAGAGCTCGAGTTTCTTCTTCCTGCGGAACGCCGGCGAGCCGACATGGTCGCGCATCTCGAGGAAGTTGTCGATCGCGAGCTGCGAGATCGCGTCGCCCGCCGGCTTGCGCCGGGCCTGGTACTCGGCGAACGCCGCGCCGAGGTCGTGCGGGCTCTTCTCGACGCACTCGCCCAGCACGCGGACATCCTCGAACGAGGCGTTCATGCCCTGCCCGTAGAAGGGCACAACCGCGTGGGCCGCGTCGCCGATGAGCGCGACGCGCCCGCCCAGCGCCCACGGGAAGCAGCGGACGGTGACGAGCGAACTGGTGGGGTTCGCGCGGAAGTCCTCGAGCAGGTCGGGCATGTGGGGCACGGCGTCGGGGAATCGCTGCTCGAAGTACCGCGTCACATCGTCGTCGGATCTGATCGACTCGAACCCGTGCTCGCCCTCGAAGGGGGCGAAGAGCGTGCAGGTGAACGACCCGTTGCTGTTGGGCAGCGCGATCATCATGTACGAGCGGCGCGGCCAGATGTGCAGCGCGTTGGGATCAATGCGGAACTTCCCGAACTCGCCCGACTCGTTCTCGGCGGGCGGGATCTCGAGCTCCTTGTAGCCGTGCGTCTGGTAGAACTGGTGGTAGTCGAAGCGGTCGCGCTTCATCATGCTGGAGCGCACGGCGGAGAAGGCGCCGTCGCCCCCGATCACGACCTCGCAGCGCTTCGTGGTGCGCTCGCGCGTGGTCTGGTCTTCGATCGTCGCCTCCATGCTGTCGAGGTCGACGCCCACGCAGCGCGTGTTGAAGACGATCGAGACATTCGGTTCTTTCTCGGCGGCGTCGAGGAGGATCGCGTTGAGCCCGGCGCGCGAGATGGAATAGATGCCCTTATTCGGATCGGCGCTGTAGGGCTGGAAGACGCGTTCGCCGCGCAGGGGGTGGATGCCCCGCCCGCGCATCAGGATGGCGTCGGCGAGGACGGGCTCGTGGAGGTCCATCTCGCGCAGCGCCTCGATGCCCCGGGTGGAGAGCGCGAGGTTGATCGACCTGCCCCCCGCCGCTCCGGCGACGCGCGGGTCGGGGCGGCGCTCGTAGAGCTCGACACGGAAGCCGGCTCGCGCCAGGCGGATCGCGCACAGCGCGCCCGCGAGCCCTGCGCCGAAGACGGTGACGACCGGGCGCGTGTGCACGCTCACGCGAGTTCACCCATCGCCCACGCGAAGCGCAGACAGTCGGCGAAGGTGTTGTAGAGCGGGACGGGCGCGATGCGCACGATGTCGGGCTCGCGGAAGTCGGCGACGACGCCCCGCTGCATCAGCGCCTGCTGGGCCGCCTTCGCGCCCTGCACGCGGATGGACAACTGGCAGCCGTGGGCGGAGTCCTCGCTGGGCGTCACGATCGTGAGCTTGCTGCCGAAGCGCTCCTCGCTGATCTTCTCGACGAGCATGCGCGTGTAGGCGTGGAGGCGCAGCGACTTGGCGCGCAGCGCGTGCATGCCCACGCGGTCGAAGATCGCGAGCGATTCCTTGAGGGGCGTCATCGCGAAGATGGGCGGGTTGCTGAGCTGCCACGCCTCGGCGCCCAGCCCGGGCACGAAGTCGGGCCCCATGCGGAAGCGCGTCGAGGGGTCGTTGCCCCACCAGCCCTCGAAGCGCGGGTAGTCGGCGTCCCAGTGCTTCTCGTGTACGAACGCGCCGGCGACCGCCCCGGGCCCGCTGTTGAGGTACTTGTACGAGCACCACGCCGCGAAATCGACGCCCCACTCGTGCAGGCGCAGCGGCGCGTTGCCGGCGGCGTGGGCGAGGTCGAAGCCGACGACGGCGCCGGCGTCGTGCCCGGCCTTCGTGACGCGCGCCATATCGAACAACTGCCCCGTCGCGTAGTTCACGCCCCCCAGCAGCACGAGCGCGACCGACTCGCCCTCGCGCTTCAGCACGCTCTCGATGTCCTGCTCGCGGATCGTGTCCTCGCCCTTGCGCGGCGTGATGTGCAGGATCGCGTCCGACGCGTCGAACCCGTAGAACCGCGCCTGGCTCGCGACGGCGTGCTCGTCGCTGGGGAACGCGCCCTTCTCGATGAGGATGCGGTAGCGATCGGGCGTGGGGCGATAGAACGACGCCATCAGCAGGTGCAGGTTCACCGTGAGCGAGTTCATCATCACGACCTCGCCCGGGATCGCGCCCACCAGCCGGGCTCCCATCTCGCGGAAGATCTCGTGGTACGAGAACCACGGGTTCTTCGCGTGGAAGTGGCCCTCGACCGCGAGGTCGCCCCAGTCCTTGAGTTCCTGCGCCATCGCGTCGGGGACGGACTTCGGCATGAGCCCCAGCGAGTTGCCGCAGAAGTAGGCGTGCTCCTTGCCCGCTTTGTCGCGCGGGATCGCGAAGAGCGCTCGCTCGGCGCGCAGGGGGTCGGCCTCGTCGAGGGCGCGTGCGCACTCGTCCGAATCGTCGACCTGCGCGAGGAATGCCTTCGCGTCGAACTCGTGGTGCGCTGCGAGACTGGTCAACCCCTGGCTCCTCTCGTGTCGTTGATCGCGTCGCGGAGTTTGCCCGCGCCCTTGGCGCGCAGGTCGCGCTCCGTCATGTTCAGGAATTCGAGCGCGGCTCCGCTGAGCAGCATCGCCTGCGTCTTCTCGCCGAGGTCGGGCATGGATTCGACCAGTTCGCCCGGTCGGTGCTCGCCCAGCGGGAAGGGGTAATCGCTGCCCAGGCACACGCGGTTGGCGCCCAGCAGCGAGACGAGCCGGCGCAGACACTCCTGGTCGTGCACGAGCGTGTCGGCCCAGAACGAGCCCATGTAGTCCATGGGGCTCTTGCCGTTGTGCACGGCGCAGAGGTCGGGTCGGACATCGAAGCCGTGCGAGATGCGCCCGCAGGTGCCGGGGAACGAGCCGGCGCCGTGCGCGAAGCAGACGCGCAGGTCGGGCAGTCGCTCGAACACGCCCCCGAAGATCATCGAGCAGATCGCCAGCGTCGTCTCGGCGGGCATGCCCACGAGCCAGGACAGCCAGTACTGCTGCATGCGCTCGCGCGCGAGCATGTCCCAGGGGTGCACGAAGACCGCGGCGCCGAGTTTCGCGGCTGTCTCGAACACCGGGAACAGCGTGGGCTCGTCGAGGTTCCAGCCGTTGACATGCGTGCCGATCTGCACGCCGCGCATGCCAAGGTCCTTCACGCAGCGTTCCAATTCCTCGCACGCGAGGTCGGGCGCCTGCATGGGGATGGTGCCCAGCCCGACGAATCGGTCGGGGAAATCGGCGACGACCCCGGCGAGGTGGTCGTTGAGCATGCGCGAGATGTCGAGCGTGTCGCGCGGCTTGGCCCAGTAGTTGAACATCACCGGGACCGTCGAGAGCACCTGCACATCGACATTGCAGGCGTCGCATTCTTCGAGACGGACCTTCGGGTCCCAGCAGTTGGACTGGATCTCGCGGAACGACTTGTCGTCGATCATCATCTTCGCGCGACAGTCGCCGCAGTGCTCGAGGCGCACGAACCCCCCGTAGCCGAACTTCTCGGAGAGGTTGGGCCATGTCTCGGGCAGGATGTGGGTGTGGACATCGATCTTGAGCATGAGCGATCAGTCGACGGGCATGATGGGGCCGTCGGGCTTCTCGAGTTTGGCGCCGCACTTCTTGCAGGTGCGCAGGTCGTCGCTGCTCCAGAACTTCTCCATCGCGGCCTTGAGCTGCGTGACGATGTTCTCGAGCTCGAAGGTGTCTTCGTGGAGCACGGCGCCGCACTTCTCGCAGTTGAAGCGGAGCATGTCGACGGCGCCCTCGGGGCGTTTGCGCTCGACGACCATCCCGACGGTGCCGGCGGGGCGCTGGGGCGAGTGCGGGATGTTGGCCGGGAGCATGAACACATCGCCCTCGCGGATGACGACATCGCGGGGCTTGCCGTTCTCGAGGATGCGCAGGTTCATGTCGCCCTCGATCTGGAAGAAGAACTCCTCGGTGGTGTTGATGTGGTAGTCGCGCCGGGCGTTGGGCCCGCCCACGATCATGATGATGAAGTCGCCCTCGTCGTACATGCACTGGTTGCCGACCGGCGGCTTGAGTTTGTCGCGGTGGTCGTTGACCCACTTCTTCAGGTTCATCGGTGCGGCGACGCCCATGGCGCATCCTCCTTCGGCTTCGAGGGACAGCCGCGAGCGGGATGCCCGCGACGGGAGATCGCCCAATCGTATCAGACCCGGGCACGGGGAACCCCACGAGGGTGCGGCTTGTAGCATGGCGCGGTGGCCGATCGAGCGCAACCAAACCTCGGGCCCGCGCGGTTCGCGACGCTCTTTGGCGTGGTGAGCGCCGCGCACGCGCTGATCGGGGGCGCAGGGGCGATCGCGGCGCTCACCGGGGCCGGCAAGCCGGTCGCGCTGGGCACGACGATGCTGGTGGCCGGGGTTTTTGCGGCGAACTTCGCGTTCACCGGGGCCGTGATGGCGGCGCTGTGGCGGACCGACCTGCGACGCTCGCTGCCCGTGGTCTATCCCCCCCTGCTGCTGTGCCTGTTCCTCCTGGTGTGGATCGGCCCGCTGCTGTGGATCCTGGCCGCCCTCACTCTGTACGCGTCCCTCGTGGTCGCCGCGAGAGCGAGGTTCCATTTCGACCGGCGCGTCGTCGTCGCGTCGCCCGGGGCGACCTGCGTCCGGTGTGGGTACGACTTCGCCGGCCTGCCCCGGTCGCGAGCGCCGGTCTGCCCGGAGTGCGGGGCGAGCCGCACGCCAACCCGCGCGAAGCAGCAGCGCAACTCGATGTAGAACATGCATTTAGAGAAAAGTTAATATTTACTTGACATACAGTTAGCAAATGCTAGTCTGGAAGGGTCCCGCAACGCCCCTCGGGGCGAAGGAGCCCGAATGACCGCTTCGCCAGACCACATGCTTCGTCTCCGGGTCGCGGAACTCGCCTGCCGCGTTCAGCGCCTCGAGAACGCTGTGTTCCCAGCCCTCGCGCCCACCCCCGAGCCCGAGAGACCCCTCGCGTCGGAGCCGGACCAGGCCGAGAGCCGGTCGATCCCCACCCGCGAGCTGACCGGGCTGGGCGAGACGCCCACGCGAGCGGCGCAGGACGGCCCGACGCAAACCCACCGGCGATCGTCCTTCGAGATCGAGCGACTCATCGGCGGCAAGACCTTCGCCGCGGCGGGCGCCGTGGCTGTGGTCGTCGCGGCCGGGCTTTTCCTCAAGCTCGCGTACGACCAGGGCTGGCTGGGACGGATCCCCGACGGGTGGAAGTGCCTGAGCGCCGGCGCGTTCGGCGCGGCCCTGCTGGCAGCGGGCGAGATCGCGCTGCGTCGATGGGGTCGTCTGGCGTCGGCCGGGCTGACCTCGGCCGGGCTGGGCGTGATGTACGCGGCGGCGTTCGCGTCGCACGCGATGTACTCCCTGGTGTCGCCCTCCGGCGCGTTCGGGCTGCTCTTCGTGATCGTCGCGCTGGGCGTGGTGCTCGGCAGCCGGGCGAAACTCGCGTTCGTCGCGACGCTCGCGCTTGCCGGGGGGTATCTCGCGCCGATCCTGCTGCGCGATTCCGCGGCGGCGCCGGCGTTCCTGCCCTCCTATCTGCTGGCGTTGCTGGTCACGGGGCTCGTGCTGAACGCGCGCCTCGGGCCGGTGTTCACGGCGCCTCGCGTCGCGGCGCTGCTGGGCACGCTGGGCCTGGGCACGCTGTGGGTGTATGACGCTGGCGCCACGCACCCTGCGCTGGCGATCGCCTTCGTCAGCGCGTGCTGGGCCCTGGTCCACGCCGAGACGGTCTGGGCGTGCCGGCGCGACGATCGATCCGGAGAGCGACACACGAACGCGTGGGAGCGCGCTGCGCCCCGGCTGCTCACGAGCTTCACGCTGACGGCGTGGGCGATCTCCTTCGCGATCCTCGTCCTTGATGATCGCGGGCTGACGACCTGGCACGCGCCGGCGATCGGGGCGGCGCTGACGGGCGCGCTGGCGTTCACGCTCGGGCGCGGGCTGGCGGTTCTGCGCGCGCCGGTGGATCGCGCGTCCTCGAGTCTGGGCGTCGCGCTCGCGTGCCAGTGCGGCGCGCTGCTGGCGCTCGCGCTGGCGATGGCGCTGAGCGACGAAGCGCTGAGTTTCGCCGGGCTGGCGCTCGCGGTCGCGTCGCTGGCGGCGGCGCGCGCGATCGGCTCTCGCGGGCTGCGCGTCTACGGCGTCGTGGCGTTGGCGCTCGCGACGGCGCGACTCGTCTTCGTCGAGCTGGCGTTCGAGCTGACCAACAGCGGGCTGTTCACGATCTCGCCCTGGAAAACGATCGACCTGGGCGGCGTGGTGCTGACCCGCTGGACGGTGATGGCGTCGCTGGGCTTCCTTTCTTGGACGCTCGCGGCAGTGTTCACGCGCCCGGGCAGCCCGACGAGCGTGCGCGACGCGACGCGCCTGGGCTTCCTGTGGATCGGCGCGACCCTGCTCCTGCTCTCGGTGGTCAGCGACGAAGCGACGACCAGGGGCCTGAGCGTGGCGTGGGTCGTGATCGCGACGGCGTACGCGCTGGGCGCCGCGGCGATGACGCGTTTGCCGGCGCAGCTGTTCGCGAGCGTCGGCGTCTCGATCGCTGCGGTCGCCTGGCTCTCGGGCTGGCCCGTCCTGCGATGGGACGAGGACGCGTCGGCGCCCCTGCTGCACGACGCCCTTTTCGTGGCGCTCGCGCTCGGGGCGGGGTACGCCGTCGTCCGGTGGGCGACCCGCCGCGCGACGATCCTGCCGGAGATCGGCGGCGGAGTGCGCGCGATGTGCGCGGCAGGCGTGGTCGGAGTCGCGTTCATCGCCAGCTCGGCGGAGGTCGCGCGCCTGGCGTCGCTGCATATCGAGGATGAGACAGCCAAGCTCGCGTCGCTGACGCTGTGGTGGGCGATCTTCGCGTCGGGCATGATCGTCGCGGGGTTCGTGCGCTCGGTCCCCCTCGTGCGTCACGCCGGGCTGGCGCTGCTCGCGACGGCGGCGGCGAAAGCGGTCGGGATCGACCTCTCGTCGGTCGAGCCGGCGTGGAGGGTCGCGAGTCTGCTGGGCGTCGGGCTGTTCATGCTCGGCGTGGCCGCCGGGTACACGCGCGTGTCGCGCGCCGCGTCGTCGAAAGACACCACGGAGAAGGAGCGTGCGGCCTAGTTCATCGCGCGCCCTTGGCCGGCTCGCGCTCGAGGGCCGCGTCGAGACTCTCGTCCTGCGTGGTGAAGTAGAGGTCGATCACGCCCGGCTGCGCCTCGCCGCGCCAGTCGCGGACGATGCGCCCGTTCTGCACGAGCAGGGTGATGGGCGTCTGGTTGCCCCACGACCAGGTCGGGATCTTGAGCGGGATCAGGTCCTCCCACTCGATCGCGAGGATCCCCATCGCGGCCTTCCCGGCGGCGAGGTCTTCCTCGTAGATCTGGCGCGCGTCGGTCCACTCGGGCAGGTGCTTCTGGCAGATGTCGCAGTTGCGGTTGTAGACATAGATCAGCCAGGGCAGCGGCGCGTCGGGCGATGACGCCTTCGCGAGGTCGTCCATCCACGCGGGCTTCGCGGCCTGCCCCAGCGCGCCGCGCTCGAAGGCGCGCGGCAGGCGCAGCAGCGCGTCGCGCGCCGTGACGCGCCCGGTCTCGACGGCGGCGCCGAAGTCCTCGCCTCCGGGCCGGTCGGTGGGCGCAGCGGGCTGCGCCGCGTCGGGAGGCGTGGTGGGCGAGGGGATCGTTTCGGAAGGGGGTTCGATCTCGCGGAAGATGTCGCCGAAGTCGGCGTCGTGCTCGCCCGGGGGCGTGGCGTGGCGGCTGTACATCGCGCCGGCGACCAGGAGCGTGGGGGCAAGAACGAGCGTGAGGGCGAAGCCCCAGGGGCGCAGGCCCCAGGCGCGCGCGAGCCACGCGCTCATGAAGACGATGGCCGCGTCGAGCGTGAGCGTGATGTGGGGCGGGATGGAGATGCCCCCGAAGCAGCCGCAGGACTCGGCCCCGATGATGAGCCGGTGGAGCGCGACGCCCACGAACCCGCTGAACATCGCGGCGATGAAGGCCCACATGACGCCCCATCGATGGAGCGCCAGGAGCATGAGCCCGACGACCGCCTCGAAGATCGCCTGATACTCGCCCGGGATGGGCTCGATCTGGTCGACGGGCTTGGTGGTGAGCAGTTTGCCGTAGACGCCCAGCGCGAGGAAGGCCACGACGCCGAGGGCCGCGACGAGGGAGATAACTTTTTTGAAATGGTCGGGTCGTCGCGCCGGGGCGCGCCGGGGTGTGTCGGACATCGTCGTGCTCGCGGCGGGGTGCGATGCGTGGGTTCGGAGACGAAAGACGCCGGCGACGGGGGATCCCCATCGCCGGCGCGGAGTGTGTGCGCGGGGCGCGGCGGGATCAGCGGGCCGCGCGCGGGTCGGGGCGCATGGCGAGACGCCCGAAGACCCAGTAGGTCTCCTCGGTGTCGCGCCACTTGATGGTGACGGGCTCGTTGATGAGGGTCGAGCCGTTCGCCGGCAGGGTGCCCACGACGGTGACCTCGAAGGCGTAACCCTCGTCGGTGCGCTCGGACTTCACGAGCGAGAACTTGAGGTGCTCGCTCTTGCCGGAGACGGTGGGCATGCCGGGCTCATCCTCGGAGCGCCGGCGTTCCTTCACGTTGATGGTGAAGGTCGAGGGCTGGCCCGGGGTGACGTAGCCGAGCATGGAGCGATCGGCGCCGAGCTGCCAGGCGCGCCTGGGGTCGGGGCGCGGCATGATGGCCGGGTGCAGGACGCGCAGGTCGACGACCGGCGCGTCGGGATGATCGGTCTCGACGACCCACCACAGGGGCAGGTCCTTCGAATCGACGCCGCGGATGTTCCAGACGAGGGAGTACTCGCTCTTCGGGCTGTCCTTGGCGGCGTCGAAGTCCTTGAAGACCGCAGGGGCCCCGTTGACGGAGAGGATGTTGAAGGGCTTGCCGTTGATCTCGGTGACGCGGACCTCGCCGGTGTCGGACTGGAAGGCGCCGACAAAGACGGGGTCGGCCTTGATGTCGTACGCGACATCGGCGGTGACCCAGACCTCGAACGGGGGCGCGTAGCCCTCGACATAGACGCGCACGGTGCGCTGCATGGAGCCGATGAACTCGCCGGCGTCGAGCGTCGCGGTGAGCTCGACCGACTCGCCCGGGGCGAGGGTGCGCTTGGGGAGTTCGGCGACGGTGCACGAGCACGAGGAGTTGACGCGCGCGATGTTGATGGTCTCGGCGCCGGTGTTCGTGAGGGTGATCGTGCCGGTCTTCTTGCCGTGGGGGCGGATGACGCCCATCTCGACCTTCTCGGGGGAGGCCTTGAGGGGCGGGATCATGCGCCGGACCTGCTGACCGTCGGTGGGCGCGCTCTGAGGGGCGACGCGCACGCCGTCCTGCGTCACGGGTCGCGGCTGCGCAGGGGCGGCGGGCTCCGCGGGTCGCGGGGGCTGCGCGCCGCCGCCGCCGAGCTGGGCGATGGACGCGCTGGAGAGGGCCACCGTCGCGCCGAGGGCGCCCGCGAGCATCACGCCGGCTCGCCGGGAAAGTTCACACCGTTTTGACCTGTTCATCGCACACTTTCTCCTCGATCAGACACTTAGGGGGTCGTGGCCTTCTGACGCGCTCGCGCCCGGGGGGTTCCAACTCCCCGGGGCGAATCGCCGGCCGGGCGCCCACCCGCCCGAAGCATGGCCCCCGGACGGGTCGTCGGCAACGCCCGAGAACGCACTATTCGCCCCCGGGGCGCTCCCCGGCGCTCGCATCCGGCCCCGACCTCGATACCCTTCCTTCCCACGCGGCACGACCGGATCGCCGCGGCCTGCCCCCCTCCGACGCCCCCGATGCCGCGCATCTCCCCCTTCCACGCCGTCCGACCCCGACCCGAGCAGGTCGGGCGGGTCGTCGGTCTCCCCCACGACGTCGACTCTCGCGAGGAGGCCATCCGGCTCTCGCGCGACAACCCGTCGTCGTTCCTCCATGTCGTGCACGCGGAGGCGGATGTTCCCGAGCCCCTCGTCGAGGGCGACGCACGCGTCCCGGCGCAGGCGGCCAAGGCCTTCAAGCGCCTGCTCGACGAGGGCGTCTTCGTGCGCGACGACGCGGCGCGGGTCTTCGTGTATCGCCAGTCGGGAGAGGTCGCCGGCGAGTTTCATTCGCAGACCGGCCTGCTGTGCTGCGTCGACCTTCGCGACTACGACGAGGGGCGCATCAAGAAGCACGAGAAAACGCTCTCGGCGAAGGAAGACCGGCACGTCGCGCACTTGCTCGCCGTGCGCGCCCACGCCGCGCCCGTGCTGCTGGCCTGCCGCGACGACGAGCGGATCAAGTCCCTGCTTCGCGAGCACACCTCCAGGGCGCCGCTCTACGACTTCACGGACGCGATCCGGCACGAGGTCTGGGCGGTCGAGGACGGTTCGGCGTTCGTCGAGGCCTTCGGGCGTCTGGACGGCGCGTACATCGCCGACGGGCACCATCGCAGCGCCGCCGCGTCTCGCGTCGCGTCCACGCTGCGCGAGGAGCGCGGCGCCGGGCGGGGCGACCTGGAGTGCGACCGCTACCTCGTCGCGCTCTTTCCGGCGAGCGAGCTGAAGATCCTTCCCTTCCACCGGGCCATCCGCGACCTGCGCGGGCTCACCCCGGCGCAGTTCCTCGACGCGCTGGCGAGGGTCGCCGACATCGCCGACGCGTCGACCCCCGAGCCGGGCGGCGCGGGCACGGTCGGCGTGCGCATCAAGGGCGTCCCCGGCTGGCGGCGCGCGACCTTCCACGCCGATCGCGTCGACCGCGACGATCCCGTCCGCTCGCTCGATGTGTCGCTCCTCGCGGACCTCGTGCTCGAGCCCATCCTGGGCGTGACCGACCCGCGCAGCGACCCGCGCATCGAGTGCGTCCCCGGGGCGCGAGGCGTCGGGGAGCTCGAGCGCATGCTCGACGAAGGCGAGGCCGAGGTCGTCTTCACGCTCCACCCAACCGCGATCGGGCAGCTCCTCAGCGTCGCCGACGCGAACAAGACCATGCCCCCGAAAAGCACCTGTTTCGAGCCCAAGATCCGCCCGGGCCTGCTCGTCCATATGCTTGACTGAACACACCGACACCCGGGAACGAAGAACGAAGGAGCGCGATCAACGATGAAGGTTCTCATCGCGGACAAGTTCGAGAAGGCCGGCGTCGAGGGGCTCAAGCGCCTCGGCTGCGAGGTCGTCTCCCTCCCCGACGCCACCGCAGACGACATGGGCTCGCTGCTCGCCGAGCACGCGCCCGAGGTCCTCATCGTGCGCTCCACCAAGGTCAAGGCCCCGGCCTTCGCCCAGGCCGAGTCGCTCAAGCTCATCGTGCGCGCCGGCGCCGGCGTCGACAACATCGACCTCGACGCCGCCACGAAGCACGGCGTGTTCGTCGCCAACTGCCCCGGCATGAACTCCTCCGCCGTCGCCGAACTCACCTGGGCCCTCATCCTCGCCTGCGACCGGCGCGTGCCAGACCAGGCGCAGCAGCTCCGCGAGGGCAAGTGGAACAAGAAGGAGTTCGGCAAGGCCCGCGGCCTGCGCGGGCGCACCCTCGGCATCGTCGGGCTCGGCTCCATCGGCAAGGAAGTCGCGAATGTGGGCAGGGCCTTCGGAATGCCCGTGCTCGTCTGGTCGCGCTCCCTCACCGACGACGCCGCCCGCGAACTGGGCGTCGCGCGCGCCGCCACGCCCCTCGATGTCGCGAAGAACGCCGACGTCATCAGCGTGAACATCGCCGCTAACGCCGACACCAAGGGCATGATCGACCGCGCGTTCTGCGACGCGATGAAGCCCGGCGCGATCTTCGTCAACACCAGCCGCGGCAGCGTCGTCGACGAGAAGGCCCTGCTCGACGCGATCACCGGCAAGGGCGTCCGCGCCGGGCTCGATGTCTTCGAGAACGAGCCGACCACCCCAACCGGCGAGTTCACCAACGACCTACTCAAGCAGCCCGGCGTCGTCGGCACGCACCATGTCGGCGCGTCGACCGATCAGGCGCAGGACGCCATCGCGGGCGAGACCGTCCGCATCGTCGAGCAGTTCAAGAAGACCGGAACACCCCCGAACACCGTCAACAAGCCGCAGAAGAAGCCCGCGGCCGTCTGACCAACGACTTCACGCACGCACCGACCTGAGCCGCAAGCACACCGCCTGAAAGGACCACGCCAGATGCACACCCGCAAGACCTTCAATTTCTCCGCCGGCCCCGGCGTCCTCGCCGAGAGCGTGCTGAAGCAGATCCAGAAGGACATCTGGGACATCCACGGCACCGGCATCGGCGTGCTCGAGCACTCCCATCGCGGCGGGTCGATCGACCGCGTCTTCGACGAGACGCAGGCGCTCTTCCGCGAACTCGCCGGCATCCCCGACAACTACAAGATCCTCTTCATGACCGGCGGCGCCAGCGCGCAGTTCCACCTGCTGCCGATGAACTTCCTCGCCGGCACGAACAAGACCGCCGACTACATCGACACGGGCGTCTGGGCCAACAAGGCCTACAAGGAAGCCAAGGCCCTCGCGAGCGTCCACCTCGCCGGCTCCAGCGAGGACAAGAACCACTCGTACATCCCCGGCAAGGACGCGCTGAAGTTCTCGGCGTCGCCCGCCTATGTGCACTACTGCTCCAACAACACGATCTACGGCACCGAGTGGCACCGCATGCCGGAAGCCCCCTCGGGCGTGCCGATCGTGTGCGACATGTCGTCCGACATCTTCTCGCGACCGCTCGATGTGACGAAGTTCCACTTCATCTACGCCGGCGCGCAGAAGAACCTCGGCCCCGCGGGGACGACGATCGTCATCGCGCGCGAGGACTTCCTCGAGCAGGGCAGCAAGACGATCCCCTCGCTGTGCCAGTACCGCGAGTACGCGAAGAACGACAGCCGCCCGAACACGCCCCCGGTGTTCCCGATCTACGCCGTTGGCGAGGTGCTGAAGTGGATCAAGAGCGAGGGCGGGCTGAAGGCCATGCAGAGCCGCAACGAGGCGAAGGCCAAGCCCCTCTACGACTTCCTCGACGCGCAGGACTTCTTCCGCGCCCACGCCCAGAAGGGCTCGCGCTCGCTGATGAATGTGACCTTCCGCCTGCCGACCGAGGACCTCGAGAAGCAGTTCATCAAGGAGGCGACCGCCGCGGGCATGGACGGCCTGAAGGGCCACCGCTCCGCCGGCGGCATGCGCGCGTCGATCTACAACGCTTTCCCGCCCGAGGGCGTGACGGCGCTGGTCGCGTTCATGGAGAAGTTCGCGAAGGCGAATGCGAACAAAGCGATGGCGTGATCTTTCCCCCCTCCCGCTCGCGAGATGGGCCGGGGGAGGGTCTTCATCGAACAGCACGTACCACGGGTCGGGCGCTCGCGTCCGGCCCGTGTTCGTTTCACGCCACCGCGTGCGTGCCCCGGTCCTCGCGCCGTTCGCGCCGCTTCATCGCGCGGGCGACGCTTTCGAACTCGTCCTCGACGCGATCCAGCAAGGGCTCGAGCACCAGCGGGCGGTTGCCGGGCGTCTCGGCCTCGATCGCGGCGCCGATCGATCCCAGCAGCAGCGCGTCGAACAGCCCGCCCCCGGCGGCGAGCGTGAGCCCGACGACGCTGAGCATCGCGTCGCCGCAGCCCAGCGGGTCGACGGCGCGAGGGGCGAAACTGGGGAGGAAGTCGTTGAGCATGCGACCCGACGAATCCTTGCGCGTCGCGTCGAAGGCGACTGCGCCGTCTTCGCCGAGTTTCACGAGAACATGCTTCGCCTGGGCGCGCGCGGCGATGGAGCCGGCGAGGGTCGCCACGCCGTCGGTGGGGTTCTGGAGCGCGCTACGGAGTTCGCTCTCGGTGGGCATGAGCACATCGCAGCCCTTGAGGGCGAGCAGGTCGGCGCGCGGACCCGAGACATCGCCCAGCATGACGCGGGTGCGAGGGCGCAGGAGTTTGATGAGCCGGCCCAGCGTGTCCTGCGAGAGGGCGCCGTAGCCGAAGTCGATCAGCGCGACGACATCCCACGCCGGGGCGGCGTTCTCGATCTCGCGCACGAAGTCGTCGACGCTGTGGCGCGAGAACGCCGGGGGCGGCGCGTCGTCGAGTTTCAGCAGTTTCTGGCCCTTCGCGAGGTATCGCCTCTTGCGAGGGATGCGCCCGGCGTGGCGCAGCGGGATCGTGTCGATCGCGTGGTCGTCGCACATCCTCAGCAGTTGGCCGCTGCTGCGCCCGCGCCCGACGGGCGTCGCGAGCGTGACCTTGGCGCCAAGCCCTCGCAGGTGCTGGGCGATGATCGCGGCCCCGCCCATGAAGCGCTCTTTCCCGACGAGCGTGGCGTTCATCATGGGCGACTCCCCCGCGATGTGCGTGGGGTCGCAGTGCATGTACTCGTCGAGAATGGTGTCGCCCACGACCAGGCAGCGCAGCCCGGCGGCGTGCTCCAGAAGTTTGCGCAGGCCGCGCTCGGTCTGGTGGTGGCGCTGCAGATAGCCCGCGACGCGATCGGCGGTGAGCGCCCAGTCTCGCGAGCGGGTGTTGATGATGCTCGTGGAGGAATAGACGACATCGCCCGAGGAGAAGAGGACCTTGCCCCCGTAGGCGAGCACGACATCGCGCTCGGCGGCGAGGCGGGCGTCGTGGGCGTCCTTGTACTCGGCGCCTTTCACATAGCGGTCGGGCTTGATGGCCTGCAGCGTGTCGACGGCGGTGGGCGAGGGGGACACGACGACGAGGTCCACGCACTCGAGGGCCGCGAGGTTCTCGGCGCGCAGGCGCTCGGGCACGAGCGGGCGACCGAGGCCCTTGTCGATGACGGCGTCAGCGGAGACCGAGACGACGAGCATGTCGCCCTGCGCCCTGGCCCAGAGCAGGTGGCGGAGGTGGCCGGGGTGGACGATGTCGAAACACCCGTGGCACATGACGACGGTGCGTCCGCGGCGCTGGGCGTCGCGGGCGGTGGTGGCCGCCTGGGCGATGGAAACAACCTTCTGGGCCTGATTCACGCTGAAGTTATCGTCCCTTTCCGGACGATGGCTGAACCGGAGTCTTCGCACAATGAGCCGCTTCAGCGTGATCATCGCGACGCGGAACCGGGCCGCGGCCCTGAGGGAGACGCTCCGCGCACTTCCTGCCGACGCCGAGGTGCTGGTCGTGGATAACGCGTCGACGGACCTGACCGGCAGCGCGGTGCGCGACGCGAGGCCCGACGCGACGCTCATCAGGCTCGACGAGAATCTGGGCCCGACGGCCAAGCAGATCGCGCTGGAGCGTGCGACACGCGAGTACGTCGTGGCGCTGGATGACGACTGCGCCCCCCTCCCCGAGTCGTGGGGCCCGATGGAGCGCCGGCTCGACACCGACCGGCAGCTCGCGTGCGCGGGCTTCGGGGTGCGTCTGCCGGGCGGGCAGTGGGAGTGCGGGGCTTTGCCGCGGGTGTTCGTCGGCGCCGCCGTCGCGTTCCGGCGCGAGGCGCTGCTGGGCGCCGGGGGCTATGACCGTCGGCTGTTCATGCAGGCGGAGGAGTACGACATCGTGTACCGGCTCGCGGCCCGCGGGTGGGAGTGCGCGGTGTTCCACGACCTGGTGGCGATCCATCGCAAGCACCAGAGCGGGCGTCGCCCGTCGCGCACGATCTATCTCGACGCGCGGAACAACATCAGCCAGGCGCTGCGCTACCTGCCTGCGCCCTGGCGCGCGATGTACGCGAAGGCGTGGACGGAGCGGTACCTCGCGCTTGGGCGCACGGCGCAGTCGCCCTGGGCGGCGCGCCGGGGCGTGCTGGCGGCGCACGCGGCGCCCTCTTTGCGGTCACGGCGCACGCTGGACGAGCGGATCTTCGACGACCTGTTCGGTCGCGCCCGGATCGAGGGCGCGTTCCGTCGCCTGCACGCGTCGGGCGTTCGGCGCGTGGTGTTCGCGACGCTGGGGAAGAACATCCCGATGTACCTGGAGTGCGCGCGGCGCGTCGGCGTGCGCGTCGAGGCGATCGCGGACGACCGCTTCGTGCATGCCGGCATTCGCTGGTGCATGGGCACGCCGCTGCTGGAATCCTCGCAGGCGAGGACGGAGCGATTCGACGCGGTGGTGGTGAGCAACAGCGCGCCGCTGTTCGCGCACGAGACCGCGCGACGCTGGCGCACGATCACCAATCGGCCGGTCTACGCGTTCGAGGCGATCGACCCCGAGCGGTTCGCGTGCGATGTGGAGCACCGCGGGCTGGGGGCGGCGTGAACGCTCGGCGCATCAGAACCGGAACACGGCGCTGAGCCCGATGAAGGGCGCGGGCTCGAACTCCTGCTTGCCGAAGGTGCGCCCGTTGGAGTCGAGCGAGGTGAGCTTTGACCACACGATGGCGCCGCCCTCGACGCCCAGCTCGATCCTGTTGGACGGGCGGTACTTGGCCTCGAGCCCGAGGATGACGGCGCGTTCGCGCGCCACGCCGTCGGGGTTCACGGCGCGCGAGTCGTCGAGGCGCCAGTCGCGCAGCTCGTAGTTGCCGAACGCGCCGACGGTCCAGTGCTCCGCGACCTGGTAGGACAGCAGCAGCCCGAGCTCGCGCGAGACGAGGCGGAGCTTCTCGTCGATGCGCCAGTCGATGCCGATCAGGGGAATGATGAGCGCGTCGTCCTCGATCTGCGAGCCGGCGGCGATGCCGAAGGTGAACGCGAGGTCCTTGCTGACGCGGTATTCGGCGCCGACGACGCCGCGCAGTTCGAGAGAGTCTTCGAGATCGGCGCCCGACTCGAAGGCGAGGCGCACATCGACGCCGACAAGCCAGCTCCAGACCTCGTCGACGCGGTTGAAGAGCGTCGCGCCGAGCCGGTAGCTCTGGAGGTGGTCCCAGGGGTCGTCGGCGCCGGGCATGACGCCCTGCACGTCGTCGAAGTCGTAGTAGGACTGCGAAGTTGACGCGGCGATACGGAGGCGCATCGAGTCGTTGAGCGACGTGGTCCACGCGAGCGTCGCGTCGAGACGCCCGAGGTCGTACGACCCTGTCTGCTTGCCGTCGGCGCCGAACGCGCCGCGCCCGCGGATGTCGAGCTCGATGAACGAGCGCGCCGACTCGATCTCGTCGAGGGTGCGCTCGAGCCGCTCGGGCCTGTCGGGGGAGAGGGGCTGATTCTCTGGCGCGTAGGGGTTGGCGCAGAGCGCGACCGACGATGCGAAAAGGGGAAGGACGCGGAGGGGTGTGGCTCGCATTCGGGCGCAATGTAGCCAGTCAGACGCGCATCCGCCACGCGAAGAGCAACCACTCCATCGCCAGGAAAAGCACCGAGGCGAGCGCAAACAGGTGCCAGATTTCCCGGGGGGCCGCCTCGCCCGCCCTGACGGCGTCGGAGTCGCGCGTCGTGATGGGGAGGCGGTCGGCCGCCCGGATGGCGCTTTCCCGCGCGTCGGCGAGGTTGACCGGCGCGACGGCGTCCTCGGGCAGCGCCCCGGCGAGCGAATACAGACCCGCGCGTGTGGGAATCCCGAGCGAGACCCTCGAGGCGGACCCGTCGGCGGGCGCGCGGGCTTCGAGCGTGGCCGGCCCGGTCGCCTCGATCCGCGCGGCGCCGGGCGCCGGGCGGACGACCAGGGGCTGCGCCGTGGTGAACGCCCGGCCCGCGGCGCTGGCGCGCGGCGCGAGCGCCTCGACCGTGTTCGCGAGGAACACGAGAAATCCGATGTCGAGGGGCCAGGTGCTCTGCGCCAATTCGAACGCGACGACGACGCGCCCGACGCCGCGATGCTCCAGGAACACGATCAGGGGCGAGCGCTCGCCGAAGGCGATGGGCTCGACGCGCGAGACCCCCGACTCGCCCACGCCCGGGAGCGTGAGCTGGAGGGGCCGGGCGACGAGCGTGTCGCCCAGCGCCACGGCGCGCATCAGCGGGTTCGTGCGCTGCCATGAGACGAACCGCGTCGCGCGCGCCGGGCCACCGAAGGGCTCCAGCACGAGTCCCTCGATCCGCGGCGGCGCGCCGAACGAAACGCTCGGCGTGAGCGGCAGCGCGCCGGTCGTCACGCGGTCGTACACCACCAGATCCGCGGTCAGCGGCGAGCCGGCGGATCGGTCGTTGCGGTCTACGAGCTCGTCGTGCTGGGTCGGCGTCATGACGCGCAGCAGGCGCGGCTCGAGCGCCTCGAGCGCCTCGCGCAGGAAGGAGTCCGGGGACGCGCGGCCGGGAACGGCGCCGACCGGCGCGACCAGCGCGATCGTCACGCCGCCGGGCGGATCGATGACCAGCGACGCGCTGTCGTCGGACGCGAGATCGCCGCCCGGGGTGACGCGCAGCGTGAGCAGCGCGAGCCCCGGCGCGTCGGCCTCGAAGGTGACGGGCGCTTCGCCGGCGCGGAACCCGTCGCTGCCCGGGACCGTGATCGACACGGAGCGGGACGCCCTGCCGTCGATCTCGAGGGTCACCGACGCCTGCGCCGGCTGGCGCGACGCGTTCGCGACGCGCCCGAACACGCGCACCAGCGTCGGAGCGCGCTCGTCGCGCTGGGCGCTGATGGCAACCACGCCGAGGTTCTGCGGGTCGCGCTGCGCGTCGGGCCCGGCCGAGACGAATCGAACCTCGCGAACCGCGGCGGTGAACCTCGTTCGCGCCGATCCGTCGTGCTGCGCCGGGGCGAGGCCGCCGTCGCTGAAGATCACCAGCGTGGGCGCCGACGCCTCGTCGGACTCGTCCGCCGTCGTCTGAGCGGCGAACGCGTCGATGATCTCGAGCGCCGCGCGCAGGTCGGCGGGCTGGTCGGTGGGCTCGACCGAGCGGATCGCGGCGCGGAGCGCGGCGCGATCGCTGGAGAAACTGGCGACGACGCGCGTCTCGGCGGCGGCGACGAGCACCATCGCCTCGGTCCGGTCGGCGCCCCGGGTCGAGCCGAGGTCGAGCGAGTCGAGAAACTCGAGTGCGCGGCGTTTCGCGTCGTCGAGCCGGCTCGCGCCGCCCGACGCGTCTCTCGCGGACATCGAGGCCGACGCGTCGATGAGCAGGATCACGCGCCCGCCGGCCGGGGGCAGGTCGGAGAGCGCCGGGCGCGCGATCGCGGCGCAGAGCAGCAGGAGCGCCAGGAGCTGGAGGAGCAGGACGACGGAGACGCGCAGCCAGCGGAAGGGCGTGTTGACCTGCAGGTCTTCGGCGGCGCGCTGCCAGAGGAAGGACGCGGTCACGCGCACCGGGCGGCGACGGAGCTTGAGGAAGTACAGCAGCAGGAGCGCGGGCACGCTGAGCCCGGCCGCGAGGAGCCCGGCGAAGGGGTCGAGGAAGGTCAGCGCGAGCGTGTGCGTCAGGGGGGCTTGCACCGCGGAAGGGTATCGTCCCGGGGGGAGGGCGGTTCAGTCGCGCCGGGCGACGACATAGACGACATAGTCGTCGTCGAGCTCGAGGCCGGCGTCGATGACGGGGCGGACGTGCAGGTTGCCCTCGTGGTCGATCGCGTCGCCGAGCCGGTTGTGGACCTCGGAGCTCGCGAAGCCGGCGTCGGCGAGCGCGTCGCGCAGCTCGGGGATGGACCAGAGGCGCCAGCGATAGGTGAACGCGTCGGCGATCTCGCGCCCGTCGGGGAGGCGGAAGTGCATCGCGTTCTCGACGATGCCTGTGGTCGGGTCTGCGTCGCGCTGCTCCCAGGTGTAGAGCACCCCGCCGCGGAGCTCCTGGTCGGACTCGCCCACGATGAAGGCGCTGGCGCCGCCGTAGATATCGCAGACGAACACGCCGCCCGGGTTGAGGCGTTCTCGCGCCGATCGCAGATAGCGCAGGAGCGCCGCGCGGGTGTGCCAATAGCCGACGGGGAAGTTGAGCGCGCAGACGATGTCGGCCCGTTCGTTCGCGTCGAGAACATCCTTCTCGACGACCGTGATGCGCTCGAGCTGCGCCGGCGTGGCGCGTGCGCGGAGCGCGTCGAGCGCGCCGGGGTCGTTGTCGACACAGACAGCCAGGTGGGATGGATCGAGGTCGAGCCAGGCGCGGCAGACGGCGGCGCTGCCGCAGAAATCCTCGCGGAGCGTGCGAGGGTGTGCGGCGTGGACGGCTCGCAGGAAGCGTGCCTCCATGTCGGGAGACTGGGCCGCGGCCTCGTAGAGGTCGTACCGATCGACGGCGCTCATTCGGCGCGTGCGCCCAGGAGCATGGCGCGGACCGCCTCTTCCTGCGCCGTCATGAACGCCCTGGGCGCGTGGGCGCGCATGTAGACGGGGCCTCGCGGGCCGCCCTCGATGATCGCGCCGAGGAAGAGGGTGTCGGGCATGGGGACGGGCTGCGTTCCGGGAGTTCCGGACATGTACACGCCCACGTGCTTCGCGATGGTGATCTTGAGATCGCCGCGGCGTTCTTCGGTGAGTTCGGGGAGCGTGGGCTGGTTGGAGGCGTCGAGGACCTGTCGCGCCCAGCGGGTGAGGTTGTCGGGCGCCGAGCCGGCGCCGCGTTCGCCGAAGTGGGTGAACACGATCATCGCGTCGGGGTTGTCCGGGTGGCTGAGCTGGGCGGCGCGCATGGGCCCCGGCGCGTCGAGCGACCAGCCCTGGGGCCGGGGCATCACGAGCCCGGCGACGCCGAAGGACGCGGCGGCGGGGTCGGCCGCGCCCTCGCCCTGGGTCGCGTTGATCGTCACCGGGCCCATCGGGGCGCCGGGGTCGGTCGGGCTGACGGGGTCGGAGGACGAGGAGGGCCCTGTGGCGGTCCCGCTCTGCTCGGGCTTGCAGGCGCTGAGCGTCAGAACGAGCCCGGCGGCGAGCAGGGCGAGGACGGCGCGAGATGTGGCGGTGGATTCTTTCATACGAGGGATGCTAGAACGCTCGCGTGCCCAGCATCGAACGCGTGGCCGATCTCGACGATCCCCGGCTGGACGACTTCCGCGCCACGCGCGAGGGGGACGCGCTGCGCCGTCGGGGCGTCTTCGTGGGCGAGGGGATGCTCGTCCTCCGGCGGATGCTCGCGCCGGACGCGCGCTTCGCGCTGAAGGCGGTTCTGCTCGACGCGCGCCGAGAGGGCGAGGCGCGCGCGCTGCTGGACGCGAGCCCGGTCGCGGGCGACCTGCCGGTGTTCGTGACGGCGCGCGACGCACTGGAGCGCGTGATCGGGTTCCCGTTCCACCAGGGGGTGCTGGCGCTGGGCGAACGGCGTGAGGAGCGCGACGCGCTGTGCGCGCTGGACGAGTTCCTGCGCGACGCGCCGTCCACGGCGCTGATCCTCGACGGGCTGGTCGACCACGACAATATCGGCGCGGCGTTCCGAAACGCGGCCGCCTTCGGCGCGAGCGCCGTGCTGCTGTCGCCGACCTGCGCCGACCCGCTGTACCGCAAGTCGATCCGGACCTCGCTGGGCCACGCGCTGCGCGTGCCCACGGCGCGGTTCGCGAGGGGCGATTGGCCGCGTGGGATGGACGCGCTGCGCGATCGCGGCGTGCTGACCGTGGCGCTGACGCCCGGGGACGACGCGCGCGACATCGACGAGTTCGCCGCGACCCTGGCGCCGGGACGACGGCTGGCGCTGCTGGTGGGCACCGAGGGGCCCGGGCTCTCGGAGCGCGCGATGCGCCTTGCCGACGCTCGGGTTCGCATCCCGATGGCGCCGGGCGCCGATTCGATCAATGTTTCCGCGGCCCTGGCGGTGGCGCTGCACGCGCTGCGGCCACGACCGGGTACACTCGCGCCATGACGACGACAGACACGCTGGCGGAAATGGCGGTCGCCCCGGTGCGCAGCGGGATGGTGGTCGGGCTGGGCACCGGTCGGGCCGCGTCGCGCGGCATACGGGCGCTGGCGGCGCGCGCGCAGCGCGAGGGTCTGTCGATCGAGTGCGTCGCGACGAGCGAGGCGAGCGCCGAGCTGGCGCGCGCGCTGGGGCTGAAGGTCATCGAGTTCGCCGGGGTGGAGCGCGTGGACTATCTGTTCGACGGCGCCGACGAGATCACCGACGACCTGACGATGCTCAAGGGTCGGGGCGGGGCGATGACGCGCGAGAAGCTCGTCGCCAACGCGAGCGTGCAGCGGGTCTACCTCATCGATGAGAGCAAGCGAGTGAAGCGGATCGGGGAGCGGTTCCCCCTGCCGATCGAGGTGATGCCCTTCGCGCTCGCCAGCGTGCGAGCGCGCCTGCGCGCCATCGGCCTCGACGGGCCGGTCCGCGCGCGCGACGACGGCTCGGAGTACCGCACCGACAACGCGTGCGTCGTGATCGACGCGCCGGTGGGGGGAACGATCCACATGCGCGCGCTGAACGACGCGCTCGCGCGCATCGACGGCGTGATCGGGCACGGGCTGTTCCTGTCCGAAGCGGACGAGGCGCTCGTCGAGAGCGCCGACGGGTCGCGCGTCGATCGGATGACGCGCCGGCGCTGACTCACCCGCGCGGCGCGCAGGCGCGCCGGAGGCGATCGCGCACGGCGTCCCACACCGGGCCTTCGCCCCGGGGATGCTCGATGAGGATGCGCTCGGGCCCGAGCTCGTCGGCCTCGTGCAGGGCGGCGTAGAGCCGGTGCGCGTAGGCCCGGTCGGTGGTGGGCATCGCGATGAGCGTCACGCCCTCGCGCACCGGCGCGTCCAGCGGCGCGTGCGAGAGAACGACGACGCTGCCCGTGCCGCGGCCGAGCTCGGCGGCGATCTCGTCGGGGCTGCGCAGGAACGCGGGCGCGTCGGGCGCGTAGTGCGAGGCGAGCCGCCCGGGCGACGCGAGGGCCGAGCCCTCGGCGGCGTCGGCGGCGTGCGTGTCGATGTCGAGCGATTCACCGAGCGCGTCGGCCAGCTCGTCGGCGCCGATCGCGCCCGATCGCAGGATCCGCGCCGGGTCGTGGGCGAGCGAGACCACAGTGGACTCGATGCCGACGCGGCAGGGCCCGCCGTCGAGGACCATCACGGAACGCTCGTCGAACGACTCGCGGACGTGCTCGGCGCAGGTGGGGCTGAGCGAGCCGGAGGGGTTGGCGCTGGGGCCCACGAGCGGGCCCCCGAAGGCGCGCAGCAGCGCGAGCGCGACCGGGTGGTCGGGGCAGCGGACGGCGACGGTGTCTCCCCCCCCGGTCACCTCGCGCGGGACCGAGTCGGCTGCGCGCAGCACGATCGTCAGCGGACCCGGCCAGAACCGGTCGGCGAGCGCCTGGGCCCGCGAGGGCCAGTGCGCGACGACGGCGCGCGCGCCCGAAGCGTCGGCGACGTGCACGATGAGGGGGTTGCTTGGCGGGCGGTTCTTGAGCCGGAAGACCTCGCGGACCGCCGCCGGGCTGCGCGCGTCGGCGCCAAGCCCGTAGACGGTTTCGGTGGGGAAGGCGACGGCGCGCCCCTCGCGCAGTCGCTCCACGGCGGCGGCGATCTCGCCGGCGATGTCGCGCGGCGCGGTCATCGGCCCGCGGGGCGCGACTGCGAACCGTCGGGTCGGGTGCGCGGCTCCCACTCCGTGCCTCGCTCGAGCAGTTCATCCGCGGTGGGCGCGACGAAGCTGATGCCGCGCTTGTCGAGGAGGATGCCCATCGCGTCGTAGAGCTCGGCGAGTGCGATCTTGTAATCGATGATGGCGCCGGACTCCTCGAGCTCGGCCTGCGCGAGCGCTTCCTGGCGGTTGAGCTTGAGGTTGAGGAAGTCGGGCGTCAGGCCGCGCAGCGTCTGCTCTTCGACGAGCAGCGTGCGGAGGTTCTCGGCGGCGGCGATGCGCGAAATCCGCGTCTGCTCGATGAGGGCGTAGCTCGTGACGACGGTGCGCAGCGAGCTCTTGACGAGGAGGACCGAGTTGCGGACCTGGGTGGCGTAGTCGAGCACCGACTGGAGGCGCTCGAGCCGTCGCACGCGGACGACGGCCTCGGGACCGCGGTTGCCGATGGTCTGCTCGAACTGCAGCCCGGCGATGTAATCGACGTAGTCGCTGTCGGCGATATCGCCGAAGGCGTCGCCGAAGCTGTCGTCCAGGCCGGCGAGGGCCGCGCGCAGGTTCAGGTCGAGAAGCGGCAGGCGCGCGTTGTCGGCGAATCGCTGGCGGATCGCGGCGTCGTCGATATTGAGCAGCGCGAGCTGGAGCTCGGGGCGGTTCTGCAGGGCCGAGGTGATGGAGTCGAGCAGGTTGAAGTCGATGGGCGACGCGTCGACGTTCGCCGGGGGCAGGAGGAGCTCTTCGCCTGCGAGCGGAAACTGTTCTGAGTCGAGCAGGGCCTTGAGCTCGTCGGATCGCTGGCGCAGGATGCGCTGGAAGCGGATGAGGTTCGCGCGTCGGGCTTCGACGCGGGCGCGCGCGTCGGAGAACTCGGCGGGTCGCACGTCGAACTCGAGGCGTCCCGCGAGCACGTCGCGCGTCTCGACGCCGCGCTCGAGCAGGCGCTGCTGAATGAGCAGGGCGTGGTGCGCGCGGCTGAGGTTCTGGAACCCGCGCTCGACCTCGCGGACGAGGGTGAGCAGCTCGGACTTGGTGACGAGCGCGGCGCGCCGGGTCTGGTTCTCGGCGAGGCGGACCTCGGCCTCGGCGGAGTCGGACCCGAACCCGCGCAGCAGGGGCTGGTTGAGGCCGAACTCGAGGACCGCGGCGCGCGAGGGGTCGGGCGACAGACTCGTGCCCGGCGTCCTGTCGTTGATGTAGGTGAGGTTCGCGGCGACGTCGAAGGTCCCGCCCTGGCGGAGGGGCTTGCGAACGCCGGTGTTCCAGCGGACGGACTCGTTGACGAGCGCTCCCGATCCGACCGGCGTGTTCCCGATCACGCGCAACGACTGGGGCTGGTCGACGCTGCGCCACTCGACGCCGGTGAAGAACACCCAGTCGAACGCCGCGTCGGCGGCGTCGAGGGCCTCGAGGCTGATCGCCGGCAGGAACGCGGCGCTGCGCAGGTTCAGGTTGTTCTGGACGGCCAGGCGGATCGCGTCATCGAGGGTGATGGTGACGACCGGGGTGTCGTCGCCGAAGAGCCCGGGGCCGGTGTCGGGCTTGACGCCGCGATAGGAGGTCGCCCCGGCCATCGTGGCGAGCTCGTCGAGGCGCTCCTGGGAGAACCCGAGGTCGATCGAGGACTGGGGAGCCGTGGTGCGTGTCTCCGGCGGCTGTTCCCCGAAGGGCGCACGCTGGCGGTCCTCCGTGACGCCCGCGATGCGTCGGAGGGCGTCGGCCCGCTCCTGCTCGAACGGACTCTTCGCGCATCCTGCGGCCAGCACGAGGGCGAGCGCAGAGAGGGTCGCGAGCTGTGGTGACTTCGGCATGCTGACTCCCGAGCGTGGCGACGCGGGTTCTGAAAGTAGCCGCCGTGAGGGGGTTGGTCAAAGGTCCCGGGAACGCGCGCCCTCGGATCGCGTATCTTTATGAGACGCGCCGGCCCGGCCGCGCGCCCACAGCACCCTTCGGACTGGCCCAGGAGACTGGCATGGACCGCTCGACGAAACTGCTCGGCATCGTGGCTTCTTCGCTCCTCACGACGCCCGGGGTCGCGATCGCGACCGCGCCCCTCGCCGCGTTCGCCCTGCTCGGGGCCAGCGCCTCGGCACAGCTGTCGGAAGTCGAACCCTACTACGTCGTCGTCACCGAGGACAACGTGAACCTTCGCTGCGGCGCCGGGCAGGTCTGGTACGCCGTGGGCAAGGTCAACCGGGGCCAGGTTCTTCGCGTCGACGGGCACGAATTCGGCTGGCTGCGCGTGGGATACCCCCAGGGCATCGCCGCGATCGTGCGCTCGCGCGACGCGGAATTCGACGAGAAGTCCGGGGTCGTCGTCCTTGTGCGCGAGAGCCGGCTGCAGGCGAACAACCCGGCTGGCGGCGTGGGCGAGAGCTGGCGTCCCCTGCTGGACTACCCCATGCCTGCCGACAGCGTGCTCCAGCACATCGAAACGATCCGCAGCTCCTCGGGCGAGGTGACCGGCTATCGCGTCGTCGCCCCGGGCGGCGCGAAGGGCTTCATCAGCGACAGTCTCGTCCGCCCTGCAACGGAGTCCGAGGTCCAGACACTCCTCGCGCAGAGCTCTGCGCCCGTCGCGCCGACCACCACCCCCGCGCGCCCGACGCAGTCGCCGACGCCGGCCCCTGCGCCTGTCGAGACGCCAGCCCCGATCGAGACACAGCCCGAGTTCGAGCCCGACGACGATCCGATCTACGCCGACGAGCCCGAGCCGATGCCCGAGCCCGCGCCGACGCCGACGCGCCAGGACCCGGCGCCGGTCGTGCGCGAAGCCGCGCCGACGCAGTCCGGGGACGACGCGACGCGTCGCTTCCCGCCGCCCGCCGCCGACGAGCCGGCGCGTGCGCCGACCCCCACCCCTTCCCAGCCGATCCGGGCCGGGGGTTCGGGCGAGCCGGCGCGCACCGCGCCGATGGCCCCCCCGAGGTTCGAAGACCTGCAGCGCACGCTCGAAGAGGTCATGCGCCAGCCGACCGAGGGCGCGGAGTACGAGCCCCTGATCAACGAGTTCAAGCGTTTCGCGGACTCTCTGCCCGACACGCCCGAGAGTGAGAACGCCCGGCGCGCCGCGATGTCGCGCATCGAGCTGCTGCGCCTTCGCGCCGATCTGCAGCGCACGCTGCAGTCGCTGGCCGAGACCGAGGCGATCGCCGACAGCGGCACGGCGCAGGTCGAGCAGTCGGTGCGGACCGTCAACGAGGCGCCGGCCTACGCGTTCGTGGGGCGCCTCACGACGAGCACGGTCTACACCGGACAGCGCTTGCCGCGCCTCTTCCGCCTGCAGGCGGTCGACTCGGGGCGCACGCTCGCGTACATCACGCCCGACCCGGCGCTCGACCTCGAGGCGAAGCTGGGCAGCGTGGTGGGCGTGGTGGTCAGGCAGTCGCGTCAGGACGCGACGCTCGGCCTGCCGCTGATCGACGCTCGCCGGATCGACCAGATGACGGCGGACCAGATCCGCTCGCGCTGAGCGGCCCGACGATCCGAACGAATGACAACGAGCCCGGCTCATCGAGAGCCGGGCTCGTGTGTTTCATGGATGCTGCTTGAGGGGGGCGATCAGCCCTGCGACGCGTTGTTCTCTGCGAGGCGCGAGAGCAGGGTGTTGAGATCGGTGAAGTTGATCACGCCGTCGCCGTCGAAGTCGATCGACGGGTTGAAGCGTGTGTCGTTGCTGGTGGCGCCGAAGAGTTCGGTGAGCTGGGAGATGAGCGACTGCTGAGCGGTCTGGCCGCCGAGGCGGGAGAGCAGCTCGTTCAGATCGCCGAAGGAAATCCGGCCGTCGCCGTCGAAGTCGAAGTCGGTGTCGAACGCGTCGTCGCCGTCGACGGCTCCGAAGGCGCCGAGGGCGAGTTCGATGTCATCGGCGGTGTAGACCCGCGGCTCGTCGTTGGAGGGCGCGGGCGTGCTCGGCACGGGCGCGCCGATCGCGTCTGAGTTAGTCGGGGCGATGTCGTCGGACGCGTCGGCGCCCAGGCCCTGCGCCGTGGGTGCGCCGGCGGGCGACTCGATCGGGCTGGGCCCGCCGGTCTGGGGAGGCGCCCCGGCGCCAGAGATCGCGGCGTTGAGGTCGGCGAAGTTGATCACGCCGTCGCCGTTGACGTCGAGCGCCGCGTTGTACCCGTCCTCGCCGGCGCGAGCGCCGATGGACTTGAGCACGGACGCGACGAGGTCGTCGGGCGTCGACGGCGCGGCAGGAGTCGGCGTCGCCGGAGTCTGGTCAGCGACCACTTCCTGCGCGGCGGAGCGCGTGACTTGCGCCGAGGGCGCAGCGGGCTTCACCTCGGTCAGCTCGACCGTGTCGGTGGGCCTGGGCTGTGCGCCGGCCTTCTCCTTGAACGACAGCTCCTCGATCGCCGCCAGCTTCCGCTTCGTCGCGGCGGGATCGGGCCTGGCCGCAGCGCCGAGGGCTGCGATGGTCGTGTCGTTGGATGCGATCTGCATGGATTCGACCCTTTCAGCGAGCGGGAGCGGATGTCGCCCCGGTGATGTGCCGGTGTTCATTCGCACGCGGCGTGCCAGAGCGTTCGCGGACCAAGCCGTTATCGGCCCGGTCGGGGGGTCGCTTGACCGGGATGGGCGCGAGAACGGAAAAACCCGGCCGAAGGGCCGGGCTTTCGAGGGATGATCGGGTTATCGGACCGCGGTGTCGGCTGTTCAGCCGGCGCAGCTGCGCCCGAACGACGACAGCACGGCGTTCAGGTCAGAGAAGGTGTAGGTCGTGCCGAAACCGGTGAGGACCAGGTTGAGGTCGGCGAAGTCGACCGCGCCGTCGGCGTTGAAGTCGCCGCTGAAGGGCGCGTCGTTGCTGACGATCTTCTTGATCATGCCGGTGTTGTATTCGAGGATGTAGAGCTCGCCGTCGAAGTCACGGGCGAAGGACGAAACATTCGGGCGGGTTCCGGGGAAGAGCGAGGACGAGTGCTCGATGTTGTTGACGGCGGTCCCGTTCTCAAGCTTGAAGGACCAGACGCGCCCGGAGATGTAGTCGGCGTAGAAGTAGCGCCCGGCGTAGGAGCACATCTTCGTGCCGCGATAGACATAGCCGCCGGTGGTCGAGCCGCCCAGGCCGCGCCCGTAGACGAGGATCGGGTCGGTGAGGGGGAGATAGGCGGCGGGGAGGCTGGTGTTGAAGTTCGCCAGGCCCTCCTTCAGACGCCAGCCCCAGTTGATGCCGCCCTGGTTGGCGGGCTGGAAGTTGTACTCTTCCCACGCGTTCTGGCCGACATCGCCCATCAGCATGCCGTTGGTGGCGTTGACGCCGAAGTCATCGAAGGTGAACTTCCAGGGGTTGCGCACGCCGAAGGCCCAGATCTCGGGGAGCGCGCCCGCGACGGGCGGGTTGTTGCCGGGCAGGAACGGGTTGTCCGCCGGGATGCGATAGAGCTCGGTGCTGCCGACCGGGACGCGCACATCGATGCGGAGCATCTTGCCCAGCAGGGTGCCGGGGGTCTGCGAACGGTTGCCGGGGTCGCCGGCCGAGCCGCCGTCGCCCATGCCGATGTGGAGATAGCCATCGGGCCCGAAGGTGATGCAGCCGCCGTTGTGGTTGGTGAAGGGCTGGGCGATCACGAGGATCTCGGTGCGGCTCGCGGCGTCGGCGACGAGCGGGTTGGCCGAGACCTGGTAGCGCGCGATGACGGTCGCGGCGCTGGCGTTGGTGTGGTTCACCCAGAAGCGACCGGTGGTCTCGAAGTCAGGATCGAAGGCGAGACTGAACAGCCCGCGCTCGCCGCTGCTGCTGCCGACCGC
Organism: Phycisphaeraceae bacterium; assembly: GCA_019636675.1. Classification (NCBI taxonomy): domain Bacteria; kingdom Pseudomonadati; phylum Planctomycetota; class Phycisphaerae; order Phycisphaerales; family Phycisphaeraceae; species Phycisphaeraceae bacterium. The sequence goes on from JAHBXC010000001.1 coordinate 1,449,789, forward strand.
GACGGTCAGGAAGGTGCCGGTGACCACGCCGTTCTGCACGACGCGGATCGTCCCGCCCTGCTCGACCACCAGGAACGCCCCGTCGACCGTGGGGTGCTGGTACATGCTCACCGGGCGGCTGAGGCCCGACGCGAAGTTCTGCAGCGACAGGGTCGCGAGCGACCCGGCCTGCGCGGACATCATCGCGCTCGCGGCAAGAACCGCGGAAGCGACGATTGCACTCGTCTTGAAACGCATACCGATCTCCTGGGAGCTGACCGCGACCACTCCTCTACGGGCTCGCGGCGGGACAAGGGGCACACACGGCCACGGCGTCGTGCGCCGAGGCCTGGGGATTCTCTCTACCCCAACAGAATAAGCCCTGTTTCCCCCGGCGCGAACCAAAACTTCCCCAAACTTTTCCCGGGACCGCCTCCCGGCGACCCCCGTACGCTTTCTCGGACTTCGCCGCCCTCTCGCCCCCGGTCCCAACCCCTGCCCGGATCATCCGATAGGTTGAGCGACCGACCACTCCCGCCCCGGCGCCCTCCGCCCGGTGACTAACCCTCGATGAGCGCATTGCCCCGTTTCTTTCGTCCACGATCGCCCTCGCCGAAGCGAAACGCCTCGGGGGATCTGTCTCTCCCGGTGCTCTCGGCCAGCGCCGCGGGCCTCGGAGCAGGGTCCCGCCGCGCGGACCCCGGCGCGTCGGCGGCCGGCGCGTCCAGGGGCATCCGGAAATCGAAGTCAGGCCCGCGCCGCGCGCTGGTGCTGTTTCTCGTCCACGTCGCGTTCGCCATCCACATGATCGTGTGGCTGCGCGTCGGCAGGACCGTCTCGCCGGTGGAGCCGAGCGAGTCGATGAAGACCATCGTCAGCGGCGCGATCAACGCCGGCTTCGTCTTCTTCGCCGTCGCGATCCTCTCGACGATCGTGTTCGGGCGCTTCTTCTGCGGCTGGGGCTGCCACGTCGTCGCGCTGCAGGACCTGTGCTCGTGGATGCTCAAGAAAGTCGGAGTGCGGCCAAAGCCCTTCCGCTCGCGCCTGCTCGTCTTCGCGCCCATGGCGTTCGCCTTCTACATGTTCCTCTGGCCGATCGTGCACCGCTTCGTCGTCTTCCCCCTCGTGCAGAAGCACGGGTCGGGGCAGGTCCAGGCGTTTTTCGGGAGCGTGCAGCCCTTCGGATGGTCCACCGAGTTCATCGTCGAGGACTTCTGGGCCACCTTCCCGCCCCTGTGGGTCGCGATCCCCTTCCTGTTCATCTGCGGGTTCGTGGTCGTCTACTTCCTCGGGGCGAAAGGGTTCTGCACCTATGGGTGTCCCTACGGCGGGTTCTTCGCGCCGGCCGACACCGTCTCGCCCGGGCGAATCATCGTCGACCACGACAAGTGCGAGGGGTGCGGCCACTGCACCGCGGTGTGCACGAGCAATGTGCGCGTCCACGAAGAGATCCGCGACTTCGGCATGGTCGTCGACCCCGGCTGCATGAAGTGTCTCGACTGCGTGAGCGTGTGCCCCAACGACGCGCTGCGCTTCGGCTTCGCGCGACCGCCGGTCGCGAAGGGGAAGCCCGGGCACCGCCTGCGGTTCTTCCAGACGAAGGGCTCGAAATCGAAAGACCCCAAGGGCGCGGTCGTGGGCACGAGCAGGCGCAAGTTCGACCTGAACTGGAAGGGTGAGATCGCGCTCGCGCTGGTCTTCATCGGGTCGTTCCTCGCGTGGCGCGGGACCTACGGCGCCGTTCCCTTGTTGATGGCGGCGGGCGTCGCCGGCTGCGTGACCTACATCGCCTGGATGCTCTGGCGCCTGCCCCTCGAAAAGAACCTGCGGCTGCACAACTTCCAGCTTCGTCTGAAGGGCCGGCTCAAGCCGGCGGGGATCGTCTTTGCGCTGCTGGGCGTCGCGACGCTCGTCGCGACGGTGCAGGCCGGCGTCACGCGCGTGCAGGCGATCCGGGCCGGGTTCGTCGACAACCTCGTCCAGGTGCCGGCAGAGGTCGTGTTCGTCGCGCAGCGTCCCGCGCTGCCGCAGGACCAGCTCGATCACGCGCGCCGGGCGCTGGATCTCTACACCAGTTCGTCGTCGTTGCGCGAGGGCGGCGTCGGGCTCGCGACGACGCCGGTGGTCGAGGTCCGCCGCGCGTGGCTCTACAGCGTGCTGGGCGACTTCGACCGCGCCATCGAGATCATCCACGCCCTGATGGACCGTCGCGAGATCAACACCGACCTGGCGCTCTCGCTCGCGTCGATCCACGACGCGCGCGGCGACTCCGAGGCGGCGATCGCCGACCTGCGCCGGGCGCTGTCCATCACGCCGCGCATGGCCGCGGTCCGCTTCGACCTCTCGCGCCGGCTCGCCCGGGTCGGGCGCTTCGACGAGGCGATCACGCTGCTCCAGGATGGGGTGACTCGGCGCCCCTGGGACGCGGTCCAGCGGGTCGAATTCGCCCAGCTTCTCATGGCGGCGGGCAAGCCGGGCGAAGCCGAGACCCAGGCGCGCGAGGCCATCGCCCTGCGCGAACGCGACCGCCACGCAGCCGCCCAGCTCAACGAGCCGCGCGCCTGGCGCGTGCTGGCCGAGACGCAGATCCGCCAGAACAAGGTCGACGACGCCCTCGCCTCGCTGGATCGCGTCATCGCCCTCGCCCCCGACGACCCCGAGGCCCCCACGACGGCGGCACGCATCCTCGTCCAGAACCGGCGCATGGCGGAGGCCCCGAAGTACCTCGACATGGCCGAGGCCGCTCGTGACCGGCTGATCCAGCAGCAGCGCCAGCAGCGCTGAGCCCTGCGCCGCGCCGGCCGCGACGCCCCTCCTGCCCCATCCCGATCCCCTCCTCCCTGCGCGCTCTCCGCGTTGAATCTCTTCTCCGACGCGCAAGTCTCGCGCGATTGTTCCGCCTGGCGCGTCCTGGATGCCGATACCCTCTCCAGAATGCACGGACGCAACTCTCAACCCGGTAAGCGGGGCGGATCGTCGCGCGCGAAGGGACCTCGCGCCGCCGCCGCTCACGCCGATCACGCCCTCCTCTGGCCTCGCCTCGCCTGGCTCGTCGGCGCAGGGGTGTGGCTCTTCCTCGCCGCGGCCCTGGTCTCGCACGACCCGGCCGACGCGCCGGGCCACGCCGTCGCGCCGCTGAACGAAACGCTCGGCAACTGGTGCGGCCCCTTCGGCGCGTGGCTCGCGCACAACCTCTTCCTGCTGCTGGGCTGGGGCGCGTGGGCGATGCTCGTCGCGCTCGGCGCCGAGATGACCCTGCTCGCCGCCGGCAAGCGCCGGGGGCAACTCGCGGTCCGCGCGCTGGGCGTGCTGATGATCGCGCTCGCGGCCAGCGGGTTCCACGCGCTGCTCTTCCCGGCGTTCTCCAACGCGCCCGAGGGCGCGGGCGGCGTGATCGCCATCGCCGGCGTCGCCGAACTCGCGTCGCGCTTCGGCGGGCTGGGCGCGGCCCTCTGGATCGCGCTGCTGGGCGTGATCGGACTCGTCGTCGCGTTCGATCACCTCGTGCTCGTCGGCCCGGCGGCGTTCGCGCGCTGGGCGACGCGCAACCTGGCGCGTGGGTTCGCGACGCTCAACATCCGCCTCACCGAGTACATCAACCACCGGCGCGACCTCGCCGACGAGCGACGCGCCGCTCGCCTCGCCCGGCGCAAGGCCGCCGCCCAGCGTGAGAACGACCTCGACGACGACGAGTCGATCCCCCTGCGCAAGCCCGAGGAAGAGGAGCGCGCCGAGCGATCGAAGAAGCGCCGCCTCGCCGCCGTCGCCGAGGAAGAAGAGGGCGTCGTCGCCGAGGTCAAGCCCTCGAAGAAGAAGGCGGCCCTCGCGCCCGTCGAGGACGAACTCGACGAGGACGAAACCGACGGAGCAGACGAGGCCGAGGACAGCGAGGACGACGAACTCCCCGGCGCGCCGCAGGTCTTCAAGGCCGAGGAACTGCGCGAGAAGATCGCCAAGCTCCCGGTGCGCTTCGCCGGCGCAGCACGGCGCTCCGCGACCGAGGACGACCTGGCCGACTTCCAGGCCGAGGGCGAGGAGATCGAGGGCTACCAGTTCCCCTCGCTCGACCTGCTCGAAGACCCCGACGAGGACTACTCGGCGCAGATGGAGTCCATCCTGCGCGAGCAGGCCAAGTCGCTCGAGCATGCGCTGCGCCTCTACAAGATCGACGGCGAGGTCGTGGGCATCGACTCGGGCCCGGTCATCACCATGTACGAGGTCCGCCTCGCGCCGGGCACGAAGGTCAGCGCGATCGAGACCGTCAGCAAGGACCTCGCCCGCGCGCTCAAGGTCGTCAATGTGCGCATCGTCCCCAACCTCGAGGGGCGCGACACCATCGGCATCGAGGCGCCGAACCTCAAGAAGGAGCGCGTGCGCCTCAAGGAACTCATGACCGGCTCCGACAAGGCGTCCAAGATGCGCCTGCCCCTGTTCCTGGGCAAGGACGCGTCGGGCGAGCCCCTCGTCGTCGATCTGGCCGACCTGCCCCACCTACTCATCGCCGGCGCGACCGGCTCGGGCAAGTCGGTGTGCATGAACGCGATCATCATGGGCTTCCTCTACACCAAGAAGCCCAGCGAACTCAAGATGGTGCTCGTCGACCCCAAGATGGTCGAGATGTCGCAGTTCCGCGACATCCCCCACCTCATGTGCCCGGTCGTCACCGAGATGGGCAAGGCCGCCGCCATCCTCGAGTGGGCGGTCACCAAGATGGACGAGCGCTACGAACTCCTCGCCGAGGCGGGCGTGCGCGACATCGACGGCTACAACGCGCTGGAGCGCGAAGAACTCTTCGAGCGACTGGGCGCGTACACCGAGGAAGAGCAGATCCGCATCCCCAAGCGTCTGCCGCGCATGGTGTTCGTCATCGACGAACTCGCCGACCTGATGATGACCAACAAGGAGGTCGAGACCTCGATCGTGCGCCTCGCCCAGAAGGCGCGCGCGGTCGGTATCCACCTCATCCTCGCGACGCAGCGCCCCCAGGCGAATGTCGTCACGGGCCTCATCAAGTCCAACATGCCCGGGCGTCTGGCGTTCAAGGTCGCCAGCGCGATGGACTCGCGCATCGTGCTCGACCAGAAGGGCGCCGAACTGCTGCTGGGCCAGGGCGACATGCTGTTCCTCTCGCCGCGCACGCACAAACTGCTGCGCTCGCAGGGCACGCTCGTCGACGACAGCGAGGCGCGCAAGGTCGTCAAGTTCATGAAGTCCGTCGCCGGCCCCTCGTTCGAGCGCCAGCTCGTGCAGCTGCGCTCCGCCGACGAGGAAGACCCCGAAAACGACTGGCGCGACAACGCCGAGAAGGACCCGCTCTTCGACAAGGCCGTCGAGATCATCCTCGAGACCAAGCGCGGCAGCGTGTCCCTCCTCCAGCGCCGCCTCGCGATCGGTTACACCCGCGCCTCGCGCCTCGTGGACCTCATGGGCATGGCCGGCATCATCGGCGAGCACAAGGGCTCCGTCGCTCGCGAGGTCGTCATCACCCGCGAGGAATGGGAAGCGATGAAGGCGCAGGCCCAGGCCGACGCCGACGGCACGCTCTGGGTCGACAACGCTACCCCCGCCCCCATCGACAAAGCCCTCGCCCGCGCCATCACCGCCCCCTCGCGCGGCGAGCCCGTCACACCGCCCCCCTTCGACGCCGACGACGAGGAAGAAGTCGAAGCAGAAGACGCCGACGAGGTGGTCGACGAAACCGAGGACGACGAGGAACTGGTCGGCGAAGAAGGCGACGAGGAAGAGTACGAAGAAGAAGAGGAAGAGGACGACGCCGAACTCGTGGACGAAGAGGAAGGCGACGAGGAAGAAGAAGAGGAGTACGAGGAAGAGGACGCCGTCGACGAGGAAGAGGGCGAGGAAGAGGAAGGCGAGGACGACGAGGAGTCCGAAGACGACGACGAGTACGAATATGAGTACGAGTATGTCGACGAGGACGAGGAAGAGTCCGAGGACGACGAGGAAGAAGAGGACGATGACGCGCCGGAGATCAACACCGACGCGGCGAGGCGGCCGAAGACGAAGAAGTGACATCCATCAGAGCCGCGGGCGGCAGCACGCGGCTCGAAGCGCCGGGGGTCCACTGATCGCGCCTTCATCACGGGCGTTCGACTACGCGGGCAACGCGTCGCCGCACTCCGGGCACGCGTTCGTCTTCGTCGGATCGAGCCCGGCCAGTGGATACCCGCACGACGCGCACGGGTTCTCGCGATCGTCCGCCGTCCGATTCAGTTTCGCGTAGAGCGCCCACGCCGCGAACAACTGCGCCGCCACGACGGCGATCGCCGACCAAAAGAAGAGAAACGGCGCCGTGACCACGCCGACGCCGATCGACACGAGCGGGATCGCTGTGTTCACCGGCCGCGCCGGAAGCCCGTCGAGGATGACCGACACGACCAACCCGCTCAGGAGCCCGACGACGACGCCCACGGCGGCGGCGACCCACCAGCCCGACACGAAAAGACCCCACCAGGCGCCGATCGCCCCCGGTGTGAGCAGCGACCAGGTCACAGACAGCGAGAAGAACGCGAGGACGGCGCTGGCGATCGTGGACAGGAAGACAAGCGCGAACCCAGTGTTCATGGACATCACGCCCGACCTCGCGCGTGGCTGCTTCATGCGTGCGTCATTCTAACCGGGCTCGGGCCGGCTCTTGGGCCGCGTCGGGAGTCGTCCGAAGTCCGGACGCCGCTGGCATCGACCGCCTTCAGCACACTCTACATCGCCGAGCGCGGACTGCCGCACTCCGGGCAACACACGGAGACTGCGCGATCGAGCCCCGCGAGCGAGTATCCGCAGGCGAGGCAACCAGGATCAGTTCGCACCTGATCGAGCCGGAACCGCAGCCGCGGGATGAGGAGCGGCGCCGCAGCGAGCAGAACGCCAGGGATCGCGTACATCGCCGCGTACATTGGGCCAAAGACGAGCACGAAAGCGGCCTGCCCGTCGCCCGATCGCTGCGCCGACCAGATGAACCAGCACGACCACACGGTGTAGACGGCCGAGTACCCGATCACCGCGAACACGATGACGCCGAAGAACCGGCGCACCAGTTCACGCGCGTTCACATCGCCGGCTTCGACGATCGCGACGAGCAACGACAGGATCAGGAGCGGCAGCGGCGTGAACACCGCCGCGCCGATCAGCCAGGACAGATCCGATGCCGGGATCGCGGTGAGAATCGCCGCGATCGATGCGAGACACGCCGCGCCGGCGATGGCCGCGCCGAGCGGGAACCGCGATCGGAGAAGCGTCATCGCTCTGCGGAACGGGCTTCGTCGCACACGGACACTGTACGGCACACGCCTCGTGATGAGAACCGACTCTCTGGCCCCCTCTCCTGTCGCGCAGCGATGGGAGAGGGCTGGGGTGAGGGTTACGCCTTCTCTGGGCTTCGCTTCTCTTCACTCTGCCTTTCCCTCTCCCGCCTCCGGCGCCACCACACGAAGTGTGGTGTCTACCCCTCCTTCTTTCCCTCGATCTCGAAGAGAGTGTCAGAGAAGAGGAGCGAAGCCCGGAGATGGGGGAGCACCACACTTCGTGTGGTGGCACCGAAGAGAGAGAGAGAGAGAGAGAGAGAGAGAGAGAAGAGAAAGCCAGAGATTGGGGAGGGAAGCCCGGAGGTTGCGTAGCCCTCACCCCGGCCTTTTCCCATCTCGCTGCGCGAGACAGGAGAGGGGGCAGAGAGAAGATCGCAACAAGAAACGGGCCGGACACTGTCCGACCCGCGGGGATTGCTTCGTCTGTTCACGCGCTCGTGGCGCCCGCTGCGCGTGCACCACGCCACCCTTGTGCCGCGTGCCTCGTCCCTCGTGCCTTCTTCAGCCGCCCATCGCCATCGTCATCAGGAACTCGGCGTTGGTCTTCACCTTGCCCAGGCGGCTCTTCATCAGTTCCATCGCCTCGACCACATTCATGTCGGCGAGGACCTTGCGCAGGCGGTAGACCAGTTCGAGTTCCTTCGGGTCCAGCAGCAGCTCCTCGCGGCGGGTGCCGGACGCGGCGATGTCGATCGCCGGCCACACGCGCTTGTCGACGAGTTTGCGGTCGAGGTGCAGCTCGCTGTTGCCGGTGCCCTTGAACTCTTCGAAGATCACCTCGTCGGCCTTGGAGCCGGTGTCGACCAGCGCCGTGGCGAGGATGGTGAGCGAGCCGCCGCCCTCGATGGCGCGGGCCGAGCCGAAGAACTTCTTGGGGCGCTGGAGGGCGCCCGAGTCGATGCCGCCGGACATGATCTTGCCGGAATGGGGCATCTCGTTGTTGTACGCTCGGGCGAGGCGGGTGATGGAGTCGAGCAGGATCACGACATGCTCGCCGAACTCAACGGCGCGTCGCGCCTTCTCGATGACCATCTCGGCGACCTGCACATGCCGGCGCGGCTGCTCGTCGAAGGTCGACGCGATGACCTCGACCGAGGGGTCGGTGTTGCGCTTGAAGTCCGTGACTTCCTCGGGGCGCTCGTCGATGAGGAGCACGATCACGCGGATGTCGGGGTAGTTCTTCTTGATCGCCTGCGTCATCTTCTGCAGCAGCACGGTCTTACCGGTGCGAGGCGGGGCGACGATCAGCCCGCGCTGGCCCTTGCCGATGGGCGCGACCATATCGATGATGCGCGTCTCGATGATGCCGGGCTCGGTCTCGAGGACGATTCGCTCCTCCGGGTGGAGTGGCGTGAGGTCCTCGAAGGTGGTCATCGAGGCGAGGGTCTTGGGGTCTTTGTTGTTGACGCTGTCGACGCGCAGCAGGGCGAAGAACTTCTCGTTCTCCTTGGGGCCGCGGATCGCGCCGCGGATCTCCATGCCGCGCTTCAGGCCGAGCTGGCGGATCTGGGAGGGCGCGACGAAGATGTCGTCGGGTCCGGCGAGGTAGGACTGCTCGGCGGAGCGCAGGAAGCCGTAGCCCTCGGGCGCGATGTCGAGGGTGCCCTCGCCGAACATGATCCCGCCCTTGCTGCCTCGGGCCTTGAGGATCTGGAAGATGAGTTCCTGGCGGGGCGTCTGGTGGTAGTCGGAGAGGCCCTCCTTGTCGGCGACCTTGTGGAGGTCGGCGATCTTCATGCGCCGGAGTTCGTGGAGGTTGAGGGCCTCCTTCTCGGCTTCCTTGTATTCCTTGGTGCCGACGATCTTCTCGAGTTCGGCGGCCTCGCGGGCGAGCTCTTCCTCGTTGGGGAGTTGGTTCGAGGAGATGGGGCCGTAGGAGACGAAGGCCGGGTTGGCGCCGCCGCCGGAGGGCCCGCCGCCCATGCCGCCGCCCTTCTTCTTTTTCTTCTTCTTGCGGCGCTTGTTGAGGGCGTTCATGCCTCCCTGCTGACCCTGGCCCTGCTGGCCCCCGCCGCCCCCGCCGCCGCCGGAGTGGCTCTGGGACTGGTGCTGGTTCGAGGGCGCCTGTTGGGTCTGCTGCATCGGGTTGCTGCCTTGGGAGGGGCGATTGGCCGAGGGCTGGTTCGGGCCGTGGAATGATCGGGGCTGGTTGCCCTGAGAGGGCGCAGGCGACGAGGGGCGGCTGTCGTTCCGGGGCGCGGCCTGCTCGGAACGGGCGTCGGCCCGGGGCTCGGGGCGCGACTCGGCGCGCGGCTCCGGCCGGGGTTCGGGCTTGGCGGCGGGCTTGGGCTCGGCCTTGACCTCGACGGCCTTCTCGACAGCGGCCTTCGACGATCGCGCCGGCTTGGCGGGGGCGTCGGGCGTCGCGTCGGCCTTCTTCTTGGTCGTGCGGCGCTTGGGCGCGTCGGTGGATCGATCGTCTACGGCGCTCGTGCTCTTGGCCATGAGTCTCTTCGCGATTGTGTTCGTGGAAGTGTTGGGGAAACGCCGTCCGCTCGGAGTGTCTGGCGCGGCAGGGGGCCGGGCGAGATCCGTGGGCGCAGGGGAGACGCGTCGCAGGGCACGCCGGGAGACGAGGCGATGGCTCGCCTGAAACTCGGCGCACGCTGGCTGTCGCGGGATCGGCCGCCCCGCGAAACGTGCGGGCAGGCCGATGAAGTCACTGGCTACACCTTCGTGCGGCGTGTGAGCATCCGGGCGAGAAGGCGGGAAACTTCGTCCTCAAGGGAGGCCGGGTCCCCGTCGTTCCCTACCACATAATCGGACCGAGACCGCTTCTCTTCAAGGGGGAGCTGGGATTTTTCCCTCCGGTCCAGCTCCTCCTCCGTCCAGCCACGACCCTGACGGACCCGCTCCAGGCGCGTCTCACGAGGGGTTTCGACGTAAACGACCGCGTCGCATTCCGTGTGCAGGCCGGCCTCGAAGAGGAGGGGCGCGTCGAGGATCAGCGCCGGGGCGCCGGCCTCCCTGGCGCGTCGTTTCATCGCCTCGCGGTTCGTGCGCAGCATGGGGTGCAGCAGCCCCTCCAGACGCGCCCTCTGCGCAGGATCCGTAAACACGATCCGCGCCACGGCGCCGCGATCGACCTCGCCCTTCGCGTCGAGCACGCCGGGCCCCCACCACGACGCCAACGCTCGCTTCACCTCGTCGCGCGCCAGGAGCAGGCGCACCTCGGCGTCGGAATCGATGACCAGGCACCCCAGCGCCGCGAACGCGCGCGCCACCGACGACTTCCCGGAGCCGATGCCCCCGGCCAGCCCGATGACCAGCGGCGACGCTTTGTCGGAACCCGCGCGCTGCTCGCTCAAGACGCCCGCTCCTTCCACCTACGATCGACGCGATGACGAACGACCGCCTCGCCGCTCCCTCGCGCATCCCCGAACTCGTCGTGTTCGACCTCGACGGCACGCTGGTCGACACCCTGCCGGCGATCGCCGACGCGTGCAACGCGGTCCTCGAAGAGATCGGGCTTCCGACGCATCCGAGAGAAGCGTACCGCCGCTTCGCAGGCGACGGGGCGACCATGCTCCTCAAACGCGCCACGGGCCATCGCTTCGACGACGACCCGGAGAAACTGCGGGACCTGGTGAACCGCTTCCGCGAACGCGACGAGAAGGCCGACGCCGCCCTGGCGCACCCCTACGAGGGGATCACCTCGATGCTGTCGGGCCTGCTCGAGCGCGAGATCCCCATGGCGATCCTGAGCAACAAAGAGCACGCCGAGGCGGTCGCCCTCGTCGAGCAGCGCTTCGGGCGCGAGCCCTTCGTCGACATCCTGGGCCACGACGGGCGCTTCCCCCTCAAGCCCAGCCCCGAGTCCCTCCTCCACCTCATCAAGCACGCCAGCACCACCCCCTCGCGCACGATGTACGTCGGCGACACCGACACCGACATGAAGACCGGGCGCGCCCTCCCCCCCGGGCCCGACGGCGCCTGCTTCGTCGTCGGCTGCGCCTGGGGATTCCGCGACGCCCACGAACTGGCCTCCACCGGGGCGGATGTGGTTCTCGAGCGCCCGACGGACCTGCTGAGGGTGGTGGACGGGGCGGAAGGCACGAGGCACGAGGCATAAGGCACGACGAGAGGGAAGAACACACAGACCGCACTGCAAGCATATGGCTGGAGCATCGCACAAGTGGGATTACCGCCCAACGACATGCTGACCACCAAGCCAAATCAACAAAGAAGCACCAGCACCCAACTGCCCACCATAGAAACAATCAATTAGATCGCACGCTCAAGAGCAGCTGTCTAGCCAACGCCTTTGTAACTTGCCAGAACATGGTAGAATCGTTGATTCCAAGCGTCACGCCATACCGCAGCTCTTTCGCTGGATGGACATAGTTTCGGTACTCCTTGAGTGTATCTGCAACATCCTTTGCAGACGCCGTAATCCAGTTTAATTCAAAGCCAACCTTGATATATGAATCCAACATCCATTTTTGGTAGTCAATCGTCTTGCCGGTCGATTTGTCTTTGGGGGCGCTTGCAGCATTGATGAGCGGCCTAGAATCGGGCATCTTATTTGCACGAGCTACAAATAGAGCTTCAAGCAGGCCGCCCATCATTACGATTGCAGCAAGATGGGCATTCGCATTAACACATTTTGCACATTCATGCCATCGGCGGGTGAGGATCTCTCGCATCTCCTGGTTGCCTGCTAGGGAAGAGAAGTCCGGCGCGAGATCATCGGAACTAGCCACTGCCGACGATGCTGGAGCACACAAGGCAGCAGCTCTCGCCTTCACAAGTGCAGCCTTGACATTCTTCAAAGCATCCAGATAAGTATTCTTCGCCGCATGCCGCGATGTCGCGCCCAGTATCACCGCGTAGTACCGATCCACCTCGGAAAGATCAAGACTCGGATCCCCCGAGACCACGACGGGCTTGTGGGTATGAAACCATGTTTGAGCAGTAGCCTTCAGACTTGCAACAGCGTCCACCGTCTTCACTTGGGCGGTCTTGATAGCCGATACTCTGCTACGCGCCCTAGTGACTTCCTCGATCGCGGCATCAATTGCACCGAAAATAGTTGGCAGCAATGAAGACTCCTTTCAGATGTGGGGAGTCGCGCCTTATCGTGCCTTCTTTGCAGATCTCTTTCCGGGTGCCTTTTTTTTACGCGGCTTCTTTTTAGCTGCACCACCAGACTTACGGCCGCCGGCGCCGCTCTCGGGCAAGGTAATGGCGACGAGATTCTCTCCAACAGAGTTGAGTTTAAATTTGCCGTGCCCCGCGGAGTCCAAATAACCTGCGTTTTTCGCGTTTGACAGCGTCATCGCCCACCGCTTGACTTGCGGCCTGCCGGCCATGCGCGCAGCCTCTTTCATTGTTTCGGGATCAATAAAGTCCTTGCGATCCCGCTCGGGAGCTTCATACTGGTAGTAGTAAGCGACCACTGCAGTAAACTGCTGATCGCTCTTGGGTGCCTTTGCGCTCGTAAAGGATTTGATATCAGACCAGGTAGCCGGCACTCCCGATGCTGCGTGCGAATGGGGAATGGCCGAGTATGCAGGCCCTTGCGCTACTGGAGCTTGCACCGTCGGCAGAGCGAGCCGCAGGGTCTGGATCGCGAACTGCAAGGCTAGTGACTGATCCTCTGCGTTCATCCCCTTCAGCTCCTCCACGATCGTCTGGGCGGCGTTCAAAGGGGTCTTAGCCTCTGCTGTTGCCTTTGCGGACTGTGTCATGCGGATCTCCACGAAAATGGTTCAGTCGCGACCGTTCGGACACTGCTAGCCCCAACTATACCATATAGTGGGGTCTCCCTGCCATGCGATGTAAGTCGGTACTGTAACATCCGCAGCCTCCCGTGTATCGCCCCTCGAACCCCGTGTTCCACACAGCCGAGCATTCTGAGTGCCGCAGCACATTTCGGCGCCGGGCGGTACCTTCCACGCCATGAACCCCTCTCGATTCCTCACGGCTGTCTCCGTCTGCTCGCTCCTCGCGCTGGCCGGGTCGCCGATGGCGATCGCGCAGGCGCGGGCGACCCAGCCCGCGATCGCCACCGACGACGCCCGCGTGACCGACGCCGACCGCGCGCTCCTGCGCCTGCTCGACGAAGACCTCGAATCCATGAAGCGGCGCAACCCGCTCAGCGCCGGTATCCGCGGCGACCGGCGCTTCGACCGGCTGTTGCCCGACGCCAGCGAGGCCGCGGCCCTCTCGAGCGCGCGCGAGTCGCAGGACCGGCTCACGCGCCTGCTCGCCCTCGACCGCGAGGCGCTGAGCGACGCCAACCGCGTGAACTTCGCGCTGCTCGAGCGCGAGCTGCGCGACCGCGTCGAGGCGATGAAGTACAAGCGCTGGCAGGTCGCGGTGACCAACCTCGGGGGCCCCCAGCAGACGATCCCCAACCTCGCGGAGCGCGTCTCCTTCGACACGCGCGAGCAGATGACAGACTTCCTCGCGCGCCTGCGCGAGACACCCCGGTACATCGACCAGACCATCGAGAACCTGCGCGCCGGGATCCGCGAAGGGCGCGTGCAGCCGCGCACCGCGGTCTACGCCGCCCCGGACCAGGCCTTCGGCAGCGCGACCGACGCGCACCTGAAGGACCCGACCACGCACCCGCTCTACAAGCCGTTCCGGTCGCTCGATCGCGACGACGCGCTCGCGAAGGACGCGCGCGACGCGATCACGAAATCGGTGATCCCCTCCCTCCGCCGCTTCGGCGAGTTTCTGCGCGACGAGTACCTGCCGGCGACGCGCGAGAAGGTCGGCGCCTCCGAGTACCCCAACGGGCGCGCGTTCTACGACTTCATGCTGGGCACGATGACCACCACAGACCTGACCGCCGACCAGATCCACGAGATCGGGCTGAAGGAGGTCGCGCGCATCCGTCTCGAGATGATGGACACGATCCGGCGATCGGACTTCATGGAGCGGGTGACCAGCCGCAGCGTGCAGTTCGACGACGAGGCGCTCTTCCGCGCGTTCCTCGACTACATCCGCTCCGACGAGCGGTTCTACGCGAAGACCGCGGAGGAATTGCTCGTCGCGTACCGCGACGCGGCCAAGCGCGCCGACGCCTGGATGCCGCGGCTGTTCAAGACGCTCCCCCGGCTCCCCTACGGCATCCGCGAGATGCCGGCCTTCATGGCGCCCAGCGCGCCCACGGCGTATTACCTGTCCGGTTCGCTCGAGAACGGCGTCGCCGGGTTCTTCATCGCCAACACCTATCGACTCGAAACGCGCCCGCTGTACGAAGTCGTCGCGCTCACGCTCCACGAGGCGGTGCCCGGGCACCACCACCAGGTCGCGCTCGCCGAGGAACTCGAGGGCGTGCACGAGTGGCGCACCTGGCAGGGCTATACCGGCTTCGTCGAGGGCTGGGGCCTCTACAGCGAGCGGCTCGGGCTCGAGATGGAGCGCACCCCCGACGCGCCCAAGGGCATGTACCAGGACCCCTACGACGACTTCGGGCGCCTGTCCTACGAGATGTGGCGCGCGATGCGACTGGTCGTCGACACCGGCATGCACAGCAAGGGCTGGACGCGCGACATGGCGGTCGAGTACATGCTCGCCAACAGCGGGCTCTCGGAACGCAATGTCAACGCCGAGGTCGACCGCTACATCGGCTGGCCCGGCCAGGCGACGGCGTACAAGATCGGCGAGATCAAGATCCGCGAACTCCGCGCCCTGGCCGAGCGCGAGCTCGGCGACCGCTTCGACATCCGCGAGTTCCACGATGTCGTGCTGCTGTCGGGCGCCGTCCCGCTGGATGTGCTGGAGCGGAATGTGGTGGAGTGGGTTGGCAAGGGGAGGGAGTAGGGAGCAGGGGGAGGGCCCCAATGGGCAATGGCGGGTGGCGTGGTACGGCGCAGCCGTGCCACGGCGAGGTGAACACTCGTCTGAGCGAGGGCAATCTCGCATGCGCGAGAAGAGCGGGATTCTGACGACGCTCCAGGACAGCAGCGCGCTCGCGGCCGTGGCACGGCTGCGCCGTACCACGCCACCCCGGCGTTCTCGCTCCCCACATCACTCTCTTCCCTCTTCCCCTCTTCCCCACTCCCTGCTCCCTGCTCCCTGCTCCCCAATCCCTTCCCCCCTCCTACCATCGCTCCCCATGACCACCGCATCCTCTCCGTGGCTTTCCGTCCGCGAGGCGTTCAGCGCCCGTCCCGGCTCGCGCGTCACGCTCAAGGGCTGGGTCCGCACCCGGCGCGACAGCAAGGCGGGGCTCTCCTTCATCAACCTCCACGACGGGTCGTGCTTCGAGCCGATCCAGGTCGTCGCCCCGGCCGATCTGCCCAACTACGCCGAGGGCGTGCTCAAGCTCACCGCCGGCGCGTCGCTCGTGGTCGAGGGCGAGGTCGTCCCCAGCCAGGGCAAGGGCCAGAGCGTCGAGGTCCGCGCCAGCAGCGTCGAGGTCATTGGCCTGGTCGACGACCCCGACACCTACCCCATCCAGCCCAAGCAGCACTCCTTCGAGTACCTGCGCACCGTCGCGCACCTGCGCCCCCGGACCAACACCTTCGGCGCCGTCGCGCGCGTGCGGCACACCCTGGCGATGGCGGTGCACGAGTTCTTCGACTCGCGCGGGTTCTACTGGGTGCACACGCCCATCATCACCGCCAGCGACTGCGAGGGCGCGGGGCAGATGTTCCGCGTGAGCACGCTTGACTCGGTCAACACGGCGCGCACCCCCGAGGGCGCCATGGACTTCGAGAAGGACTTCTTCGGGCGCGAGGCGCACCTGACCGTCTCCGGCCAGCTCAATGTCGAGGGCTACGCCTGCGCGCTCAGCAAGGTGTACACCTTCGGCCCCACCTTCCGCGCCGAAAACAGCAACACCGCCCGACACCTCGCCGAGTTCTGGATGATCGAGCCCGAGGTCGCCTTCTGCGATCTCAACGGCAACGCCGACTACGCCGAGTCGTTCATCAAGCACTGCATCCGGCGCCTGCTCGACCGCAACGCCGACGACATGGCGTTCTTCGACGAGCGCATCGAGAAGGGCGTCGTGCAGGCGATCACGCAGGTCGCCGAGAGCCCCTTCGAGCGCATGGACTACACCGAGGCCATCGAGCGCCTCAAGAAATCCGGCGAGCGCTTCGAGTTCCCCGTCGAGTGGGGACTCGACCTGCAGAGCGAGCACGAGCGCTACCTGACCGAAAAACTCATCAGGAAGCCCGTCGTGCTGATGAACTATCCCAAGGGCATCAAGGCGTTCTACATGCGCCTGAGCGACGACGAGAAGACGGTCGCGGCGATGGACGTGCTCGTCCCGCGCATCGGCGAGATCATCGGCGGCAGCCAGCGCGAGGAGCGCCTCGATGTCCTCGACCGGCGCATCGACGAGATGGGCCTGCCGAAAGAGAACTACTGGTGGTACCGCGACCTGCGCAAGTACGGCACGGTGCCCCACGCCGGCTTCGGCCTGGGCTTCGAGCGCCTCATCCTCTTCGCGACGGGCATGCAGAACATCCGCGATGTGATCCCCTACCCGCGCACGCCGGGGAACGCGGAGTTTTGAGGGGAAGGCAATAGGCAATGGGGGGGGAGAAGACGGGCAAGACTGGGGGTGGCGTGGTACGGCGCAGGCGTGCCACGGTCGTTCCCAATGTTGGGTGCCATCACACGAGCGCAGCGAGTGTGATGCGAGCGTGCAGTGGTCCGGCATCGCACTCGCTGCGCTCGTGTGATGGCACCCTCTTTCTCTTCTCCCCCATTGCCTATTGCCGATTCCCCATTGCCTTCCCCTAGACTCCCCCATGCCCCCACGCCCGACGATGACGAACCCCGCCCGGCTGCCGATGATCGCGCCGTCGATCCTCAGCGCGGACTTTTCGCGCATGGGCGAGGAGTGCCGCGGGATTCTGGCGGCGGGCGCCGACGCGCTGCACCTGGATGTGATGGACGGGCACTTCGTCCCCAACCTGACGATGGGGCCCGACATGTGCAAGTGGGTGCGCAAGGCCTGCCCGAGCGCGCTGCTCGATGTGCACCTGATGGTGCAGAGGCCGGCGATGTACATCGAGCCCTTCGCGAAGGCGGGGGCCGACCACTTCACCTTCCACATCGAGGTCGCGCCGACCAAGCCGCAGGTGCGCGAGATGCTCGCGGCGATCCGGGCGCAGGGCATGACCGCCGGCGTCGCGATCAACCCCCCCACCGACCTTCGCGCGCTGCTCGAGGTGATCGACCCCGACGACGCCTCGCTCCGCCCAGAGATGGTCCTGGTCATGAGCGTGAACCCGGGCTTCAGCGGGCAGTCGTTCCTCGAGGACACGCTCGACAAGACCCGCGCCGTGCGCGAGCGGTTCGGTCCGGACCTGCGCATCCAGATGGACGGGGGCGTGAAGCCCGACAACGCGGCGCGCGTTCGCGACGCCGGCTGCGACGTGCTCGTCGCGGCGTCGGCGGTGTTCGGGAAGCCCGAACACGAGCGGGCGGCGGTCATCGCATCGTTGCGCGGGTGACCTTCGCGCCGTACGATCGGGCATGAAACGCATTCTCCCGCTGCTCGTGTTCGCGACGACCATGCCCGGCTGCGTCGTCTGGGAAATCCGCGACGAGATGCGCAATGTCCACGCGCAGCTCAACGAAGTCAACGCCGAGCTCGAGGGCGTCAACACCTCGCTCGAGTCCGTGCAGATCCAGCTCGCGATGCTGGAGCAGACGCGCGACCGGCTCATCCAGGTCGAGGGCGGGCTGGGGCAGACCAACGACTCGCTGTCGTCGCTCGATCAGCAACTGCAGCTGCTGCGCTCGATCCAGACCTCGCTGGGCAACCTCGACGCGCACCTGCTCTCGCTGCGCAAGAGCATCCAGGGGATCAACCGCGTCGTGCCCTTCCTGAACTTCGGGGGCGATGACATCGTGCAGAGCGACGCCCCGGTCGCCGCCGTCGGCTCTGGCGGCCCGGCGTCGGCTTCGGGCGCCCCGGTCGACGACGAGGACGCCGACGCGCCGGCGCTCGTGCGGCCCGACCCGCTGCTGGGCGTGTGGATGACCGTCCGCCCGGCCGGGGGTCCGACGCTGATCGTCGACAGGGACTCGTACCTTCTGGAAGAGCACGCCGCCGACGGACAGGTCGTTCTGCGCTCCGGCGCGTGGTCGCGCGACGGGAATACCCTGGTGCTCCAGCCCGAGGGCGTCGACGAGATGGGCGCCCCCCTGCCCGAACGCCGCTGGGAGATCGTCCTGCAGACCGGACGCTCCATGGCGATCCGGCGCGACCGCGACCTGCTCATCTTCGCGAAGCCGTAAAATCCCCCATTCTGGGCATCTTCCTCTGGTGGAAGAAACCGGCCTCGCCCCGTACACGAACCGATAGCAGAGAGACGCGCCCCGACGCGCCCGATTGGTTGGAGGACGCACCCCTGCTATCCTCCCCGTCTGTCTCCCCGGGCGTTCGCCCGGTTCTGACCCAAGGATGGGTCTTCGGACCCCTGATCCGTATGGCTAGAACAGATGACCTCCGCGTCCTGCTCGTGCGATCCGGCCCCACCGACTGGGATGACGCCGGGCGTCTGCAGGGCGAAACCGATCTCCCCCTGAGCGCCTGCGGTCGCGAAGCGTTCGCCGCACGCGTCGCGTCGGTCGCGATCAACGACGCCGACAGCCAGATCGATGTCGTCCTGCACGGGCCCGACGAGTGCTCAGGCCAGTCCGGTCGCATTCTCGCGGCCCAGCTGGGCGTGCGCGCCCGCCAGGTCGAGGACTTCCGCGAGATGGACATGGGCCTCTGGGAGGGCATGCGCGAGAGCGAACTCCTCGAGCGCCACCCGACCGTCTACAAGCAGTGGCGCGCCGACCCGACCGCCGTCACCCCACCCGACGGCGACACGCTCGCCGACGCCGAGGTCCGCGTCCTGCGCGCGCTGCGCAAATCGCTCGAGAAGGCCGGTCGCGCCGGCGTCGCGATCGTGCTCCGCCCCGTGTCGCTGGGCATCGTTCGCTGCTGGCTGACCCAGCGCCCCCTCGAGGACCTGTGGGAGGTCGTGGGCGAAGCGCCCGAGGGCGAGTGGTTCACGGTCCCACGCGATAGACTCAAGGACCTCGCGGTCGAACTCAAGACCGGCGCCTGAGGAACACGCGCGATGAGCCAGGCCGAATCCCAACCGATCGCCCCCCCCACCAGCCAGGCCGCCGGCCCGCGCTCGTGGTCCGAGCTCAAGCCCCAGAGGTCCAACGCGATCCCCGAGGGGCTGTGGCTCCGCTGCCCCTCGTGCGCGCAGATGATCTATCGCAAGCAGATGGAGGCCAACCTCCATGTCTGCCCCCAGTGCGATCACCACTTCCGCATCACCGCGGCCGAGCGCATCGCCCAGCTCGTGGACCCCGACTCCTTCGAGCCGATGTTCACGAACCTGCGCTGCGCCGACCCGCTGGGCTTCACCGACATCAAGAAGTACAAGGACCGCCTCGTCGCCGAGGAAAAGAAGTCCGGCGAGCACGAGGCCATCAAGGCCGGTCGCGGCTTCATCAAGGGTCGCCCGGCGATGCTCTGCGCCCTCGACCCCTCCTTCATGATGGGCTCCATGGGCAGCGTCGTGGGAGAGACCATCACCCGCTCCATCGAGCACGCGATCGAGGGCGACCTGCCCCTCATCATCGTCTCCTGCTCGGGCGGCGCGCGCATGCAGGAGAGCTCGCTCTCCCTCATGCAGATGGCCAAGACCTCCGCCGCCCTCGGCGCGTTCCACGACGCCGGCGGCCTGTTCATCTCCGTCCTCGCCGACCCGACCACCGGCGGCGTGACCGCCTCCTTCGCCATGCTGGGCGATGTCATCCTCGCCGAGCCCAAGGCGCTCATCGGCTTCGCCGGCCCGCGCGTCATCAAGCAGACCATCCGACAGGAACTCCCAGAGGGCTTCCAGCGCTCCGAGTTCCTCCAGGACGCCGGCATGGTCGACCGCGTGGTGCACCGCCACAAACTGCGAAGCGAGATCAGCCGCATCATCGACTTTGCTGGGAAGTAAAGGAAGGGAGCAGGGAATAGGGAATAGGGAGCAGGAAGAGGCAGGCCCTCTTGCCCCATTGCCTATTGCCGACTGCCCATTGCCCTCGCAGCGTTCATCAACGCCATGAACACCCCATCCCCGTTCGCGTCGCGCTGATCCAGCCCAACATCGCGCAAACGCTCCGGGTGCCACTGCACGCCCACGCAGAACGCGCGTCGCGGGTCGTCGATCGCCTCGATCACGCCGTCGTACGCCGTCGCGACCACGCGCATCGCGCCCGCGTCGCGCACCGCCTGGCGGTGCCAGGAGTTCACCTCGCCCGGCTTCACCACCGGGTGCTCGACGAGCACGCGCAGCGCGTGGCGCCGATCGGTAGTGGGGCTCTCGCGCGGCGGCGCGTGGTCGCCCGCCGTCGGCGTGTCGTCGTCGAGGCACTGGTTCAACGCGCCGCCCTCGACCAGCGCCATCAGCTGCATCCCCAGGCACACACCGAGCACAGGAATGTCGGGGCGCTCCTCGCGCAGCAGGCGAAGCAGCGTCAGCTCGTGGCGCTGGCGCGCCGGGTCCATCACGCTCGCGCGCGGGTGCGTCGGGACGCCGAACTCCTCGGTGCGCGGGTCGTCGCCCCCCGTGAACACGAACGCGTCGCAGATCGCCAGGTGCTCGCGCGCCTGCTCCGCCACCTGCGCCAGCAGCAGCGGCACGCCCCCGGCCCGCACGATCGCGTCGATGTACGCCCGGCGCAGCATCACCCGCGATGGGCCTTCGCCCGACGCGTGGCAGGTCACACCCACGATGACGCGATCACTCAGTGACACGATCTCTTTCTTTGGTATAAAGACTTCAACATGCACAAAGTATCAGCGGCAAACCACTTTCCTTACGGCTTAGGCGAGGACTCGCCATCGCTATCGAGACCCGTCTTCTCGGGTCTCGGAGCCGGAAGCGAGAGCCCACCTAAATACGATGCATAGGACATTTTGTTGACTTCGGCAAGCAGGCCCGTACCCGCGTTGAGCAGTCGGGTCATGGGATCAATAATCATTGCCAGACCACCACCCAACTCGGCGCACATAGCCGCAGTCGTACACACGCCATACCACACATCCTGAATGCGTGGACTGCGCTTATCCATTTCTTTCTGAAGATCATTCAGTCGCCGAAGGATGCGATCCTTGTGTTCATCAGGAAGATCAGAGAGATTAACGGCCTGTCGCAGATCATTAATCTTCTGTTGCAAAATATTTTTATATCGAGCATTGTCCATCGTGGGGAGGTTTTCCCACACCGATGAGTACGAGGCAACTCTCTCGTTCAACGTGTCGTGAATAGTCCGGATGCGTATCTTTTCTTTAGACGATGAAATTGCCGGCGACACAACCTGATATATCGCCGAGAAGTCCCTGGATTTGTCACCAGTCGGTTGCCATTTTGGCACAGAAAGTCCCAGATACTCCGCCGATGCCTTGAGCAATGCATACAACTCAATCGCAGCATTGTAGGATTTTTCGGAGACGCCGCCCTTTGCGCCGCGCTGAACCGCTTCGCGAACAACCTCGAAATGCGATTGCGAGAGGTATATGAACCGTTCGTGAGGGTCTATTGGCAGATTTTCATCGAAGCCCGATGTCATAATGACAAGACTATATCACATAGCGACAGATGCGGAACGGAAAAACTCGCAACGACACCACCCCTCGTGCGGTCGACTGCAGACGAAGCAACGGGCTATCGGTTCCTCATCGGATCTCAGACCAATTGCCATCCCATTGCTCCCTCAGTAATTCGCACACGCCAAGATCCCCTCCTGGATCCGCGGCGCCTCGGGCAGGTAGTCCAGTTCCAGCTTGTAGTAGGGCATGACCGTGTCGAAGCCCGTCACGCGCTGGATGGGGGCCTTGAGGTGCAGGAAGGCGCGCTCCTGGATCATCGTGGCGAGTTCCGCCCCGAAGCCGCAGGTCTTGGGCGCCTCGTGCACGATCACGCAGCGACCGGTCTTCTCGACGGATTCGAGGATGATGTCCTCGTCGTAGGGATAGATCGTGCGCAGGTCGATGAGTTCGACCGACAGGTCTTCGGGCAGGTTGTCCATCGCCGCCAGGCACTGGTAGACCGGCGCGCCCCAGGTGACGACGGTGAGGTCCGTGCCCTCGCTGACGATCTTGCCCTTGCCGATGGGGATGGTGTACTCGTCCTCGGGCACCTCTTCGCGGAACGAGCGGTAGACGCGCTTGGGCTCGAAGAAGATGACCGGGTCGGGGTCGCGGATCGCGGCGATCAGCAGGCCCTTCGCGTCGTAGGGCGACGAGGGCATGACGACCTTGATGCCCGGGTGGTGGGCGTAGATCGCCTCGGGCGAGTCGCTGTGGAGTTCGGGGGCGTGGATGCCGCCCTGGACCGGCACGCGGATGGTGAGGGGCACCGTGATCGCGCCGCGCGAGCGGGTGCGATAGCGGGCGGCGTGGTTGACGATCTGGTCGTACGCCGGCCCGAGGAACCCGTCGAACTGGATCTCGGGGACGGGGCGCATGCCGGCGATCGCGAGGCCGATCGCGCTGCCGATGATGCCCGACTCGGCGAGGGGGCTGTCGACGACGCGCTCCTCTCCGAAGCGGGCCTGCAGCCCCTCGGTGACGCGGAACACGCCGCCGTTCTTGCCGACATCTTCGCCCAGGATGACGACGCGTTCGTCCTTCTCCATCTCCTGCGCGAGAGCCAGATTGATCGCTTGAACGAGGGTGAGGTTGGCCATGAGTCAGTCTCTGTGAACGACCGCGTCGGGGTTGGGCGATCGGTGTGGTGGCGTGAGTCTGTGAAGGGAGTAGGGAGTGGGGAGCAGGCAGCGGCGAGAGAAGGAAGATCCGGCTGCTGCCGGCTCCCTGCTCCCTGCTGCCTCATTCACGAATACTGCTTTACCCGCGACAGCGTTTCCTGCTCGGGGAACTGCCCGAGCCCGTGGGTCTTCATCGTCTCTCGCTGGCGGACGATCTCGGCGGGCAGGTCGGCGAAGGTGTAGTCGAAGATGTCGTCGATCGCCGGCTTCTCGATGCCCTCGGCGTTCTTGACGACCTGCGCCACGAGCTCCTTGGCCTTCTCGTCGAGGGCCTTCTGCTTGGCTTCGGTCCAGGCCTTCTTCTTCTCGAGGTACTTGCGCGTGCGGATCAGCGGGTCGCGGCTGATCCACTTCTCGACCTCTTCCGGGTCGCGGTAGCGGCGCGCGTCGTCGGCGGTGGTGTGGTCGCCCAGGCGATAGGTCACGGCCTCGATGAACGAGGGGCCCTCGCCGGCGCGGGCACGCGCGACCGCGTCCTTCATCACCTTGTTGACGGCGAACACGTCGTTGCCGTCGCAGCGGATGCCCGGCATGCCGTAGGCGAACGCGCGCTGCGCGAGCGTCTCGCACTTGAACTGCTTGCTGCTGGGCACGCTGATCGCCCACGAGTTGTTCTGGCAGACGAAGATCACCGGGACCTTGAGCACCGCCGCGAAGTTCATCGCCTCGTGGAAGTCGCCCTCAGAGGTCGCGCCGTCGCCGAAGTAGGTCGCGACGACCATGTCCTCGCCGCGGAGCTTGCCCGCCCACGCGATGCCGGCGGCGTGGAGCATGTGCGTGCCGATGGGGATCGAGATCGGGGTGATGTTCACGCCCTCGGGGATCTGGTTGCCGCGCTCGTCGCCCATCCAGTGGAGGAGGATCTTCTCCATGGGCAGCCCGTGCATGAACAGGGCCGCGTTCTCGCGGTAGCAGGGGACGATCCAGTCGCCCTTCTTGAGGCACTGGGCGGTGCCGACCGCCGCCGCCTCCTGTCCCTTGTTCTGCGGGTAGGTGCCCATGCGCCCGGAGCGCTGCAGCTTGAAGGCGATCTCGTCGAGGTGGCGACAGATCGACATGTGCTCGTAGAGCTCGACGACCTGCGCGTCGGTGAGCAGGCCCTTGCCGAGCTTCTCGTCGAACTTGCCGGTCTCGTCGAGGATCTGCACGTACTCGATCTTGCCTTCGAAATCGGTCCTGATGGGCATCATGAACTCCGGTCGCGCGTCGGGCGCGGCTGGTGGATGGCTGGAAACGGGCGCACGCCGTGCGCGTGCACAAGGGTAGGCCGGGGCGGGCGCAAAGTGCCCCGGAGCCCGGCGGGGCGCGGGCCTGGAGGGGTTCGGGCCGGGCCCTCCCCGGGGGGCGGGAGGGTGGATCGCGCGGTCAGTGCAGCTTCTCGACCGCCGAGACGCCCGACCCGCTGCTGGTGCCGCCCGAGCCGTGGAAGGTCGGGTCGCCCTCGAAGCGGGTGCCGGGGAACTGCTTGATGCCCTGCTGGTTGAGCTCGCGCCCGGTGCCCTTGGCGACCGGGCTGCGCTCGGGGATCGAGAACTGCGAGTTGGGGAGGGTGTCGCTGAGCTTGAGGGCCGCCTCCGACGCCCTGGCCATCGAGGCGTCGGCGTTGGAGGTCAGCTCGCGCATCAGGCGCCGGAACTCAACCTCCGCCATGTCGCAGAAGTGCATGCAGGCGGCGCGGTCGCGCTCGAACTCCACGCCCTCGGCGCCGGCGCGCAGGTCGCGATCGAGTCGCGACAGCGAGCAGGTCATGGCGTGGATCATGATCGCGCAGTCCGCGATGCGCGCCTGCACGACCTGGCGGTTGAGCAGGTTCTCCTCGTGGACCTTGCTCATCTTCTTGAACGCGTGCGAGAGGTCTCGCGTGAGCTGACCCACGCGATCGCCCTGCGACGCGAGCGACGCGTGCAGCTTGGTGACCTGAGGGGCGGCCCGCTTGATGCCCAGGAAGAGCTCGAGCCCGAGCGGGATCGCCTTGCCGACGATCACAGGGTTCGTGCCGTTGCGCAGGACGCGAGCGAGGTTCGCGCCCACGCCCTGCTCCTTGTTCCACGCCATCGCGTCGCGCACGCCGACCATCTGCTCGGCGAGCTGCTTGCCGCCGTAGGCGAAGATGAACGACTGCATGACCTCGTTGGCGCCCTCGACGATGATGTTGATGCGCGAGTCGCGGAAGATGCGCTCGATCTGGTTCTCGGTCATGTACGACTCGCCGCCCATGATCTGCATGGCGTCGTTGACGGTCCGCCAGCCGTACTCGGAGCAGAACACCTTGCAGATCGCGGTCTCGAGCATGATGTCGTCGTCGTGGCGATCGAGCATGCCCGTGGTCATGTACAGCATGGATTCCATCGCGTAGGTGTACGCGGCCATGCGCGCGACCTTCTGCTGCACCAGCTCGAAGTCCGCCAGCGGGCGCTGGAACTGGTAGCGGGTCTGCGACCACTTGATCGCCTGGTCCATCGCGGCCTTGGCGCCGCCCAGCATGCCCGCCGAGAGGGTGCAGCGACCGTAGTTCAGGCAGGTCAGCGCGACGTTCAGGCCGCGGCCTTCCTTGTGCATGAGATGGGCCTTGGGCACGCGGACGTTGGTGAACCGGATGCGCGCCTGCCACGTGCCGCGGATGCCGCACTTGCTGCGGTTCTTCTGGAAGATGTCGATGCCGGGCATGTCGGGCGTGCAGACCAGGGCGGTGACCTTGTCCTTGCCGTCGGGCATCTTCTGCTTGGCCATGACGGTGAACAGGCCCGAGATGGCGCCCGAGGTGGCCCACTTCTTCTCGCCGTTGAGGATGTAGCACTGCTCGGCTTCGTTCCACTCGCAGCGGGTCTCCTGCCCGCCGGCGTCGCAGCCGACGTTGGGCTCGGAGAGGCAGAACGCGCT
This sequence comes from Phycisphaeraceae bacterium, assembly GCA_019636675.1. Classification (NCBI taxonomy): domain Bacteria; kingdom Pseudomonadati; phylum Planctomycetota; class Phycisphaerae; order Phycisphaerales; family Phycisphaeraceae; species Phycisphaeraceae bacterium. The sequence goes on from JAHBXC010000001.1 coordinate 1,475,714, forward strand.
GACCCACTCGGTGGCAAGCTTGGGCAGCCAGTTCTTCTTCTGCTCGTCGGTGCCGAAGAGCATGACCGCCTTGCAGCCGATGGACTGGTGCGCCGAGACCAGCACCGCCGTGCTCCCGCACGACGCGCCGATGCGCTCGAGGACGCGGTTGTACGAGGTGATGCCCAGCCCGCCGCCGCCGTGCTCGCGGGGGATGGTCATGCCCAGCACGCCCATCTCGAAGAGCCGGTCGATGACCCAGCGCGGGATCTCCTGCTCCTGATCGATCTGGACCGAGGGGTGCTCGTTGCGCATGTACTCGTCGAGTCGCGCGAGGAGCTGATCGCAGCGCGCCGTCTCTTCAGCAGCGCTCTCGGGGTACGGGAACACCAGATCCTCGCGGAAGTTGCCCCAGAACAGGTTCTTGATGAACCCCATCTCCGAAGGGTCCGGCCCGAGCATCTGCTCGGCGTCGGCGATCATCTTGCGGTCCTTCTCGGAGATGCCCTTGAGGTTCTTCAGATCTGCCATGTCTGGGTCTTCCTTTCAATCACTGGTCGAAACTCGTGGACGGGCCTTCGCCGGCCCACGCGTGGTTGCTTTGCTCGCGTTCAGGCCTTCGACTTCGCGAAGAACGCCTCGATCGCCCGGCGCGCCTCGGGGGTGTGACGCAGCCGGATCAGGTTCCGGCGCTCGCACTCGAGCGCCTTCTTCCAGCCCCCGCTCAGCCCGGCGTCGACGCACTCGGCGACCGCCTGCGCGGCCGGGGTCGCCGGCAAGTCCGGCATCGCGCGCTTCAGCCCGGCCCTCGCGTCGACGCTGAACCGCTCCATCGAGATGTTGCGCGCCTCGTGGTTCTTGTGGCCCGCGACCGAGCCGGACAGCCCCGTCGCCGCGCGCTCGCACGAGAGGGGCAGCAGGTCGTCGGGGTTGTCGAGCAGCTGGCTGATGAGCCCCGCCTCGCGCGCCTCGATGACGCTCATGGTCTGGCCGGTCGCCGTCATCAGGATCGCCCGCGCCGGGTCCATGCGCGACGGCAGCATCGCCGTGCCGCCCCAGCCCGGGCAGATGCCCAGACCCGCTTCGGGCAGGCCGATGGGATAGGGCCTCGGGGGCTTCTCGGCGGTCCCTTTCGGCATCGCCGCGACCAGCGTGTCGCAGTGCATCGCCAACTCGAGCCCGCCGCCCAGCGTCGCGCCGTTGATCGCCGCCACCGTGTGGCACTTGAACGCCGCGATCCGCCCGTAGACGCGCGTGCCGAGCTTCAGATACTCATCGAGCTCCTGGTCGTTCAGCCCGTCGATCTCAGCGAGGTCGGCCCCGGCGACGAACGCGCGCGGCGCGTCGCTCGCCAGCACGAAGCCCTTCTCGGGCTGCCCGATCGCGTCCAGCGTGCGGTCGAGCTTCTCCAGAAAGGCCCGGTTGAGCACGACCACCGGCTTGCCCTCCTGCTCGAGATGCAGCGTCACGACACCCGCGGCCGGGCCCGTCGATTCACGATGGAAGGACAGCAGATCAGACGGCATGCGCGTTCCTAAGAGGGACTTTCCGCCGAGGCCCACGCCATCGACGACCCTGAGTATAGGAACCTTCGCTCGCCCCCCGGTCGGGATTCACGCCCGAAAGGAGCCGCGGCGTCCGGACGGTCACGCCGCCGAGGACATGAGCCGCGTGAACCGCATACCCACCAGATAGGCCCCCCCGGGGTCCTGACGCACCCGGACGATCTCCCCCTCGCGCTCGAGCGGGTGCCCGCTCGGCTGGGGGATCCGCACCCGGATCAAGTCGCCCTTGGACGGGGCGAACTCGAACCGCAGGCCCAGCCCGCTCTGGCTGATGTCCACGATGTTCACCGGGTACCACTCGCCGACCTCGGGGCCGACCTGCTTGCCGCGGTACTCGAAGCACGCCTCCCCGCGCAGGCGGCAGACGCGCCGGGGGTGGCCGCGTTTCTCGTCGCCGGTGTGCTTTCGCGGCTCGTCGGCGCGGGGCGCCGCCGTCACCGTCGCGATCGATCCGGCCCGCCCCCCCACCGCCCTGGCCGGGTCGTCGCGCAGGAGCTTGTGCACCAGCGCCTCCCACGCCTCGAAGATGTCGGGATCGAGCTTGGGGCCCGCCTCCTCGCGCATCATCGACAGCGCCTTCATCGGCGGAATCGGACCACGATACGGGCGAGCCGTGGTCAGCGCGTCGTAGATGTCCACCACGCCGCAGAGGCGCGCGTGGAACGAGATCTGGTCGCCCTTGAGCCCGTTCGGATACCCCGATCCATCGAGCTTCTCGTGGTGGTCGCGCGTCATCTCGAGCACGACCGCCGAGACGCCCTCGCGGTCGCGCAGCTCGTCGTACCCCTTCGCGGGATGAACCTTGAGCACGGCCCACTCCTCGTCGGTGAGCTTGCCCTCTTTGTTCAGGATCTCCTCCGGCACGCCCCGCTTGCCCAGGTCGTGCAGCAGCCCGCCCTCGAACACCAGCTTCAGGAAGTCCGCGTCTCCCGGGCGGAGCTCCTTCGCGAGCATCCCGCACCCCACGCCGACATTCACCATGTGCGTCGTCGTGTAGAAATCGTGCGCGGTCATATCCAGCACATACGAGAACTCGTGCTGCGCTTCCTCGGCCCACCTCGTGAAGCACACCGAGATCTCTTCCACCGCGTCCACCGCCTCGGGCCAGCCGGGGAACATCAGCACATCCTCGATGATCTTCGAGCAGGTGGCGCGCACGATCTTGCCGCGCTCCTTCACCGCCACGCCCTTGTCCGCGAAAAGGCGCTCGGTCGTGCTCATCAGCATCCGCCGGTACGCGCCGTGCTGCGCGAGGGGGATGTAGACATATTTCACGCCCGTCTCGGCCAGACGCACCGCGTCGTGCGGGGTGAAGGGCAGGCCCGACCCCCGGTAGAGCGCCGGCTCGCGCCCCTCGCCGTGGACGAGATACAGATCCACCTCGAGCGTCTCGTTGGAGAGCGACGCGAGCGGGGCCGGGAAGAAGGTGTACTTCATCTCCCCGGCGATCGAGATGGCGGTTTCGATGGTGCCCATGCGCGAGAACGACGCGGCGCCGAAAGCGGTACCCGACCGGGTGACTCCGGAACATCGTCGATTCGCACCGGTCGCTTCAGCGGGTTGCCAACCCTCGCACACGATCACCCAGACCCGGGGAAAGCCACCGCCCGCTCACCTCCGTGCGAACATGGCCTTGAGCCCGGCTCTTGCCTCGTCGCTCTCGACCACGCGGGCCGATAACTCAGCGCCGCGCAGGAGGACCTCGAGATCGTCCGACCCGTCGAGCGTGTTCATCCAGCGCTTCGTCGTCTGCAGCGCCATCGGGCCCGCCTTCGAAAGCCGACCGACGAGTTCGTCGACCGTCGCGTCCAGCTCGTCCTGCGAAGGGGCGAGGTGCGTGATCAGGCCCAGGTCGTGCGCACGCCGCCCGTCCATCAGCCCGCCCTCGAGCAGCACCCGGCGCGCCTGCCCGGCGCCGATCTTCTTCACCAGCCAGGGCGCCACCACCGCCGGGCACACGCCAAGGTCCACTTCCGGATATCCCAGCTTCGCGTCGGGCGGCGCGACGCCCAAGTCGCACACGCACGCGAGCCCGCACCCGCCCCCGATCGCCGCCCCGTTGATCCGCGCCACCGTGACCATCGGCAGGTTCCGGATGGCGTGGGTCAGTTCGGCGATGAGCCGCAGCATCTCCCCCGGCGCGCCGGGGACATCGAGCACCGCCTTGAGGTCCATCCCGGCGCAGAAACTCTTGCCGGCGCCCGTGATCACGCACACCGACACATCGGCGCGCGACGCCAGTTCGCGCACGCGCTCAGAGAGCGCCGTGAGCAGGTCCCGCGACATCGCGTTGCGCTGCTCCGGACGGTTGAGCGTCAGCGTCGCGACGCGGCCTTCGATCGACAACAACGCCAGTTCGTTCACGCTCACGGTCGCTTCTCCCACATCCTGGCGAGCAGTTCTCGCTCCTCCTCGCCGCCCGTCAGCCCCAGCGACGCGTGCAGCGCGCCGTCGATCGCCCGCTCATCAAGCGAGCCGTCCAGTTCGTTCAGCCACCGCTTCGTCTGGTGCAGCGCGTGCGGCGGCTTGGCCGCGAACGCCCGCGCAACCCCCATCGCGCGAGCAAGCACATCCTCCGCCCGCTCCACGCATTCGTGCGCCAACCCGATCGCGCACGCGCGCCGACCGTCGATGAGTTCCGAATCGAGCAGGCGCGCCCGCGCGTTGCCGTCGCCCACGCTCTGGCGCAGGAACGGGCTGCTCACCGCGGGCGACACGCCCAGGCGCGTCACCGGATACCCGAGTTTCGCGTGCGCGTCGGTCACGACGAAGTCCGCGCCGCCAAGCAGCGCGCAGCCCCCGGCGATCGCCGCCCCGTGGGCCGCGATCACCACCGGGCACGGGCACCTGCGCAGCGCGCGGATGGTGTTGCTCAGGCCGGTGAGCATGGCGCGCATCGCGAGCGGGTCGTCCTGGCAGAGCGACAGGTCGAACCCGGCGCAGAACGCCTGCCCCTCGCCGCGCAGCACGACGGCGCGCGCGTGATGCTCGTGCCCGGCGTGGTCGACCGCGACGCGCAGGTTGTGGAGCATGTCGGGCGTGAGCGCGTTGCGCTTGTCGGCGCGATCGAGAACGATCGTCGCGATCTCGCCGCCGCCGCTCCCTCCACTCACCGGTTCGTGCTCGACGCGGATCATGCGCTCGCCCCTTCCTGCGCCCTGGCCCGCGCCACGATCTCGCGCGCGATCGACGCCGCCCCGCGCAGCGCGTCGTCATCGACGGCGCACGCGAACCCCGCGTCGCGCACCGCGCGCACCAGCGTCTCGGTCGAGATGTTCCCCGGCGCCGGCTTCTCCGGCGTCCCGGCGTACGGGCACCCGCCCAGCCCGGCGACCGATCCATCAAACGATCGCACACCCATCTCCAGCGCCGCACGTACGCACTCGCCCGCACGCCCGAAGGTGTCGTGCAGGTGCAGCGTCAACTCGCCCCGCTCGCGCGCGTCGAACTCGCCCAGCAGGGCCGCGATGTCCGCCGGGTGCGCCACACCGATCGTGTCGCCCAGGTCGATCTCGCCCTCGTGCCCCGGCGGCACGATCGCGCGGAGTTTGTCGACGACCCGCCGCACCGCGCCCGGCGCGATCGGGCCCTCGAACGGGCACGCCACCACGCACGAGACATACATCCGCACTCCGAAGCCCATCCCGAACGCCCGCGGCACGAACGCCGCGAACCGCTCGATCGTCTCGTCGACGCTCGCGTTCGTGTTCTTCCTCGAAAAGGTCTCGCTCGCGGCGGTGAACACCGACACCTTCCCGATGAGCATCCGCCCCGCCTTCGCGTTCACCTCGCACGCGGCGTCGAAACCCTTCTCGTTGGGAACGAGGGCCGAAAGCAAGGGCGTCCGAAGACCCTCCCCTAACCCCTCCCGCAAGCGGGAGGGGGACCAGATCTTTCCCCCCTCCCACTTGTGGGAGGGGGCAGGGGGAGGGTCTTCGCTAGATCGCCGAATGAATGTCAACACCGCTTCCGCGATCTTCACGGGATCGCGCAACGCTTCATCGTTCGAGAACCGCAGCACGCGTACACCCTGCTCGCGGAGCCATTGCTCGCGTCGTTTGTCGTGCTCGCCGCGCTCGACGCGCATGTGAGACTCGCCGTCGACCTCGATCGCGATCGCGTGCGATGCGCAAAAGAAGTCCACGATGTACGGCCCGATCGGGTGCTGTCTTCGAAAGCGAAGCCCTCCAACTTTCTTGTCGCGCAGCACCGACCACAGCGTGCGTTCCGGCCAGGTCGAATCGCGACGCAGGCGCCTCGCGCGATTCACTGTTTCTCGCTCGCGAGGGATGCGGACCTTTGGAAAGACGCCCTCCCCTAACCCCTCCCGCAAGCGGGAGGGGGACATGTCTGCGACCCCCTCCCGCTTGCGGGAGGGGGCAGGGGGAGGGTCCCCCAACAACTTCGCGACACTCTCAAACACCCCCGCCGCGTCCCCCAGCTGCGGCACCCACCGGGGCGACACGAAACTGCTCACCTCGACCTCATCCAGCCCGGCGCGCAGCAGGGCGCCGACCAGACGAACCTTGTCGCCGGTCGACACCACGCCGCGCTCGTTCTGGAGCCCGTCGCGGGGCGAAACATCGGTGATGCGGACACGCTCGGCCATGCTTTGAGAAGTCTACACCATTGGTCGGCGAATCGCGGCAGGCGTCATCGCAGACGCCGTGTTGCAGTGTCAACATAGATTGCCCGGATGCGCCCCCTCCCATCGCCGCACGCTCAGCGACGCCACCAGCGGGTGTTCTGCTTCCTGAGAGCTTCGATCTGATCCTCAAGAAACTCGTTCTCCGGGTCGAACTCCAGCGCCCGTTCCATCATCCGAATTGCTCCCGATCGATCGCCTCGCTCGGCAAGCGCCCGACCGAGCCAATACCAAATCTCCGGCGCTTCGCCTTCGATCCTGATCGCTCGTCGGAAGTGCTCTTCTGCGGCTTTCGGATCGCCCTGGTCGAGGGCGATCTTTCCAAGGCACAACCAGTTCCGCTCGTCCTCAGGATCAATCTCGGCCGACCGACGGTACGCTTTGATCGCGTTCGCCATGTCTTCAACTTCCCAGTACGCGCAGGCGAGCGAATGCCATGCGTTCGGGTTGCTCTCCCAGATCGTGAGACTGCGCCGGTATGCTTCGATCGCCTGCTGATATTCGTCGAGTTCGAGATGCGCGTAGCCGAGGTGGCTCCACAGTTCGGACGATCCGTCATCCGACGCGATCACCCCGAGCAGAAAACCCTTCGCGCCAAGAAAGTCTTCTCGCTCGAAGAGCTCGCTCACCTCGTCGCACCGTCGCCGTCGGAGTGCTTTCCGCATCCGATCGCATGTTCGCGTATGGTCGGGATCATTGGCGTGCGCGCGCTCGACTTCGGCGATGCCCGCCTCGACATCGCCGCGTTCGATGAGGGCGCACCCGAGATTGCAGTGCGCGTACGCGTCCGTCGGATCGAGCGAGAGCGACTTCGTCCACGCGTCGATCGCCTCGTCGAGCAGGCCGTTCACCGAGTATGCGACGCCTAGATTGACCCACATCTGGGCGTTCGTCGGCTCGATCACAGCCCGATGCCGCATCGTGCTGAGCAACAGTTCCCACATGCCTAACTGATCCGCGAGATCGCTGATCGCGCACCAGGTATCGGCGTTGTCCGGGGCCAGCGTCGCCGCCTTCTGGGCGAGTTCCAGCGCTCGCTCGAACTCACCCTCTTCCCTGAGCGACCACGCGAGCGCCAGCAACGCATCGACTTGATCCGGATCCAGCTCCAGTGAGCGCTTGAGCGCACGGACCGCTTCCTCCTTTCGACCGGCGCCGTGCATCGCGTTGCCGAGCCGATAGTGGAGAACCGCATCGTCGGGCCAACGCCCGATCGCGCCTTGCAGGACCTCGACCGCCTCCTCGTTGCGGTCGAGGACATACAGCAGGTAGCCGATCCAGCCGCGCGGGCCGGGCCAGTCGTCGCGGATCGTCCGCGCCTCTTCAAAGCAGGCAAGCGCTTCTTCCTCGCGGTCGAGGTACGCCAGCGCCCAGCCACGCGAGTACAAAAGAAACCCGCGTTGCTCTTCGAGCGCCGCGGGGGATTCAAGCATCGACATCGCCTCGGCGTAACGCCCTTCGCGCAGCGCGCGTTCAACCTCTACACGGAATGGCGACGGCGGCGGTTCGCTCATGACCGGGGCTCCCGGGGTCGGATTTCGACTCCTGCAGGATACCCGTGCGCCTCACCCCCCGAACGCCGCCTTGCCCGCCTCGGCCATCTCGTCGGGCGTCATGTCCTTGATGTGCGTCGCGAACGACCAGGTATGCCCGAACGGGTCTGTCACGCTGCCGTAGCGGTCGCCCCAGAACATGTCCTCCGCCGGCATCAGCACCGTCGCGCCGGCCTTCTCGGCCTTCGCGATCGCGGCGTCGCAGTCCTTCACATACCGGTGGATCGTCACCGTCGAACCGCCCAGCGCCGTGGGCGTGCGCGACTTCCCGCCGCAGTACTCGGGGAAGTCGTCGCACAGGAAGATCGTCTGGTCGCCGATCGTCATCTCCGCGTGCATCAGACGCCCGTCGGGCGAGGGCATGCGGCAGGTCTCCTCCGCCCCGAACGCCTTCGCGTAGAACTCCAGCGCCTTGGCCGCCCCGTCGACCACGAGGTGCGGCACGAGCCCCTTGGGCATGTTGCTGTTGTCTGCCATCTCTGTTCTCTCATTGCCTGTCGGTTCCGGACCCGCCACGCCCACCGCGGCGGCACACCACCATATATAGCGGACATCAAGAGCGGTTGCAAGGTCTTTGTTAGGTTTTTCGGCAGGGAGGGAGCAGGGAGCAGGGAGTGGGGAGCAGGAAGAGAGGACAAGGGGTGGCGTGGTACGACGCAGCCGTGCCACGAGATCTGACCGGTGCGCCCGTCCCGCCCCCTCGCCCCGCTTGCGGGGAGAGGACGGCGAGCGCAGCGAGCCAGGTGAGGGGTGTGTCTCGGAAGCCACGAGGGATGAGGCACGAGGCACAAGGGAAGATCGCGCAAACGATCACAACGGCCAGCTCGAAACCCCTCACCCCAGCCCTCTCCCCTCGGGGGAGAGGGGGCCGGAGGGGAGCCGGGATCGCGCGACGCGCAGGATGTACTCGAGCGACGCGTGCTGATGCTTCATGAAGTCGCGCACGCTGAGGCGCACGACCTCAAGACCCTGCGCGTGCAAGAACGCGTCCCGTGCCGCGTCGGCGACGCGGGTCTTTCCATGGTGGTCGCCGTCGAGTTCGACAACGAGCCGCGCGTCAGCGCAATAGAAATCTACCACGAGGTGGCCGATCGCCTGCTGCCTGCGAAACTTCAGATCCCCGAGCTTGCGATCACGGACCTTCGACCACAGCACTCGCTCGGGGACCGACGCCTGTGCGCGCAGCATCTTCGCGCGTTCGATCTTCTCATCCGTAGCCCGGGGAACCGGCATGATCCCAGAATACCGCAACTCCCGCCCCCTCGCCCCGCTTGCGGGGAGAGGACGGCGAGCGCAGCGAGCCAGGTGAGGGGTGTGTCTCGGAAGCCACGAGGGATGAGGCACAAGGCACAAGGGAAGATCGCGCGGTCGAGCGCACCGCGCAGTTCGAAACCCCTCACCCCAGCCCTCTCCCCTCGGGGGAGAGGGGGCCGGAGGGGAAGCGGCTCACCCCACCTCGCGCACCACCGCGCGCGCCAGCGCGTCCGCCGCCCCCGGCTTGAAGCGGAAGAACATCTCCGGCTCCACCACTTCGTACTCCACCACGCGCGGGTCGCGCAGCGTGACGCGCGCGTCCTCGGCGCGCAAAGAGGGATCACCCGGCTCGGAAACATCGATCAGATCCACGCGCGCGTACAGCGGGATCTCGCCCGTCTCCGCGATCCACGCGTCGGTGCAGCGACGCGCGACCTCCATCTCGCGCGCGCCCGGCTCGTGCGCGAACACGGCGCCGCCGTGGTCGTCCTGGCAGCGCACATCGTCGCCGGCCGGCACCTTGCGCACCGCATGCGTGAAGATCCGGTCCACGAACATCAGCGAGGTCTCGCCCTTGGTCCGGATGCTCGGGATCAGCGGCTGCACCAGCGCGTCGCCCGTCTCCATCAGCCGCGCGAGGTGATCCTCCGCCTCGTCGATGTCGTTCGCGCCGAACACCCGCAACCCCCACGCGGCGCCCCCGATCGCCGGCTTGATCACCCCACCCCCGGAACCCCCGGAGCCCCCGGGCCCCCCGGAGCCGTCCCACCCCGCCTCGCGCACGACCTGGCGCAGGTCCACGCGCGGCTCGCCCCGGCGCGTGAACAGCGTCGGGATCACCGGCACGCCGCGGGCCTCGAGTTGCTTCAGATACAACTTGTGCGTGTTGCGCCAGATGGTCTCGGCGCCGTTGAAGAGGCGCGTCTTGGTCGAGACGCGAAGCGCCCACTCGCAGAACGCGTCGCGCCTGCCGCGGTAGTAGTCCCAGGTGTGGCGCACGACGACGGCGGCGAACGACGCCCACTCGACCGCCGGGTCGTCCCACACCGCGTGGACCGCCTCGACCCCCAGACGCGCGAAGGCGTCGAGCACGAAGCGGTCCTCGGCGCAGCCGAGTTCCTCGCGAGAGCAGGCGACGGCGACGCGTTGATCGTTCAAGTCTGCAAAACCTCTATCCTAACCTCGTGCCTGCGCGGTCAGTTGCTCGTCATCGCCCGGACCGCAGAAGCCCACAATTCAAGCCGAAGCTCTCACCTCAACCGAACGCGGATTCGTCACACGGCGCGAAGCGTCGAGGATCTCCATGGACACGAGGTTGCCTTCGGCGTCATAGTCGAGAATGACGCCGGGCTTGTCCTCGTCGCTTTCGGTGACGGGTCCGTCGCGGAAGACAACGCGAAGAGTGTCAGTATGTTGGTCGTAAGAGACGATCATGGGCGGTTCCGATACTTCTCGATCTGACTCGTACGGTACGCCGTGACAACGACGGCGGGTTCACGGTCAATGTCGACGAACACGCGATAGAGGTATCGGCGTTGCTCGGTCGCGACTTCCAGGACCGCCTGGGCCACCACACGGCCCTCCCGGACATCCAGAACCGCTTCCGGGGCGGCGAGAACCGCCTCAACCTGCTCCCGGCCGATCCCTCTCGCGCCCATCTGTTCCAACGCGTGGGACGACAACTCGACCTGATCTTTCGACCATTTCAAGTCTGCAGCACTCCCGTCCGGAACTCCCGCTCGCTGGGCCAGTTGCTCGTCATCGCCAGCGCCGCCGCCAGTTCGTCGCGCGTGTTGTGGGGCTGGATGACGCGGTCGAGCCAGCCGCGGGCAGCCCCGTGGCGGATGTCCTGCTGCTCGGTGTAGCTCTCGCGCACCGCGTCGAGGATCGCCTTGTGCGTCGCCTCGTCGATGGTCTCGCCCTTGCGCTCGCGCGATTTCTCCTCGATCGTCGCGAGCACGCCCGTCGCCTGGGCGGCGCCCATCACGGCGCACTTGCTGCCGGGCCACGCGTAGGTCAGGAAGGGGTCGAACGCGCGCCCGCACATGGCGTAGTTCCCGGCGCCGTAGCTGCCCCCGATGATGAGCGAGATCTTGGGGACGACGCAGTTGCTCATCGCGTTGACCATCTTGGCGCCGGCGCGGATGATGCCGTGCTGCTCGCTCTCGCGCCCGACCATGAAGCCGGTGGTGTCGTGCACGAACACGATCGGGATGCGCTTCTGGTTACAGTCCATGATGAAGCGCGCGGTCTTTTCGGCGGAGTCGTGGTAGATCACGCCCCCGATCTGGATGCCCCCGGCGGCGGGCTTCACGAGTTTCTTCTGGTTGGCGACGATGCCGCAGTTCTGGCCCTTGATGCGCGCGTAGGCGCAGACGAGCGACCCGCCGTAGTCGGCGCGGTACTCCTCGAACGAGCCGTCGTCGACGAAGGTCTTGAGGATCTCGCGGGTGTCGTACTGGGCGCCGGGCTTGTCGGTGAAGAGGGAATAGACCTCGTCGGCGGCGCGGGCCGGGGCGGGGGCCGAGGGGTCGATCGCGTCGGCGCGGGGGGTCGCCTTGTTGAACGCGGCGACCAGCGCGCGGATGCGCCGGATGCACGACTCGTCGTCCTTCTCCTTGAAGTCGACGGTGCCCGAGACGCTGGCGTGCATCGCGGCGCCGCCGAGTTCCTCGTCGGTCACCTGCTGGCCGATGGCCGCCTTCACGAGCGCGGGGCCGGCGAGGTAGAGGCCCGAGCCCTCGGTCATCAGGATGTTGTCGCAGAGGACTGGCAGGTAGGCGCCGCCCGCGACGCAGAAGCCCATGATCGCGGCGATCTGCGGCAGGCCGTCGGCCGAGATCACCGCGTTGTTGCGGAAGATGCGCCCGAAGTCGTCGGTGTCGGGGAAGACCTCTTCCTGCAAAGGCAGGAAGACGCCCGCGCTGTCGACCAGGTAGAGCAGGGGCATGTGGGCCATGTGGGCGATGCGCTGGGCGCGGATGATCTTCTTGCAGGTCGCCGGGAAGAACGCGCCGGCCTTCACGGTGGCGTCGTTGGCGACGATCATGCACAGGCGCCCCTCGACGGGCCCGACCCCGGTGACGACGCCGGCGCCCGAGGCGCCGCCGTGCTCCTTGTACATGTTGAAGGCGGCCCAGAGCCCCATCTCGACGAAGCGCTGGGGGTCGTCGACGAGCCGGTCGATGCGCTCGCGGGCCGTGAGCCGGCCCTTCTCGTGCTGGCGGTCGATCGCCTTGGGGCCACCACCCAGCCGGATCTGACGCTCCTGCTGCTGGTATTCCTCGTTGAGTTCACGGAGCCGGTTGATCGCGACGGTGGGGCTGGTCATAGGGGCGAGTCTAGTGGGGGAAGGGAGCGGGGAGCAGGGAGCGGGCAGCAGGAAGAGGCGTGGCCCCGACCCCACTGCCCTGCTCCCTGCTCCCTATTCCCTGCTGCCTACTCTCCCCAATGGGCTCCCGCTTCTACCTGTTCACCATCCTGGGCTTCCCCGTCTACGCCGACGCGAGTTGGTTCATCATCGTGCTGCTCATCGTGTGGCGTCTGTCGGCGGGGTACTTCCCCTTCGCGGCGCCCGGGTACGACGACAGCGCGTACCTGGTCATGGGCGTGCTCGGCGCGCTGGGGCTGTTCGGCTCGGTCCTCCTCCACGAGGTCGGGCACATGCTCGAGGCGCGGCGTCGTCACATCCCCACCGGCGCGATCACGCTCCATCTTTTCGGCGGGCTGGCCGAGATGTACGCGGCGCCGCGGAAGCCATCCGAGGAAGCCACCGTCGCCCTCGCCGGCCCGCTCGTGAGTCTGCTGCTGGGCGCCGGGTTCTATGGGCTCGGCTACGGGCTCGAGGGCGCCGGCGTCACGCCGGGGCTGACGTCGGTCGTGTTCTACCTGGGGTTCATCAACCTCGCCCTGCTGGTGTTCAACATGATCCCGGCGTTCCCCCTCGACGGCGGGCGCGTGCTGCGCTCGATCCTGTGGGCGGTCACCGGCAAGATCCAGTGGGCCACGCGCGTGTCGGCCAATCTGGGCATGGGCTTCGGCGTCGTGCTGATCGGCATGGGCGTGCTGTCCTACATGGGCGCCGGCATCGGCGGCGGGCTGTGGTGGATCCTGATCGGCGCCTACCTGCTCATGACCGCGAACGCGGTGCGCCGCGGGCACGCGGGGTGATCGCTCACCCCCCGAGGTAGTCGCACAGCCCCTTGCAGTCGCGATCGCTGCCCTTCTTGTATTCCCCGGCGAGCATCTTCGCGGCGTACCCCTCGACAGTCTTCACGACCTTCTTCAGGTTGAGCGCGTCGAAGCCGATGACGCCGCGCTGGCCCGTGGAGAGGACCCAGTACTCCGCGACGCCCGGGATGGGCTCGATCTCGCCGAGTCGCACCGCCTCGCCCATCGGCGATGCGTTCGAGAGCGGAAGCGCCTCGTCGGGGTCGCGCTGCGCTCCCGATTCGCTCCACCACGAGACCGCGAGCGCGTAGAGCGCCATCTGCAGGTCATCATTCTTGATCTCGAGTTTGGTCTTGGTTGCCTTTCCGGTCTTGTAATCGATGACCCGGAAGCCGCCCCCGGGGGCGAGGTCGACGCGGTCGATCTTCGCCGTGAAGAGGTGGGGCCTCGCGCCCGGCGCGTCGCCCTCGAGCCGGAAGGGCATGCGGATCTGCAGCTCGGTGTGCAGCACCTGATCGCTGTCGTCGTGGAGCTTGTCCATCGCGTTCACGAGCTGCGCGAGGAGTTGCTCGCGGATCACGCGTCCCCCGGGCGCGCGGCTCGCCTCGCTGCGCTCGTACTCGATGCGCCCGAGCTCGAGGAGCCGGTCCTTGCCGGGCGGGAAGCGCCCGTCGGCCTCGGCAGCCCGGCGCTCGCGGTAGAAGTTGTCCAGCGCGAGGTGCGCGAGATGGCCCATCGACAGCTCGGTGGTCCTGGCCTCGTCCAGCTCGAGCTCGTACTTCACATAGAAGCAGCGCGGGCAGCGCTCGAAGTCGGCGAGCTTGCTGTAACTCAGGAACAGAGGCGCCTGCATCGGACGCAGACGCTCCGGGCCCCTCGCGCCGGCCACGACGCGTTCGAGGAGTCGGCGCAGGCGCTCGTCGCCCTCCGCCAGCGAGCCCGCCGCGTCGATGCGCAGACCCGACGCGCGGATCTTCGCGATCGCGGCCATCCGGCGCGCCGCGCGCGAGAGCCCGGCGTCGACGCGCTGCAGCGCGTTCTCGTCGGCGTCGGCCGAACCGGCGGCGAACAACAGTTCCGCCGCCTCTTCCCGGTACGAACGCTCGGCGCGATCCAGCAGCGCGGAGCGGTCGGCGTCGGTCGGCTGATCGTCGGCGACGACCGGCGCCGGCTCGACGCCGGCGCGGCGCATCAGGTCGCCCGCGCTGACGACGGCGGCGCGGATGCCCGCCCCGGCGTTGTACGCGAGTTCGAGGAAGTAGTCGCCCATCTTGCTGGTGGTCGTCTTGCCCTTCTTGGCTTTGGCGAGGAGCACGAGCCGGCGCTCGGCGCGCGTGCAGGCGACATAGAACAGCCGGCGCTCTTCGTCGGCGGCGATCGAGTCGCCGCGCTGACGGAGGTCGGGGGGCAGGGGCGCCTTCCCGTCGGCGTTGGTCGACGGGAACGTGCCCTGGCTGGGCCAGACGCGCGGCAGGAAGACCGTGTCGAACTCGAGCCCCTTCGCGGCGTGCGCCGTCAGCAGTTGCACGCCCTCGCCTGCGTCGTCGTCGGGGGCGCGAAGGGCGTTCTCGCCGCTGTCGGACAGGCGTTCTCGTTCTTTCTCATCGAGGTCGTTGAAATACGCGCGCCACTCGCGCAGGTCGCCCGGCGCGTCGAGGTTGGGCTGCTTGGCGCGCACGAACGCGACGAACCTCGCGAGGCGTGTGCCGCTGCGGAGGCGGTCGTGCGTCTCGAGCAGGTCGAGCGCCGGGAAGATGGCGCGTCGGCAGATCTGGTCGATCGCGACATCGGCCGGGTGTTCGGCGCAGAACGCGCGCAGCGCGTCCCATGTTTCGACGAACCGCCCGATGCGAGGGTCCGTGCGGTGCGCGAGCGTCAGCCATTCGAGGTACCCGCGCGTCTCGTCCGACTGCTCGACCATGACGCGGTGCTCGCGCTCGTAGCGGATCACATCGTCCAGAGGCACGCCGACGGGCGGGCGCGTGAGCATCCGGCGCGGGCCGGCGCCGGGCGCGCACCGCGGGTCGGTGAGCGCCTCGATCCACGCGAGCAGGTCCTTCACGAACTCGTCCTCGAGCGCGCCGGAGCGCTCGCGGCGCGCCGTGGGGATGTTCTGCACCGCGAGTTCGGCGCCGATCTGGTCGAGGTGCGAGCCGGAGCGCGCGATGACCGCGTAGGCGTTCCACGGGCGGGGCTCGTCCCGGTCCGTGGCTTCGGCGCGATCGTGCAGGATCATCGCGGCGATGGCGGCGCCGTCGCTCTCGCCGGCCTTCGGGTCGTGCTCGACGCCCTCGACGCGCGCGTCGGCGAAGCCCGGGTGATCCGGCCTGCCGGCGACGATCGTCTTGCTCTCGTCGAACCGCGACGACGCCCTCTCGATGATCGCGTTGGCGGTCTCGATGATGACCGGCGCCGAGCGGTAGTTCTCGGTGAGCGCGACGGTCGTCGAGTTGGGGTAGTGGGAGGCGAAGCGCGCGAAGGCCCGGTCGTCGGCGCCGCGGAAGCCGTAGATGGCCTGGTCGTCGTCGCCCACCACGCAGACATCGGAGGGCGCGCCGGTTTCCCGGGCGACGGGCGCGAGGAGCGTGAGCAGCTCGATCTGCGCGACGTTCCAGTCCTGGAACTCGTCGACGACGATGTGGCGGAACTCGTCGCGCAGGATTGCGCGGGAGGCGGGGTCGTTCCTGAGCAGACGCACGGGCAACGCGACGAAGTCGTCGAGCGTGATGCGCCCCTCGCGCAGGCAGCGATCGTCGTAGAGCCCGAACAGGCGGGCCATGTCGCGCTGGGCGGGCAGGGCCGCGCGCAGCGCCGCGGTCCGGTCGGCGTCGGCCGGCGATGGCTGGCCATCCGCGCCGTTGTGCTCGGGGTCGAGCCCCTTTGCGATGAGCGATTCTCGACGCGCGACCCACTCGGCGCAGCGCTGGGTCGTGACGGAATCATCGCGGCAGGCGGAGATGAACCCGATGGCCTCGTCGAGGGCCGCCTCACGCCCCGTGGCCGCCTGCGAGCGGAACAGGTCGTGCTCGGCGACGAGCGAGCGCAGCATCCGTCGCTGCTGGGCCGAGTCCATCACCTTCACCTCGCGCGGCAGGCCCAGCCGGTCGGCGAAGCGGCGCACGACCTGGCTGCCGAACGAGTGCACCGTCATCGCGCGGACGCGCTCGGCGGCGCCCACGCCCAGCCCCATCGTCTCGAACATCGACGCGAGGCGCTGGCGCAGTTCTTCCGCCGACTTGATCGTGAAGGCGAGCGCGAGCACCGATTCGGGCGACGCGCCGAGCCCCCCCTGCTCGCGCGGCGCGACGGCGCGCGCGACGCGATGGATGATCACGCGCGTCTTGCCCGTGCCGGGCCCGGCGAGCACCGCCAGCGGGCCGGAATCGTGCAGCACGGCGCGGCGCTGCGCGTCGTTGAGGGAGCGGAGGAAGATCGGGTCACCGCCGGTGGTCATGGGGGCAGTGTAGGGGAATCCGTCGCAGCATCACCCGCGGCGAAGGCGCCGTAGACAGATCTCGTGGCACGGCTGCGCCGTACCACGCCACCCCCAGCACCCCGTGCTTCTGCCTGCCGACTTACTTCTGGCAGGTGCTGCCGAAGTTGGTCAGCGTGCCGTTGAGATCGGCGAAGTTCACCACGCCGTCGTTGTTGACGTCGCCCGCGAGGCCCTGCCCTGTCTGGCCGAACTGGCTGAGGACGGTGTTGAGGTCGGCGAAGTTCACCACGCCGTCGCCGTTGGTGTCACCGTCGCAGGGCTTGGATGCGTTGAGCCCTCGCACGACGATCGCGACGGTCTGGAGGTCGCCTGCTGTGAGCGCCGTCGCGACGAGCGCGTCGCCGTCGGGGGTCACGGCGCGGATCGTGCTGAGAGCCGCGTAGGCGGAGATGTCGGCGCCCTTCATGACGAGGAAGTCGGCGAGGGAGACGAGCCCGGTGTCGGGCGTCCAGAGGGCGCCGCCGACCTGCGCGGATTCGCCGACGATCATCGTGCCGTCGGCGTTCACGCCGTAGCCGAACGACGAGCCGGTGAGGTTGTTCACGGTGCCGAGGTTCACGAGCCCGTCGGTCGCGGTCCAGCGGAACATGCGCGGCCCGCCGGGCGACTGGCTGTAGCCGGTGACTGTGGATCCGTCGGCGCTGATCGCTTCGGCGCGCGAGAAGTTGGCCCCGGTGAGGACGCCAAGGTTCTCCGGCGTCGCGGGCGAGCCCGTCCATCGCAACGCCCGGGTGGAGCTGGTGGCGACCGATCCGAAGCCGGCGACCGCCGCGCCGTCGGCGCTGACGGCTCGCGCCTCGGCGAATGTCTGCGAAGGGAAGGTGTTGGGCAGTTCCTCGATCACGCCGTTCACCCATCGAACCGCGCGAGAGCCGGTACCCCCGACGACGACCGTGCCGTCGGTGTTCACGCCGTAGGCGTTCGCCGGCCCTCCGGGCATGAGCGACGCCAATTCGACCGCGCCGCCCGGGGCGGTCCAGCGGAAGGCGCGCGAGCCGCTCGTGCCCACGACGACCTGCCCATCGGCGCTCATCGCGTTGGCGATCGCGAAGCTCTGGCCCGGGAGGGGCATGACCTCGGTGTACCCCTCGCCCTCGATCCAGACGAACGAGCGCAGACCGGCCTGCACGACCGCCCTCGTCGCGTCGGCGCTGAGCGCGTAGCCGTTGGCGAAGGAGGCGCCCGGCGGCACGCCGAGGTTCAGGATCTCGGGCGCGGCGTTGGTCGCGGGGACAACGGACGCGGCGACAGCGATAAGGACTGCGGCGGTGAGGGTCTTCATGGGGTTCTGGTCTCGTCTCTCGGCCTTCGCCCGCGCTGGAACGCGGGACCTCCACCACGGATGCGAAACGCCGCCGTGAACGCGCAGAAAAACCCCGGGCTGACCTCGGGTTTTTCGTGCGCCGGAGCGCGCGCGTCACACTGGGGTGTTTACAGGATGCCCGTGGAGCCGAAGCCGCCCTCGCCCCGGAGGCGGACCTCCGGCGGATCGGTCGGGAGTTCCGCGACCTCGACGATCTCGCAGAGCGCGACGGGAGCGATGACGAGTTGCGCGATGCGCATCCCGTGCTCGACGGTGAACGGCTCTCTGCCGAGGTTGATGAGCGCGACCTTCAATTCGCCCCGGTAGTCGGCGTCGATGGTGCCCGGCGCGTTGGGCACGGTGACGCCGTGCTTGGTCGAGAGGCCGGACCGCGGCCTGACCTGGCCCTCGAAGCCGGCCGGGATCGCGATGGCCCAACCAGTGGGGATGAGGGCGATGTCGCCGGGCTGGAGGGTCACGGGCGCGTCGATGCAGGCCGGCAGGTCGACGCCCGCCGAGAGCGGGGTCTGGCGGACCGGGAGCGTCGCGCCGTCGTGCAGTCGGCGCATCGCGACGGGCTCCTGCGCGCGCAGGAGCGACGGACGAACAGCGAAATGCGTGGGTTGCGTCATCGGGGAGCGATGCTAGCGACTTTCCGGGCTCAGCGGACTCCAGCGAGCGCCGAGTCGCTGACGGACACCGACTGGCTGCGCGCCAGCCGATCGGCCGCACGCTCGAGCGACTCGATCAGTCGCTGGGTCGAGAGGATCGCGTTGTCGATCGCGGAGCGGCCCGAGACGCTGGCGAAGGCGTCGGGTCGGCGGAGCCGGGAGAGGTGTCGCTCGGTCTCGGTCTTCGCTTCGAGGAGCGAATCGAGGAGTCGGCGCGCCTTCTCCAAGGCGCAGGTCGTTTCGGCAAGCAGCCGGGAGGTTGTCTCGTATTCCATCGCTGCGGGGATCCGCTTGCGGCTGTCGGAACCGGCCACGGGGGCCGGCGCCTGGGCCGCGTCGGGGCGAGAGGGAGGGGGGCGGGCAGCCGCGCTAGAGGCGCATCGGACTCATCGGGAGCGATGCGACAAAATTTCACCCGCTCTTCATACCAAGGTCAAGCCGCGGAGCGGGATTCTTCGGTGCTTTGGATCGGTCTTTGTTCGGCATCGCCAACGGTCGGGCACAGGCGCCGCACCACGCTCAGCACCCGGTCCCGGCTGGTGTCGTGCCGGATGTCCTCGAGCTGTTCGATCATCGTGCGCACACGCCTGGCCTCGGCCTCGTCGGGCGGAGACGCCCATGCCTGCACGCCGGCGGCGGGGGTCGGACGCAGCTCCTCGCTCGCGTGGGCCAGCTCCTCGTGGATCTTTTCGCCCGGCCGGATGCCCGTGAACACGATGGGCATCACCCCGGCCCCGCCCCGGTCGGTGATGTCGCGCCCCCGCTCGGCGAGCAAAGGCGTGTGCCCGTGCAGGCGCACCAGGCGCTCAGCCAGCTCGACGATGCGCAGGGGCTCGCCCATATCGAGGACGAACACATCGGCGCCCGCCGCCTCCTCGAGACTGAGCGTGCCGGCCTGGATGACCAGCGACGCCGCCTCGGGGATGGTCATGAAAAAGCGCGTCATCTCCGGGTGCGTGACCGTCACCGGCCCGCCCTCGGCGAGTTGCTTCTCCCACACCGGGATCACCGACCCGGCCGACCCGAGCACATTCCCGAAGCGGACGGTGCTGAACCGCGTGGGCGACGACGCCCCCCGGCGCGCCATCAGGCCGCCCCGCTTCGCGGGCTGATTCAGCGAACGCACGTACAACTCGGCGAAGCGCTTGGTCGCGCCCATCACCGAGCTGGGGTTCACCGCCTTGTCGGTCGAGATCATCACGAACCGCTCGGCGTGGCACGCCCGGGAAGCGTCGGCGATCGACGCGGTCCCGAACACATTGTTGTTGACGGCGTGGGCCGGGTGGTCCTCCATGATCGGCACGTGCTTGTGTGCCGCGGCGTGGAAGACGGTCTGGGGCCGGATGTCGAGCAGCCAGGCCATCGTCGCGTCGGCGTCGACGACATCGTGGAGCATCGCGCGGCGCTTCACGCCCGGGAAGCGGTCCCGGATCTCCCGGTCGATCTCGAAGAGCGCGTTCTCCGACCTCTCTATAAGGATCAGTTCCGACGGGTTCAGCGTCGCGACGCGCCGGGCCAGCTCGCTGCCGATGCTGCCCCCTGCCCCGGTGATCAGCACCCGCTTGCCTGTCAGCGCCGCTTCGGCGCGCGCGCGAGCGGCATCGTCGAACGGTCTCGGCTCGCGCCCGATCAGCAACGAAGGGTCGATCGATCCCCCGGTCGCGCCCCGGCGCTTCGCGCGACGACGCCACGACGCGCCCGTCCCCGAGAGCATGTGCTCGATCCGGTCGAGCGTCGCCCGATCCGCCGCCACGACCAGCTCCTCCGCCGCCGGCGACGACACCCTCACGCTGTTCTCGGACGCGTTCGTCATGGTCACCACTGGATATCGGCCTTTCCGGCCCTCGCGCTGAGGGTTTCTCGGGGCGCGCCCCCGAGAGCCAACCCGCCCCGGCCCCCGGCCCCCGGCGCCCGACCCAGCGCGATCCGCTACGCTTTCCGCCCACCCACGACCCAGGAACCTCCCGTGCTCACCCCCTCCACAGACATCCACGACGCCATCATCGTCGGCGCCGGCCTCGCCGGGCTCGTCTGCGCCCTCGAACTCCAGGCCCGAGGCGTCGGCGTGATCATCCTCGACGCGTCCGACGCGCCGGGCGGGCGAGTGCGCACCGATGAAGTCGACGGCTTCCTCCTCGACCGGGGTTTCCAGGTCCTCCTCACCGCCTACCCCGAGGCACGCCGACACCTCGACTACGCCGCCCTCGACCTCAAACCTTTCTACCCCGGCGCCCTCGTGCGCGCCGACGGGAAACTCCGGCGCCTCGCCGACCCGCTTCGCAGGCCCTCCGACCTCGTCGAGTCCATCTTCTCCCCGGTCGCGACGCTCTCCGACAAGGTCAGGATCGCGGAACTCATCCTCAAACTGAAGTCCGGCCCGCTCGATCGCCTCTTCGACGAGCCCGAGGTCGAGACCATCGACTACCTCAAGGAGCACGGCTTCTCCGAGAAGGTCATCGAGAGGTTCTTCCGACCGTTCTTCGGGGGCGTTTTCCACGATCGCGACCTGCGCAAGAGCAGCCGCATGTTCCGCTTCGTGATGCGCATGTTCGCTGAGGGCGACGCGTCGATCCCGGCGAAGGGCATGGGCCAGATCCCGGCGCAACTCGCGTCGAAACTCGAGCCCGGCTCGCTGCGCCTCAACGCGCGCGTCGTGTCCATCGACAACGGCGCCGTCACCCTCGACACCGCCGAGATCCTGCGCGCGCGAGAGGTCATCGTCGCGACCGAGGGCCCCGAGGCGCGCCGCCTCCTGGGCGAAGCGCTCCCGCCCGTCGAGAGCAACAGCGTGACCTGCGTGTACTTCGCCGCCGAGCGCTCCCCCATCGACGAACCCGCGCTCGTCCTCAACGGCGAAGCCGAGGGTCCTGTGAACAACCTGTGCGTCCCCTCGATGGTGTCGAAGCACTACGCCCCCGCCGGCGCGCACCTCATCTCCGCGAGCGTGATCGGCAACCCCAGCGACAGCGACGACGCGCTCGAAGCCGCAGTGCGCACGCAGCTGACGAACTGGTTCGGCAGCGATGTCTCGGGGTGGCGCCGCCTTCGCACCTACCGCATCGAGCACGCCCAGCCGGCGCTCATCCCCCCGGCGATCGACCCCCACGTGCGCGCCAGCCGCGTCGCCCCGGGCCTCCACGCGATCGGCGACCATCGCGCCACCTCGTCCATCAACGGCGCGATGCTCTCGGGCCGGCTCTGCGCGGAAGCCATTGGATAGGGAGCAGGGAGTAGGGAGCGGGGAGCAGGAAAAAACAAGGGATAAACGGGTGGCGTGGTACGGCGCAGCCGTGCCACGAGAGGTCCGAACACGATCCCGGCTCCCAACCCCCACCCCATCGCTCCCTCCCCCTCCGCGACCTCCGCGCCCTCCGCGGTGAATCTCTTCTCCGGCACGCGAACAATCCCACGATGACCCCTTCGTCGCTCGTCACGCCCACCGAGCACGGGCTCTATTGCCCGGAGGGCGACTTCCACATCGACCCCTGGAAGCCCGTCGAGCGCGCCATCGTCACCCACGCCCACTCCGACCACGCCACGCCCGGCTGCGCACGCTACCTCTGCTCCACCCGCGGCCTGCGCGTCCTGCGCGAACGCATCTCCCCCCTCCCACTCGTGGGAGGGGGCAGGGGGAGGGTCTTCTCTTCTGACCTCATCATCGACACCCTCGACTGGAACACCCCCACCACCATCAACTCCGTCCGCGTCTCCCTCTACCCCGCAGGCCACATCCTTGGCAGCGCGCAGGTGCGCCTCGAACACAAGGGGCGCGTCACCGTCGTCTCGGGCGACTACAAGACCGACCCCGATCCCACCTGCGACGCCTTCGAGCCGGTGCGCTGCGACACCTTCATCACCGAATCCACCTTCGGCCTGCCCATCTACCGCTGGCCATCGCAGCGCGAGGTCTTCGACGAGATCAACGCGTGGTGGCGCGAGTGCCAGCGCGACGGGCGCACCGCCGTGCTCTTCGCCTACGCCCTCGGCAAAGCACAACGCCTCCTCGCCGGCGTCGATCCCTCCATCGGCCCCATCCTCATCCACGGCGCCCTCGCGCGCTTCGAGGCGCCCTACCGCGACGCCGGCGTCGCGCTCCCGCCGCTGCTCAGCGCCAACGCCGAACACGCCAAACTCCACAAGGGACGCGCGCTCGTCGTCGCGCCGCCCTCCGCCAACGACGCGCGCTGGCTCCGAAAGTTCGGGCCCGTCTCACTCGCCATGGCCTCCGGCTGGATGCGCATCCGCGGCACGCGACGCCGACGCTCCCTCGATCGCGGCTTCGTCCTCTCCGACCACTGCGACTGGCCCGGACTCCTCAGCGCCATCCGCGAGACCGGCGCAACCTCCATCGGCGTCACCCACGGCGCCACGCGACCCCTCGCACGCTATCTCACCGAACAAGGCCTCCACGCCTTCGTCGTCCCCACGCGCTACACCGGCGAGACCGACGACGCGTCGGACAACTCCACCGAGGAAGCCGGGGTCGACGCGTGAAACGCTTCGCCCTTCTCTTCGACGAACTCGACCGCACCACGCGCACCGGCGAGAAGGTGTCTGCGCTGGAACGCTACTTCCGCGATACGCTCGCGCACGAGTCCACGCACGACGACGCCGCGTGGACGCTCGCGCTGCTCACCGGCAGGCGCGTCAAGCGCGCCATCACCTCAACGCAGATCCGCGCGCTCGCGGCCGAACTCTCCCAGACCCCCGATTGGCTGGTGCGCGAGTGCCACGACGCCGTGGGCGACCTGGGCGAGACCGTCGCGCTGCTGCTGGAAGGGTGGACGCCGCCCCCCGACCTCGCGCACCGACAATGCGATCTGGCGCTGCACGAGGTGATGGAGCGCCTGCGCGCGATGGTCTCGATGGACGACGCCTCGCGCGCCGCGACCATCGCCGCGCTCTGGGCGCCCCTCTCCACGCCCGAGCGCCTCGTCCTCAACAAACTCCTCTCGACCTCCTTCCGCGTGGGCGCGAGCGCGAAACTCGCGATCAAGGGCCTCGCCGCCGCGACCGGCGTCGACGAACAACTCCTCACCCATCGCGCCTCGGGCGCGTGGGACCCGACGCCCGAGACCATCGCGCGACTCCTCGCGCCACCGGGCGACAACGCCGCCCACGACCTCGCGCGACCCTACCCCTTCTTCCTCGCCTCGCCCCTCGAAGACCCGACGCCAGCCCTCGTCGACAAGACGCTCTCCGCACTGCTCGGCGCGCGAACCGACTGGATCGCCGAATGGAAGTGGGACGGCATCCGCGCGCAACTCCTCACCCGCGACGCCGGCGTCGCCCTCTGGTCCCGCGGCGACGAACTCGTCACCGACGCCTACCCCGAACTCGCCGACGCCGCCCGCGACCTGCCGCGAGGCCTCGCCCTCGACGGCGAACTCCTCGCGTGGGAAGACGGCATGCCCCTGCCCTTCACGCTCCTCCAGCGCCGGCTCAACCGCAAACGCGTCGAGCATTCCCTCTTCCCCGATGTCCCCGTCGCGTTCCTCGCCTACGACCTGCTCGAACACGACGGCGCCGACCTGCGCGAACGCCCCATCGAGCACCGGCGAGAACTCCTCGAGTCGCTCATCCACCCGACGCACGCGCCCATCCGCCTCTCGCCGCTGATCACCACGGGCGACGCGCCGGACTGGGAAGCGCTCGCGTCGCTGCGCGCCACCTCGCGCGAGCGGCGCGTCGAGGGCATCATGCTCAAACGGCGCGGCAGCCCCTACCGCGCCGGACGAACCCGAGGCGACTGGTGGAAGTGGAAGATCGACCCCTTCACCATCGACGCCGTCATGGTCAACGCCCAGCGCGGCAGCGGCAGGCGCGCCTCCCTCTTCACCGACTACACCTTCGCCCTGTGGTCGGGAGACGCGCCCGGAAAGGGTGAACTCGTCCCAATCGCCAAGGCCTACTCCGGGCTCACCGACGACGAGATCGCGAAGGTCGATTCGTGGGTCTCGCGCCACACGATCGGGCGCCACGGCCCGGTGCGCGTCGTCACGCCCGAACTCGTCTTCGAACTCGCCTTCGAGGGCGTGCAGGAGAGCGACCGCCACAAGTCCGGCCTCGCGCTGCGCTTCCCGCGCATGGCGAACTGGCGCACCGACAAGAAAGCAGACGACGCCGACACGATCGCCACGCTGCGCGCGATCCTCGACGCCGAACTGCGCAGGGGGTCGCCGCGATGATCGCACGCGACCCGCTGCAACCCGCGCGCGACTTCTTCGCCCGCCGCGACTGGACGCCCTTCCCCTTCCAGGAAGATGTGTGGCGCGCGTACCTCGCCGGGGAATCGGGGCTGATCCACGCCCCCACAGGCGTCGGTAAAACCTACGCCGCCGTGCTGGGCCCGATGCTCGACGCTGCAGCGCGCGAGCACGACGCCAGGCCAGGGGACAAAGCCCCGCCCATCGAGCTGCTCTGGCTCACGCCCCTCCGCGCCCTCGCTACCGACACCGCCCACGCGCTCGCCGTGGGCGCTGATGCGCTCGGGCTCTCGCGCTGGACGGTCGAACTGCGCACCGGCGACACTTCCTCATCCGTGAAGGCGCGCCAGCGCAAGGAACTGCCCACGGCCCTCGTCACCACGCCCGAGTCGCTCTCGCTGCTGCTCACCTACCCCGACGCGCGCCGGCTCTTCCGGAGCCTGCGCGCCGTCGTCGTCGACGAGTGGCACGAACTCCTCTCCACCAAGCGCGGCGTGCAGACCGAACTCGCCCTCGCGCGCCTGCGCGCCTTCCGCCCCGACCTTCGTGTGTGGGGGCTCTCCGCGACGCTCAACAACCTCGACGAGGCGATGACCACGCTGCTCGGACCGGCCGCGTCTGGCCGCATCGTGCACGCCGACATCCCCAAGCCCGTCGAGATCGAGACGATCCTCCCCGACGACATCACCCGCTTCCCGTGGGCCGGACACCTGGGCGTGAAACTCGTGCACAAGGTCCTCGACGCGCTCGAGCGCGCGCAGACCACGCTGCTGTTCACCAACACGCGCTCGCAGGCCGAACTCTGGCACAAGGCGCTCCAGACCACGCGCCCCGAGTGGGCCGACGACATCGCGCTCCACCACGGCTCCCTCGAGCGCGACACGCGCACCGAGGTCGAGCGCCGCATCCACGCGGGCGAACTTCGTTGCGTCGTCGCCACCTCCTCGCTCGACCTGGGCGTCGACTTCTCGCCCGTCGATCAGGTGATCCAGGTCGGTTCGCCCAAGGGCATCGCGCGCCTCATGCAGCGAGCCGGGCGCTCGGGCCACCGCCCGGGCGAGGTCAGCCGCGTCCTGTGCGTGCCCACGCACGCGATCGAACTCGTCGAGTTCGCCTCGGCGCGCGACGCCGTGAACGCCCGCGCCGTCGAGGCCCGCGCCCCCATCGACCGCCCGCTCGATGTGCTCGTCCAGCACCTCGTCACCGTCGCGCTCGGAGAGGGCTTCCGCGCCGACGACCTGCGCGCCGAGGTCCGCACGACCCGCGCGTTCGCGAACCTCACCGACGACGAGTGGTCATGGTGCCTCGACTTCGTCGTCCGCGGCGGCGCCACCCTCTACGCCTACGAGCAGTACCGCAAGGTCGTCGAGACCGACGGCTTCCACCGCGTCGCCAGCGATCGCATCGCGCGCCACCACCGGCTCGGAGTGGGCACCATCACCTCCGACGCCTCCGTCCGCGTGCAGTACATGTCGGGCCCCTCGCTCGGAACAGTCGAAGAGTCGTTCGCCGCGCGCCTGCGCCGGGGCGATGTATTCCTCTTCGCCGGCAAGCACCTCGAGTTCGTGCGCCTGCGCGACATGACCTGCTTCGTGAAGCGCGCGACGAAGAAGTCCACCCTCGTGCCCCGCTGGGGCGGGGGCAAACTCCCGCTGTCCACGCAACTCTCCGCCGCGATCCAGGCGCGCCTCGACCGCTGGCGCGACGCCGACTGCCCCGAGATGGCCGCCGCCCAGCCCCTGCTGGGCGTGCAGGCGTCGTGGTCGGCGATCCCGACGCGCGACGAACTGCTGATCGAGCGCGCCACCAGCCGCGACGGGCACCACTACTTCCTCTACCCCTTCGCCGGTCGTCTGGCCCACGAGGGCCTCGCCGCCCTGCTCGCGTACCGGCTCGCGAAGGACACGCCCCGCTCGGTCACCATGACCGTCAACGACTACGGCTTCGAACTCCTCACCCCCGACCCCATCGACCTCGACGAGCCCGCCTGGCGCGCGCTCCTGACCACCGACGACCTCCTCGACGACATGCTCGCCAGTCTCAACGCCAGCGAACTCGCCCGGCGCCAGTTCCGCGAGATCGCGCGCGTCGCCGGGCTGCTCATCGTCGGCTTCCCCGGCGCAGGCAAGTCCGCCCGCCAGTTGCAGGCGTCCTCCGAACTGCTGTTCGATGTCTTCCACGACTACGATCCCACGAACCTGCTCCTCGACCAGTCGCGCCGCGAAGTCCTCGACCGACAACTCGAGATCCGGCGCATCCGCGACACCCTCGAACGCCTCGCCAACTCGCGCATCCTGCGCGTCGAACTCGACCGCCTCTCCCCCTTCGCGTTCCCCCTATGGGCCGACCGACTGCAGAGCGAACTGACGACCGAGCGCTGGAGCGACCGCGTCCAGCGGATGGCGATCTACCTCGAAGAGGAAGCGACGCCCAGCGCGACACGCACGACGAAGGCCAAACCAGTCCCGATCGAGAGCGGCGCCCCGCGACCCAAGGGCCTCTCGTCAAGCCACACGCACAAGTCTTCGAGCCCCTCGCAGGGACAGCGTCTGCGCCGTTCGCGTCCGAGGATCTGACCCTCCTCCCCCATCGCGCCATCTTCTGGGCACGCGAGCGCACGCTCTTCCTCGCCGACGCGCACCTGGGCAAGACCGCCACCTTCCGCGACGCCGGCATCCCCATCCCGCTGGGCACGACCCGCGCTGACCTCGCGCGACTCGACGACGCCATCGCACGCACCGGCGCGACGCGCCTCGTGATCCTCGGCGATCTGCTCCACCACAAACGCGGCCTCGACGCGCCCACGCTCGACGCCGTCGCGTCGTGGCGCGCCACGCACGCCTCGCTCGAGATCCTCCTCGTCCGAGGCAACCACGACCGCGCCGCGGGCGACCCGCCGCACGACTGGAACATCGAGTGCGTCAGCGGCCCCCACCAACTCGGCCCATTCCGGCTCGTCCACGAGCCCGACGACGAACCCGTGCACGACGCGCACACCCTCGCGGGCCACATCCACCCCTGCGTCCGCCTCTACGGCGCCGGGCGCCAGTCCATGCGAACGCCCTGCTTCCACTTCACACAGTCGATGGCCGTGCTCCCCTCGTTCGGCTCCTTCACCGGGGGACACCCCATCACGCCAAGGCGGGGCGACCGCGTCTTCGCCGTGGGCGACGACCGCGTGCTCGAAGTCCGCGCCGCGAACTGATGAGTGCCGTTCAGCCCTTCTTGATCTTCTTGAACGCCTCGATCGCGTGCACGCGCGCCTCTTTGTGATCGACGATCGGCCCGGGATAGCCGCACGCCGCGCGCGTGATCGGGGACGGGTCGTGGATCTCGCGCGGATCGACCCCACGCAGTTCCTCGACATACTTCCCCACGAACTCGCCCTTCGCGTCGAACTTCTCGCCCTGCGTCGTCGGGTTGAACACGCGGAAATAGGGCTGCGCGTCGGCGCCGACGCTCGCCGACCACTGCCACCCGCCGTTGTTGCTCGACAGGTCGCCGTCGACGAGGTTGCGCATGAACCACCGCTCGCCCAGGCGCCAGTCGAGGAACAGGTCTTTCGTGAGGAACATGGCCGCGATCATGCGCAGCCGGTTGTGCATCCACCCCGTCTCGCGGAGTTGTCGCATCGCCGCGTCGACGATCGGGTAGCCCGTGCGCCCCTCCTGCCACGCCTTCAGATGCTCCGGATTGTCCTTCCACCGGACGCGCTCGGTCTCGAGTTGCAGCGGCCGGTGCTTGCACACGCGCGGGAAGCCGATGAGCATGTGCTTGTAAAACTCGCGCCAGATCAGTTCGCTGATCCAGGTCGACGCGCCATCGCTGCCCCCTGCGAGTTTCCCACCGTTCGCCTCGCGCGCCGCGTGGATCAACTGTCGCGCCGACACTACACCGCTGGTGAGGTAAGGCGACATCGCGCTCGTGCCGTTGACGCCCGGGATGTCGCGATGGTCCTTGTAGTCCGCGATGCGCGACTCGAGGAACGCGTCGAGCCGGCGCTTCGCGTGCGCCTCGCCGGCCGGCCACAGCGAGGGATCGATCGGCGACTCCCACCCCTTCACACGCCCCGGAACCTCGCCAGGCTCGCCGACCAGCACCGCCTGTTTCTTCACCAGCGGCAGCGGCTCCGGGCAGCCCATCTCCTCGAACCGCTCGATCCACCGGCGCTTGAAGGGCGTGAACACCGTGTAGAACGCGTCCTGCTTCGTCAGCACCTCGCCCGGCGCGATGCCCACCTGCCCGTCAAACGCGCGCACCGCCAGACCGGCGTCCTCGAACAGTCGCTGCGTCCGCTCGTCGCGCTCGCGCTCGTTCACCTCGTACTCGCGGTTCAGAAACAGCGCGTCGCAGCCGTGCTCTTCCGCGACGCGCCGGACGATCCCCGGCACATCCGTGAAGTGCCCCGCCCTCTCGACGCGAAGCGCGATGTTGCGCCCTTCCAGTTCCTTCGACAGTTCCCGAAGGTTCCGCAGCACGAAATCGATCTTCGCAGGCGCGTCATCGTGGCGCTCCCAGTCCTTGGGCGACAGCACGAACAGCGCCACCACGCCCCTCGTCGCGTCCCTCGCCGCCGAGTGCAGCGCGGGGTTGTCGCGCAGGCGCAGATCCGTCCTGAACCACATCAACGCGCGCATCACGCCGTCCCCTTCGACACATCGCCGATCCCGAACCCCTCGCGCAGTTTCCCGGCGCTGACCGTGAGTTCGACCTTCTCCTGCCTGGTCATCTTCTTCACGTGGCTCAGGATAAGCGACATGCGCCGGTTGGCGCCAAACATCTTCTCGTTCCGCACGAGGAACTCCCAATAGAAAGTGTTGAACGGGCACGCGCCCTCGCCCGTCCGTTTGTCGGGGTCGTAGCGGCAGCCCTTGCAGTAGTTCGACATCTTCTGGATGTACTTCCCGCTCGCCGCGTAGGGCTTGGTGCCCACCACGCCACCATCTGCGTGCATCGCCATGCCCAGCGTGTTGGGCAGCGTCACCCAGTCGATCGCGTCGACATACATGCCC
Organism: Phycisphaeraceae bacterium; assembly: GCA_019636675.1. Taxonomy (NCBI): domain Bacteria; kingdom Pseudomonadati; phylum Planctomycetota; class Phycisphaerae; order Phycisphaerales; family Phycisphaeraceae; species Phycisphaeraceae bacterium. The sequence goes on from JAHBXC010000001.1 coordinate 1,505,568, forward strand.
AGATACCAGTCGCTGATCGCGCGCGGGTGCACGCCGCTGATCAGCGCGAAGTTGCCCGTGACCATCAATCGCTGGATGTGGTGCCCGTACCCGTGCTCGAGCACCTGCCCGACGCTCTCGCGCACGCAGCGCATCTCGGTTTCGCCCGTCCAGTAGAACTCCGGCAGTCTGCCGTGCTGCCCGAGCGAGTTGCGCTCCCCGTAGCCCGGCCCCTCCAGCCAGTACACGCCCCGGATGAACTCACGCCAGCCGATGATCTGGCGCACGAACCCCTCGACAGCGTTGATGGGCGCACGCCCCTCGTCCAGCGCCTCCAGCGCCGGCTCGACCATCTCCATCGGCGAGAGCAGGTGCAGATTGACATACGGGGACAGCAGCGAGTGGTACAGGAACGGCTCGCCCGTCCACATCGCGTCCTGATGATCCCCGAAGAAGCGCAGCCGGTGCTCGACGAAATCCCCGAGCGACCGCTTCGCCTCGTCGCGCGTCACGCCCCACCCGAACGACGACAATCGCCCGGGAAGGTCGGGCATCTCGCGCTCGACCGTCGCGATGACCTCCTTCGTGATCGCGTCGGGCTTCGCGCGATGCACCGCCGGTGCGCTGGGCGCCTTCTTGAACGAACGCCGGTTCTCCTTGTCGAAGTTCCACGAGCCGCCGACCGGCTTAGCGTCGTCGTCCATCAGCACGCCCAGGCGTTTCCGCTCGCTCCGGTAGAACATCTCCATCACCAGCGACTTCTTCCCGTCCGCCCATTCGCGGAACCGCTTCGGCGAGCACAGGAAGTGCTGATCCTCGACGATCTCGGTCTCGACGAGCGACTTCTTCCACGCCGCGGCCATGGCCATCACGCGGTGCTCGCCCGGGCGCTGGACGATCAGTTTCTTCACGCCCAGCGCCTTCACCGCGCGCCGGACCTCGCCGTCGAACGAGTGCGTGTTCTCGGGATCGTCGATCGCGACATACCGGACGCGCATCCCCCGCTCGACGAGGGTCAGCGCGAAGTGGCGCATCGCCGCTAGAAAGAGCACGGTCCGCTGCCGGTGGCTGGGGACATGCGTCGACTCGTCGCGCACCTCCACCATGAGCACCGCGTCGCGATCCGGGTTCAGTTCCGTCAGCGCGGGCGACCTTTCGTCGAGTTGATCCCCGAACAGCACGAGCAGGCGCTCCGCGCTCGTAGGAGCGGCTGCGCCGATCACCTTCGTGAATGCGCCCTGCGCTTTGGCCGCGCTCATGCGCTCGCGGCCCCCGAGAGCATCAGCAACGCCACGACGCCGCGCGCCGTCCACGCGATGGTCCTCACCCAATTCGTCGCGACGAGCCGGCGCGCGTCACGCATCTCGTAGCGCTCGATCAGCCGCTGGTGCAACGGCACCTGCACGAAGAAGGTGCTCGCCCACGCCGCGATCAGCAGCGCGATCCCTGTCGTCGCCAGCGATTGCCTGACCGAGTCTTCGGCGCACGACGCGACGAGCAGGACCGTCGCCGTCGACAACTCCGCGAGCATCAGCGGCGCGACGATCAGCGTCGTGCGGCGGGTGTGCTCGCTCTCGTACGCGACGAAGCTCTCCTCACCAACCCGCTGAAACAGCGGGTAATGCACGACCTGCACGAACCAGATCAGGCCCGTCATCGCGAGCGTCGCGAAGGCGTGCACGGAGAGCGCGATGCCCACCGCCGCATCGCTCACGCGCCCTGATCCGTGGTCTCGCTGACGAGTCGCACCGGGATCTGCACCTCGCTCCACTTGCGCGGCGCCGGCATCTCGGGCCCGTTGTATCGCAGCACGCGCGGCGGGCCGGCACGCTCCCACTCCGGGTGCTCCGCCAGCCATGCCTCCAGCGCCTCGAGCGCCTGCTGGTCGTTCGTCACTCGGTACGGCCCGCGCACACCGGCCGACAGCACCACCACCGGGGGCTGGTCCTCGACCTTCACGCGACCGAACTCGCCCTCGGGCCCGTCGCTGAACTTCTCGTACAGGAACGCCATGCGCCACTCGCTCGGACGCTCCTCGGCGCTCTCAACGTCCTTGTAGTCGATCTCCACCGGCGAAGTCATCGCGATGCCTTTGCGATCGATGTGCCTGAACAGCGGCCAGAACGCGAAGTTCGAGCCCATGTCCGCAGGGCCCTGCCAGTCGACCGCGGCACGGCGCACTGTCGGATACCACTTCAGCTCGATCGCGCCGATCGGCGTGGGGGGCGGATAGCCGACGGGCAGTTTCGTCGGGATGCGAGAGACGCCGCTGACCCACGCGTCGCCCACGCGCTCGAGCGGGCTCATGTCGGCCGGCTCGTAGACGCGGATCACCGGGTTGCTCTCGCAGGGCTCGGTCAACCACGCCCGGGCGCCCGGCGCGTCCTGACGAACCGCGAGCGCGAGCGGGCCCTCGCTGTTCGGAGGGCCGCCGCAACCGGGAAGAAGGACCGATATCGCGGCAAGACTGAGAAGGATCGATCGCATGCAGGCGTCTCCAGACCCGGGGTGCTGTCGCGATGGCTTCGCCGACCCCGGCCCTCCGGATGTCACGCGCCGCCAGAACCCGGCGACGACTCGGCTGCCCGCTTGAAACCCCGCAGCATGCCGCGGAAAACAACCCCGTGCAGGGGAAGCACGCAATACCAGTACGCGATCCCCAGGAGACCTTTGGGGCGGAACCGGGCGGTCTGGACGAGCCGGCACCCGTCGCGCGCGCCGTCGCGCGGCTCGATCGTAAAGGACAGTTTCGCGACGCCGGGGAGTCGCATCTCGGCGCGCAGGTCCAGCGATCGGTCGCGCTCGACGCCGATGACGCGCCAGAAGTCGAGCGCATCGCCGTACGCGAGCGTCTCGGGGTGTCGTCGCCCGCGCCGGAGGCCCGGCCCGCCGACGAGCCGGTCCATCACGCCCCGGACGCGCCACAGCCAGTCGGCCGCGTACCACCCGTTCTCGCCCCCGATGCGCGTGACGGCGCGGAACACGGCGCTCGGGGGCGCGTCGACCTCGATGGAGCGCTCATCCACGAAGACCGTGCCGCCGGCCCAGTCGGGATCGCCGGGCATCACGCCCGCGTCGGTCCAGGCGGTCTCGACCTGGTTGCTGCTGACCTTGCCGAGGGCGGCATCGATGGACTCGCGCACCCCGAGCAGCCGCTGGGGCATGAGTCGCGCCGCCTCGTCGTCGCGCACCACGACCTCGTTGCGCAGGCCCTCGGCCAGCGGGCGCGCCAGGCGCGCGCTCACCGGCGTCACGAGGTGGATCCACAGCGACGACAGGCGGGGCGTGAGGAGCGGGACCGGGATCACCCATCGTCGCGGCAGGCCGCGCGCCTGCGCCATCTGCTTCATCAGGTGCGCGTAGGTCACGACCTCAGACCCGCCGATCTCGAGCGTTCTGCCCTCGGTCTCTGGGGTCGAGACGCAACGCACGAGATATTCGAGCGCGTTGCGCACCGCGATGGGCTGGCAGCGGGTGCTGACCCAGCGGGGCGTGACCATGACGGGCAGGCGCTCGACGATGTAGCGCAGGATCTCGAACGCCGCCGACCCGGACCCGATGATCATCGCGGCGCGCAGCGTGGTGACGGGCACGCCCCCCTCGCGCAGGGCGGATTCCACGTCGCGACGCGACGCGAGGTGGGCGCTGAGGCGGTCGCCCATCTCGCCCAGGCCTCCGAGGTAGATGATGCGTTGCACGCCCGCGACGCGCGCCGCTTCGGCGAACCCGCGCGCGAGGCGCATGTCCTCCTCGGCGTACTGATCCCCGGCGACGACCATGGAATGCACGAGATAGAACGCGGCCTCGCACCCGGCGAGCGCTCGCGCCAGGTCCTCGGTCGGCGCACCGAGGTCGCACTGCGTGATCTCGAGGAGCGGGTGATCGATCCAGGGCCGATCGGTCAGCTTGCGCGCCGAACGCACGACGCAGCGGACGGGGTAGCCCTCGCGCAGCAGCGCCGGTGCGAGCCGACCGCCGATGTACCCCGTCGCGCCGGTGACCGCGACGCGAGGGCGGCGCGGGCTCTCGCCTGGCTGGACGTCGATCGGTTCGCTGCGCGTCATCCCGCGCTCGCGGCGGTCTTGGCCGGCGCGCCGCGCCCGCGCCACGCGCGAACGCCCAGCAGGTGCTCGGCGAAGCTCTGCCACTGGATCATTGTCATCAGCAGCACGCCCAGCGGGTGGAGAAACGCGCCCACCAGCGACTGACGGAACCGCAGCGACAGGACGACGCGCTGGGTGATCGCGATAAGAACCGCTAGCGCCGCCAGACCCGCCGCGGCGCGCGACGGGCGATACGCGTTCGGGGCCGCGGCGGTCCAGAGCACGACGATCGCCGGGAGCACGTGCCCGACCAGGTGCATGACGGTGATGAACAGCAGCAGCGCGACCGAGCCGAGCCCCTCGTACGCGTTCTTCGTGAACCCGCGCCAGACGCGCGGGAAGGAGTCGTACATGCGGCAGGAAACGACATCGGTGCCGTCGAACAGGTCGGTGCGATGCCCGGCGCGCCGGAAGGCGCGGGGCATCTTCACGCCGTCGTGCATCGTGTCGCGGAACGACGCGTGCCCGCCGGAATCGCGGTACGCGTCGGCCCTCGCGAGCAGAAACTGCCCCACCGCCGCCGACGACGCCGGGTCGAGCGTCGTGCGCATCCGCTTCATGGGGAGGTAGGAGAGCAGCAGGAAGTGGATGAGCGGGATGATGATCTTCTCGCCGATCGTGCCGGTCTCCTGGCGCGGGATCGTGGAGAGCAGCGCGCAGTCGACGCCGATCGCGGTCGCGAGGGAGCGCGCGAAGCAGTCGGGCGCGAAGCGCACGTCGGCGTCGGTGAAGAGCAGCCAGTCGCCCAGGGACGCGCGCGCCATCTGGTCGCACGCGAACTGCTTGCCGTTCCAGCCCTCGGGCAGGGCGACCGTCGGCACGAGCCGGACGCGCGGGTCCTCGTCGATCAGTCGGGCCACGATCTCGCCGGTGCCGTCGTCGCTGTGGTCGTCGTAGACAAGCACCTCGACCGCGCATCCCTTGTTTGCCAGCGCGGACCGGACGCACGCCGCGATGTTGCGCGACTCGTTGCGCGCCGGGATGCAGACGCTCAGCAGCGCGTCGCCGGGGTCGGCCTCGGGCCCGCGGATCGCGGGTCGGTAGAGCGAGAGGTTGCGCAGGCAGACGAGCAGCGGGATGAGGGCGAGCACGCACGCGCCCGCCATCGTCCAGGCCAGCGCGCTCACAGGGCGTCCCCGGGCGTCGTCGTCGGGCGGTGCAGCCCCGGCCCGTCCAACTCGCGCTCTCGTCGCGAGCGCCGCGCGACGACGGGGCCCTGCTTGCGGCGCAGACGCAGCCACAGGTCATACAGCGGGTGATGCGTGCCGGAGTGGCCCCCGATCAGGATGTCGAATGGTCGCGCGTCGCGCTCCATCACGATCTGCGCGAGCCGGCACTGGTTCTCACGCATCGCCTCGGTGATCGCCTCGGTCCACGCCTCAACCAGCCGCGTGCGTCGGGCGTCATCCCCCAGATCGGGAGCACGGACGCGCTGCACGCGCAGGAACGCCTCGGGGCGCTTGTCCTCCCAGAAGCCGTACTCGATCGCGAGCGACAGCACCGGGATCTCTCGCTCGGCGCTGGCCCGCGCCGCGATCGCGCCCACGCCCGGGCGCAGCGCGATCTCGTCGCGCACGTCGCGGAACTCGCCCTGGGGCGTGATCCACAGCGTGCATCGGTCCTCGGTGCTGAAACGCTGCAGCACGTGGCGCGTCATGCGGGGCAGCGAACGAGGGTCGTCGGGAGAAACCCCGAAGATGCCGAGCTTGCGCATGAACCGGAAGCGGCGCAGCTGCTCGATGTCCATCGGCGCCGCGTGCGTGCGAGAGGTCGTCAGCGTCGACGCCAGCAGCACGCACACGAGCGGATCCCACCACGAGGAGTGGTTGACCGCGATGATCGCCGGGCCGAGCCGCCGGTCGAGCGACTCGATCAGCTCACGCGAGCCCTTGACCATGCGGATCGCCGCGAACTGCTTGCGGAACATCCGGCGCGTGACGATGGAGAACCCCTTCGTCACGCGGGGCGAGAAGCGGCTGGGAAGGAACTCGATCGCGTCGTCTCGGTTCGCCATGGGTCGTTTCTTAGGCCCCCACCCCGGCGAGATCGGGGCGCATCAGGGAATCAACGGGAGGCAGCTCGAGGCGGAAGTCCTCGCCGAGCACGCGCGCGGCGGTCACGCCCGACATCAGCACCATCGGCACGCCGGGCCCGGGGTTCGCGCTGCCGCCCGCGAAGTACAGGTTGTCGAGCACCCGCGAGCGGTTGTTGGGCTTGAACCCGCCGTGCAGCTTGCCGTGCGAGGCGAGCCCGTAGATCGCGCCGCCCTCGGCGTTGTAGAGCTTCTCGATGCCGCGCGGCGTCAGGGCTCGCTCGACGACGATGTGCTCCTCGATGTCTTCCATCCCGAACCGCTTGAGCTTGTCGATCACGACGCGCCGGTAGCCGGTGAGCAGGTCGCCGGCGCCGAAGCCGCCCGGGTCGCGCCCGGCGCCGCTCGTCCAGCGGTGCCTGTCGCGCAGGTACGGGGTGTGGATGAGGACGTACAGCGCCTCGCCGCCCTCGGGCGCCTGTCCCTTGTCGGTGCGTGAGGGCGCCGCGATGTAGAGCGTCGGGTCGCGCGCCGGCTCGCCCTTCTTGTAAATGTCGTCGAACTCGGCGTGGCTGTCGGCGCTGAACAGGAAGTTGTGGTGCGCGAGGTGCTCGTACTGGCGCTTGAGCCCCAGGTAGAGCACGACGCCCGCGCAGGCCGGGGTGTACTTCTTCGCGATGTCGCGCTGGCGACCCAGCGCGTCGGCCTTGCCCGCTCGCCCGCCCAGCAGGTCCAGACAGGTCCGCTGCACATCGCAGTTGGAGACCACGGCGTCGCACGCGATCTCGCGCCCGTCGTCGAGACGAACCCCCGTCGCGCGGGCGCCCTCGCGCCGGATCTCAACCACGCGATGCCCGAGCACGAAATCCACGCCCTCTTCCTGGGCGATGCGCTCCAGCGAGCGAGCGACCTCGCGCGTGCCGCCCATCGGGTACCAGCACCCGTGGTCCACCTGCGCCGCCGCGATCAGCGAGAGGATCGCCGGCGCGAGGAAGGGCGAGGAGCCGACATACTGCAGGAAGTGCTCGCAGAGCTGGCGCACGTGGCTGTCGGGGATCCACGAGTGCGCCGTGCCGCCGACCGTCGAGTGCATGCGCATCTGCATGACATCGCGGAGCAGCCCCAGGTCCGTGGGCGGGACCGCCTTCATCACATCGCCGACAGAGCCGACATCGCGGTAGAAGAAAACGCGGTCGGACAGGCGGTACATCTTCCTCGCGAACTCGACGAACCGGAGGTACCCGGCGCCCGGCTTGGTCGTCGGGAACATGCGGTCGAGCTCGGCGGCGAGGCGCTTCTCGTCCTTCCAAAGGTTGATGACCGTCCCGTCCTCGTAGAAACATCGCCACTGCGGGTCGAGGTCGATGAGGTCGATGTAGTCCTCGACGCGACGCCCGGATCGGGTGATGATCCCGCGCAGCACGTTCGGCAGCGTGATGATCGTCGGGCCCATGTCGAACGCGAAGCCCTCCTCGCGCAGGACGTTCATCTTCCCGCCGGCGTGGGCGTTCTGGTCGATCAGCGTCACCCGGCAGCCCATGGTGGTCAGCTCGACCGCCGAGGACAGCCCGGCGAGGCCGGCTCCGACCACGACGACGTGCGGCGAGGTGGATGCGTTGGTGTGTGCGGTCATGCGTCAGCGTTCTCGTGTCAGGAAGGGGCGTGTCTGGTGGAGGGTATCAGACGCGCGCATCGGCAGGGACCGGTCGGGTTGCGTTCGGACCGGCGCCCGGCGCGGGCGTGGTGATCGACGCAGGCGCGTCTCCGGATGCGGCCGCGCCTGTTTGCCCGGGCGGTCCGCCCGGCGCGCGCCTGGGCCCGTAGAGGCGCGAGAGCACGGCGTCGAACTGGCGGCGCTGTCCCGGGGGGGGCTCGTCGAGCCCCGGACGCACCCGGGGCGTCCTCGACAGATGCACCGGGCGCGTCAGCGCCAGCAGCCCCGACTCGCCGCGAGACTCGCCCCAGCCCGACGCGCCCCGCCCCGAGATCGAGGACGCCGGGTGGCCCGTGGGGATCACGCAGTCGTTGTGGGTCACGGTCGTCGACCCGAGACGGCGGGCCAGGGCCCGTGCCCCGGCGCGGTCCTGTGTGAAGACGCTCGTCGCGAGGTGCTGCTCGCAGCGCGCGTGGACGCGCAGCGCGTGCTCCGTGTCCTCGACAGGCACCAGCGCGATCGCCGGCCCGAAGTGATCGCCCGCGACGAGCGCGGCGTGCTCCGGGCAGTCGGCGATCGCGACAGGGACGAACACCCCCCCACGGGGCGGCTCGAGCACGCCCGACAGGGGACGCCCGCCGGCGCGGGTCGCGTCGCGCGCCAGATCGAACACGCGCCGCGCCGCCTGCTCGTCGATCAGCCGTCGGGCGCGAGCGCCCGACGCCAGCGGCGCCATCGCTTCGAGAAACACGCCGTACACCCGCCGGTCGATCAGCGCGCGACGCGGCGCCATGCAGGTCTGGCCGGCGTTGGTCGTCGCGGCGTGCCAGATCGTGCGGGCCGCCAGCCGAGGGTCGGCGTCTGCGAGCACGAACGCGCTGTCCCGCCCGGAGAGCTCGAGGGTCGTGGGGGTGAGGGTCTCGGCGCCCCAGCGCGCGATCTCGCGCCCGACGCTGGTGGAGCCGGTGAACACGACGTGATCGAAGCGGCACTCGCGCAGCATGGCCGCGCCCGCCTCGCGCGTCGCGTCCACCCAGCGCAGACGCCCCTCGGGCAGCCCGGCGTCGCGCGCGATCGCGAGCAGCACACCCTGTGTGCGAGGCGACCGCTCGCTGGGCTTGACGACGACGCGGTTTCCGGCGACGAGCGCCTGCGTGAGCTGGATCCCCAGCAGCTGCACCGGATAGTTCCAGGTCGCGATGACGCCAACCGTGCCCAGGGGCTCACACGCGACGCGATGGGACTGACCCAGCATCCACCAAGGCGAGCCGGGCAGACGCCTGTCGCGGAGCGTGCGAGCGGCGCGGCGCTCGTGCCAGCGGATCGCGCTCAGCAGGGGCAGTATGTCGGCCGTCAGCGCCTCCCAGGGGGTTTTGTGCACTTCCTGGACACAGAGATCGATCAGCTCGTCGCGCCGGGCGGCCACGCCTGCCCGGAACGATCGGAGCCATCGCACCCGCTCGCGCACCGGCCAGTGCTCCGGCCCTTCCTGGGGGCTGTCGGCGCGGTCGCCGGGATGGATCACATGGTCGGTCATCGATGACACGCGCGGGTTCGGCGTTGACTCGGTAGTCTAGTCGATCGGGCCTGCGCGCCGGATGCGTTCGGACGATCTCGCCCGCCGAATCCGCCCCGACGCATTCGCCGAACGTTCGGGTCCCGCGGCCGCCGCCGCCAGAGAACCACCAGGAGTCGCGCGTGACCACGATCGCCCAGCCCGTCAGCACCGCCCGACGACCGGTCTCGTCGCCCTCCGGCGGCGCGAAGAGCGACGTCGCGGTGATCGGCGCCGGGCCGGGCGGGCTCGCCGTCGCCATGCTGCTGGCCGCCAGCGGCGTGAAGGTCACGGTGTACGAAGCGATGGACCGCGTGGGCGGGCGGACCAGCCGCGTCACGCTGCGCGACGGGCAGAACCGCGCCTTCCACTTCGACCGCGGACCGACCTTCTTTCTCATGCCTTATGTGCTCGAAGAGATCTTCAGCGCGACCGGGCGATCGCTGTACGACTACGCCGACCTCTCTCGCCTCGATCCGATGTACCGGCTGGTGCTCGGGCGCGAGGGGAAGGACTCGCTGATCGTCGAGACCACGCAGGACCTCGACCGCATGAGCGCGCAGCTCGAGACGATCGAGAAGGGCGCCGGCGCCGAGTTCCAGCGGTTCATCCGCGACAACCGCAAAAAACTCGACGCGATGACCCCCCTGCTGCGCAGGCCCATCAAGAGCGTGCTGGACCTGATCTCGCTCGACGCGATGAAGTGCGCGCCGATCCTGGAGCCCCACCGCTCGGTGAACTCGCTGCTCGGGAAGTACTTCGACGACCCGCTCGTGAAGATCTCCCTCACCTTCCAGAGCAAGTACCTGGGCATGAGCCCCTATGAGTGTCCGAGTCTGTTCAGCATCCTGCCCTTCATCGAGTACGAGTACGGCATCTGGCACCCCAAGGGAGGGTGCAACGCGCTCATGCACGCGATGGCCGAGGTCTGCCGCGAGATGGGCGTCGAGATCCGCACCGGCGCGCCCGTCGAGAAGATCGCCTTCAGAGGCAGGCGCGCGACGGGCGTCGTGGTCGACGGGCAGACCCACGCGCACGAGCATGTCGTCGTCAACGCCGACGCGACCTGGGCGATGAAGAACCTCATCCCCGAGAGCGTGCGGCGCTCGCAGGATTCCGACGCGAATCTCGACGCGAAAAAGTACTCCTGCTCGACGTACATGCTCTATCTTGGGGTCGACGGCGAGGTCGAGCTGCCCCACCACACGATCTATGTCTCGCGCGACTACGAGGGCAACCTGAAGGACATCACCGAGCGCGGGCGCCTGACCGAGGACCCCTCGACCTATGTCTGCAACCCCAGCGCGACCGATCCCACCCTCGCGCCGAGCGGGTGCAGCGCGCTCTATGTGCTCGTGCCCACGCCCAACGCCAAAGCGGGCATCGACTGGAAGCAGGCCGACGCGATCGTGCGCGAGCGCGCCATGCACGCGATGGAGCGCGAGATGGGGATCGAGCGCATCCGCGAACGCGTCGTCTGCGAGCAGCGCATCACCCCCGACGACTGGCGAGGGCACCACATCAATTTCGGCGCAACCTTCAACCTGGCGCACAACCTGGGCCAGATGCTGCACAAACGCCCCCACCACGAGCTGCAGGGCGTCGAGGGCGTCTGGATGGTCGGGGGCGGCACGCACCCGGGCTCGGGCCTGCCGGTCATCTTCCTCTCCAGCCAGATCACCGCGAAACTGCTGTGCGAGCGGGTGGGAGCGACCTACGCGGGCGCGTGAAAACGCCGCGGTTGTCCGCGGCGGCTGATCACACTCGATCTTCCTTCGGATCTCTCAGTTGCAGTCGACGCCGAAGTTCGACAGCGTCTCGTTGAGATCGGAGAAGTTCACCACCCCGTCGCCGTTCACGTCGCCGGGGATGCCGGCGCCGCTCTGGCCGAACGCGCTGAGCACGGCGTTGAGGTCGGAGAAGTTCACCACGCCGTCGCCGTTGGCGTCGCCCGGGCAGGCCGGCGCGTCGACGCCGAGGTTCGCCTGCGCCCACGCGACGGCGGCGGTGAAGTCCTGCAGCGTCGCGTTCTGATCGAAGACCATCCAGAACGGCTCGGAGTCCGCGATCGCCGGGGAAGTATTGAAGAGCTCGAGTTTGAGGAGATACACGCCGTTGGTGGCCGCGAAATCGAGCGCGTAGACCAGGTGGCGGTGCCACACGCCGGTGCTCGAGACGCCGACGGTGAAGCCCTGCACGGTGGTGTCGGGCGTCGCCGGGCTCGAAACCGGGGACAGCGTCGCGAAGGAGATCTCGATGGGGAAGGGCGAGAGCGTGGAGAAGTCGGTCCCGTTCCAGCGCCGCACCTGATCGAGGATGCGGAAACCAACGGCGGTGCCGACCGGGAAGGTCCCGGGCAGGCAGTCGAAGCCGGGGTCGTTCGTGAGATTGGGGACGACGAGCCCGAACTTCGCGTCGAAGACTCGCTGGGGCTGGAAGGCGCCCGAGACGAACGCGCTGGTGACGATCCGGCCTTCATCGACGCTGAGCAGGATGTCGCCGGTGTGGGTGAGGCCTCCCGCCGCGGCGAGCGACGACGACGCGGACAGGGCCGCGATCGCGGCGAGTGAACGAGTGTGCATGGGTGATCTCCCGTAACGGGGTGGCGCCGCGGCTGGACGCGCCGCGGGAGGGGCTGGTCGCCGTGGACGCCCGATCCCGCTCTGGACGGCGCGGGAATCGGCGGCGATGTCCAGAGTCTACGAGCGCCGAGCGCTTTCGTTTCACCCCGGATGACGGATGTCGCGACTCTGGTGAATCGCGGCGTGCCTGGGCTCGAAACTGGTTCCAGGGATGACGGAGCCGTGACGCCCCGGGGCGTGATCCGTCGGGCCCGAGGCGCCGGGGTGACCCGTACGCACTCGGTCCCCATCCCCCCCGTCCTCTTCCAGACCCGCGCGGGCGGCGCGGATCTGCTCCTCCTCGAATCGCGCGAGGTGGGCGGCCATGCTGGCGCGGATCATCCGCCGGATGAGCAGCGTCAGACAGATCAGAAAGGCGCTGACGCACCCGAGAAACACCACGTCGACAAGCACCCCCCCGATCCGCAGGCCCGGCACAAAGACCACCAGGCCTGAAAGGACCGCGGCGAGGAGCGTGACGAGCGTGAGGAGGACCATGAGCAAAGTGACCGGGTAAGCGTGGCCGGGAGGTGACGGAACGAAGTCGAGAACCCTTCCTATCGACATCATCGAACGAAGGGGTCAACTACGGGTGAGTTGCGGGTGAAAGCGCCCTCATCTTGACCCCGGCGCGCACTCTCGGCGCGCTCCCGGCCGATTCTCGGACCTTCCCGAAATCGGCGCCCGGGAGACTCAGCGCCCCACGAAGGGACGCCCGGGGTCGGGCTCACGCTCGATGGACGGGTCGATTGGGGTGCCCCGGTCGTTCCCCTCGCGAGGGAGTGCGATGGTGAACGCGCAGCCCCCCTCATCGAGGTTGCGGACGGTGATGAGGCCCCCGTGAAGCTCGGCGATGCCCTGGGCGATCTCGAGCCCGAGGCCGTGGCCCCGCCCCCGCCGGACCTCGGACTTGGCCTGCGCGAAGCGGTCGAAGATGTGATCGATGAGCTCGCAGGGGATCCCGGTCCCGTGATCGCGCACGGTGATCGTCGCGGAGCCGTTGTCGACGCGCGGCTCGATGTGCACGACGCCGCGCTCGGGGCTGAACCGGATCGCGTTGCGCACGAGGTTGTTGAGCATCGTGCGCAGCAGCTCGGGCTCGCCGAGCACGGCGGCGTCGAGCGTGTCGTCCTGGTCGAGCAGGCACGGATCGATCGTGACGTTGTGCTGCCGCGCCATCGAGGCGCACTGCGAGGCGGAGTCGAGCACCAGATCGTTGACGGTGATGCGCTCCAGGCGCGTGGAAGACTTCCCCTCGCGGACGCGCGTGAGCAGGAGAAAGCTGTCGATGAGCCGGCCGAGGCGCTTCAGCTCCTCCTCGACGCTGCGCAGGAACGCGCCGACCTCGGGTGGGACGCCCTCGGGCTTGAGCGTCTGGAGCTCGGTGAGGATCACCGCGATGGGCGTCTTGAGCTCGTGCGAGACATTGGACATCACGCGCGCCTGCGCGAGAAACCCCTTCTCGATTCTCTGTCGGGCGTTCTCGAGCTCGGCCTGCAGGGCTGCGACCTCGGGCGAGTTGGATTCGAGCCCGACACGCCTGCCGATCGATTCGGGCGAAAGACGGCGCGCGATGCGCCCGAGCTCGTGCAGCGGAGCGGTCGCGATGCCTGCGACGAACCACCCGCTGACCAGCGCCGACAGAAGCCCGATCGGCAGCGTCACCGCCAGGACCTGGAAGGACAACCCGAGCATGGCCGACGCGTGCGAGTCGTCGATGGCGCAGAGCAGGACGTGCGGGACGCCCTCGTGCGATTCGATCGGGATGAGCTTCGCCCGGACCATGATCTCATCGCGAGCGCCAGCTCGATCGGGCAGCCGGAGCGGGAATCGGACGACGCGTGGGCGGGAGTCGTCCAGGGTGCGCCGGACAGCGCCGGGAGGCGGCACAACCGGCGACGAGCCAGAGTTCGCGAGCAGATCGCCCTGCGCGTTGTACACCCCCAGCGTGATGTCCTCGTGGAGGGTGGGGCCCATCCTTCGCCGCATGATCGCGCGGAGCTGCATGTCGTTCATGTCGGCGAGCGACGCCGCCACGTCGGCGCGCACGAGGTTGGAGTGCAGACGCAGCCGATCGTCGAAGAGGCGGTTGATCGACGCTCGCTGGTAGAGCATGAACACCAGGCCCAGCGTGAGCTGGATCACGGCGAAGATGAGCAGCACCCACAGCGTCAGCCGGAGCCGCAGCGTGGGCGTGAGCGTGCGAATGCTCTGTGCGAGTCGGTGTGGCATGCGTCTGGTCCCGCGCCGAGGCCCGTCAGTCCATGACGCCGAAGCGGTAGCCGGCGCCCTTGACGGTGTGGATCAGCTCCCTGTCGTGCCCCCGGTCGACCTTCTTGCGAAGAGCGGAGATATAGACATCGATCACGTTGCTGGTGGGCTCGAAGTTCATATCCCAGACCTTCTCGCCCAGCTGCGTGCGCGAGAGCACGCGGTTGGGGTTGCGCATGAGGTATTCGAGCAGCGCGAACTCGCGGTTTGAGAGCTCGATTGACGCTTCGCCTCGCTTCGCGACGCGTGTGTACAGGTCGAGCTCGAGCGTGTCGCAGGTGAGGATGCGCCCCTCGCTCGCCTCGCCCCGGCGGAGCATGGCGCGGATGCGAGCGAGCAGCTCCTCGAACTCGAACGGCTTGGTGATGTAATCATCGGCTCCGGCGTCGAGGCCCTCGATCTTGTCGTCCGTCGACGACAGCGCCGTGAGCATGACGATCGGCGTGTCGACGCAACGCCGGCGCAGGTTCCTGCACACCTCGACGCCGTCGCGGTCGGGCAGCATGAGGTCGAGCAGGATCAGGTCGTACGGCTCTACCGCGGCGAGATCCTCGCCCTCGAAACCGGTGTGGCTGACATCGGCGGCGTAACCGCTTTCCTGGAGACCCTTCTGCAGAGCGGTCGCCATCTTCGGGTTGTCTTCGATGATCAGGATGCGCACGCTGGCCTCTCTCTCTCCGGTGATTCCGGTCGTGTGCCCCCCGCCGGAGGGGCTCATGCCGACCAGTATTCGTAGCGTGGTCGGGCATGGAATGCACGCTGATCGTATGAATCGCAGAATGAGCGCCGATTCACCCGGGCCTTACACCGGTCTCAGCCGCGTGGCGGAAAGTCTTCCTGACAAGCACGCACGCGGCAGCCCTCGTGGGCACGCCGAGATCACCCTGTAAGGAATTACCAGCATGAATCTCAGAAACACCATGACAGCCAGCGCCCTGATCGTCGGCCTCGCCGGCGCCAGCGCCTCCCTCGCCATCGCGCAGCAGACGCAGCCCGTGCGCCCCGACCAGCCGGCGCAGCCCGGCTCGCGCGACTGGAACACCCAGGACCGCGACCGCGCTGAACAGAAGCGTATGAAGCTCGAAACCTTCACCACGCTGAAGGGATCGAACATCTACAACACCCGCGGCGACACGATCGGCTCCATCGATGACCTCGTGCTTATGGGCGCCGAGGGCAAGATCGATCGCGCCGTGGTCAAGACCGGCGCCATCCTGGGTGTCGGTGGCAAGACCGTCGCCGTCCCGTTCAGCCAGCTCACGTGGAACGCCGAGAACGAGCGTTTCGTCCTCTCGACGAACGCCGACGACCTCAAGCGCCTTCCCGAGTTCGACCCCGACACAATCCTCAATGATCCCAACAACAGGCGCGACCGCGCTCCGACCCAGCGCCCCGGCACTGCCCCCGGTACTGCCCCCGGTATGGCCCCCAGCGGCGAGAGCGCCGACTACGACCGCTCGGTGGTGCTCGCCAGCACCGTTCAGGGCGCGGACATCATGTGCGCCGCGAACGAGTGCGGGAAGGTCCACGAGATCATCGTCGACATCCCCAGCCGGCGCGCCGTGCTGATCTCGATCGACCCGAACCAGAACTTCCTCGGCATCGGCGACGTCAAGCGGCTCGCCCCCATCACCGCCGCGCGCTGGAACACTCTCGACGAGCGAGTCGATCTCAACGCGACTCGCGACCAGATCCTCAACGCGACCGAGACGCCTCGCGATCTGTCGACCATCGCGAACACCGATCGCCTGAGCGCCATCTATCGCAACTACGGCGTCGAGTGGTCGGACAAGAGCCGCGACGACGCGGACCGGCGCTCCACCCCGGGCGCGCGCCCCGACAAGACCCCCGGCCAGCAGCGCCCGACCGACCCCAACCGCCCGGGCAACTGACCAATCGGAGCCACACTCGGCTTCCCTCGAGTCGGGCGCGCCGGCGACACCCGCCGGCGCGCCCATTCCCGCAAGCACTTTCTCTTGGAGACCCGCCCATGCGCCTCACCACCCAGGACCTCTCCCGTGCGACCCGCGCCGTGTTCATCGCGAGTCTGCTCGCCGGCGCGGGGGCGCTGGTCGGATGCGACGACGCGCCCGACAACGCCAGCGAAGCCGTAGACCGCGCGGCGGACGCCGCCGACGACGCGATCGACAAGGCCAGCGACGCGATCGACTGACGAAACCCATCACTCGGGGAGCGCAGCCGCTTGTCGCGACTGTGCTCCTCTTCTCCCACCTGATTTGTTCAACCGCCGTCCAAGGAGCTATCGATGGAAACCATCCAGAACATGCACGACAAGACGATCAAGGGCCTGCAGAACCTGATCGAGATCAATATCGACAGCGCCAAGGGCTTCGAGCAGGCCGCGTCGACCATCAACGAGCCCCGGCTCAACGCACTCTTCCGAGATGTCGGCGCACAGCGCGCCGGCTTCGCGGTCGAGCTGAAACGATTCGTCGCGAGCAGCGGCGAGAAGCCCAAGGACGACGGCAGCGCCAAGGCCGCCGTCCATCGCTGGTGGCTCAATGTGCGAGGGTCCATCAAGGACGACAACGCGCACGCCGTGCTCTCCGAAGCCGAGCGCGGCGAGGACGCCATCAAGGCCCGCTACGAGGAGGTCCTCAAGGACAACCCCGGCAACCCCGTGAGCGATGTGCTCCACCGCCAGTACGCGTCGGTGAAGGCCGCGCACGACCGCATCCGCGACATGCGCGACGCGACCGCGTAAGCGCCACGATCCACCATCCGGAGGGCCCTGTTCCCACGCACCGCCCGGCCTCGAGAGGGGCCGGGCGTTTTCGCGTCGATCATCGGCGACGCGGGTCTCTCCGCGAGGCGAACGCCGGCGCCGCGCTCCCTCAGCGAGGGGAGCGCGGCGCGAGCGAGGTGGTGAGTGCGGTGATGACTGTCAGTGGCAGGTCTGACCGAACCTCGTCAGCACGGAGTTAAGGTCGCTGAAGTTGATCACGCCGTTGGCGTCGGTGTCTCCCGGGCAGATCACGGTAAGCGTGAAGTCCTGGCTCACGCTGCTGCCGCAGAGCCCCACCATCTCGGCGGAATAGACGCCCGCGTCGCTGGCGCTGACGCTCGGGATCGTGAGGAGGGGGATCCCGGTCGTGGTCAGAACATGGCCGTTCTTGCGCCACACGACTGACGCATAGAGCGAGTTCGCGCTCGGGAGTGCCACGAGCGTCGCGGGCTGCCCTTCCGCGACGGAGACCGACGCGGGCGGCGCGGCGAACTGCGGGGCTTCGAAAAGAATGGCCTGGTTGCGGAAATCCGGGAAGAAGTTTGGGCCGGATGCCGACCATCCCCCGGCGAGGATAATCTGACCGGCTCGTTCATCAAACGACGCCGCAGGTGCACCGACGAAGAGCGCCGAGCCCGAGAGCGTGAATGTATCGAGAATCGACCAATTTGCGTCGCCGCTGAGCCTGTAGAGCGCGTCGGTCGGCAGTGGCGCAGACGCGGCGAGCCGGAAGACGACGAGGAACACCCCGCCTGTTGATTGGTTCGCGACGAGCCGGTGGGCGAGAGTGCCGCCGGGCGGCGGCGCGGTCGCAGGGTTCGTCGTCTCCACGAGCGTGTTCGAGTCGAGCGAGTAGATGAATGTGCGCGGCGGGTTCGCGATGCTCTCCACGATCACCACCCGGCGTTCGTCGCGATCGTAGACGCATTCGGACTCCAGGCTGGGTGGCAGCAGACCGTCGGTCGCGAGGACTGGCGTGAGAACGCCGGTTTGCGGGTCAAAGCGGATGACGCCGGAGGTCTGATTGAAGAAGTAGAAGGCGCCTTCGTCGCTCGCGAACGCGACATATCTGGACCTGGCGGCCGCTGCCGGGTCGAAGATAAGCCCGAGCGGGATGAGCGGGGCGCTGAAGTCGTCGATGTTGAACGCGTACGCGAACTCGAGCCCGTTGACGGTCCGCACGAGGAGCGCCGCGACGCGCGTTGCAGGATCGATCGCGAGGCCGCTGATGTTGGCGGTGGGAGGGCTTTGAAACTGGGCGACAAGCGGGCTGGTGTCTCTGGCGCTCCACTCGAACCCGTCCCACCTCCACGCGCCGACGGCGCTCTGGCCGTCGACATCGATCATCCCGAAGGCGTGTGTCTCCCCGGTCGCGGCGTCGAAGGCCATCCTGAACGGGAGAAGGTTTGATTGCGCCGTCGGAGCGACCTGTCCCCACTCGAAAAGCCCTCCGAGATCGATCGGCTCGATGCACGGAGACGCCGAGGAAGGCGACCTTGCGCCCAGTACAAGGGCTGCGACTGCTGACGCCACGATGACGCTTCTGGCCTTGAAGGTTGCCATGACCTGCTCCTTGCGAGCGAGGAGCCCGGGTGCGCGGCAAACGCTCCGCGACCGGACCCGCTCGAGTGGTCTTCCGAGAAAGGGGCGGGTCACCCGACAGAGCGGGCGGCGCTTTCTCGGGATCGCAAGCACGGCAAGTATCGCGCCCTCACGCCAACCGCCGCGACCCCGGCGGGACACTCGCGTCGTGC
The DNA here is from genome assembly GCA_019636675.1 of Phycisphaeraceae bacterium. Classification (NCBI taxonomy): domain Bacteria; kingdom Pseudomonadati; phylum Planctomycetota; class Phycisphaerae; order Phycisphaerales; family Phycisphaeraceae; species Phycisphaeraceae bacterium. Next base: position 1,524,283 of record JAHBXC010000001.1, read on the forward strand.
AGGCAGGGGGCTGGTAGCTCGGCCAAAGTGCTGGCCGAACGGACGGGTCGCATCGCGATCTCCGCACGACGCTGGGACACAGCCCGACGACCGCTCGCGTTCCGCGTTTTGCGCGGCGCCTCGGGCGATGGCTCGGCGGACCCGACCGCCGTGATTCGGAAACGCCTGAATCGTCCAGCCCTACGGGGAAGCCGGGGTCCGGTAGGCGTCGGCCTTCGCGCCGTGCCCTTTGCCGGGGTCGGTCTTCTCCCAATTCTCGTAGAACGTCACGAGATTGACGGCGATGGCTCCTGGTGGGACGCGGGTGTTGGACGCGTTCCGGTAGGCCTTGAGTCCGTACGGTTCGCTTTCCTCGAACGCGCCGACGCTCATGCCCATATAGAGGACGTTGTTGTAGGTGAGCACCGCTTCGAACGTGTCCTCGCCGTAGGCGAGCGCGGCGATGCGTGCGGCTTCGCGCGCGTCCTGATACGCGCTCTCGAGCCGCTCGTGCTGGAACTTGACATACGAGCGGAGGCTGTACGACTGGGTCAGCACGCCGTGGTCGGGCCCGAGGAGCCGGGTGCGGATCTCGATGGCCCGGGTGTAGTGGGCGATCGCCTCGTCGGGGCGTCCCTCTTCGCTCGCGAAGTCGCCCCGGGACATCTCGGCGATCGCCATCTCGAGTGAATCAGGGCCAAAGAGCGACTCGACCTGCTCGAAGGTCTGGAGCATGATCGGACGCGCTTCGTCGTTTCGATCCATGTTGCTCAGGAGTGAGTACAGAGCTCGCCGGGCGTGGTAAAGGTCTTTGGGGTGCTCGCGCCTGATGCGCTCGAACCCCTCGACGGCGCGCCGGAGCGCGTCTTCGGCGGGGCCGTCCTCCGCCATGTCGAGATGCTGTGAGCCGATGCGCTGAAGCACGCGCAGCGTTCGGACATCGCGCGCTCCGTAGAGTGATTCGAGAATCTCGTGCGCTTTCTCGTAGCGTTCGAGGGCCTCGGGATGCCGGCGTATGGACGCGTAGGCGTGCCCGGCCGCGATGAGCGCCTCGACGGTGCGCGGGTCGCGTTCTCCGAAGAGTGTGGTGCGCGTGCCGTGCGCCGCGCTGGCGAGCGCGATCGCTGTTTCACCCTCGCCGAGTTGGGTCAGCGTCGCGGCGATGGACAGCCGGACCGTCGCGTCGATCTCGGGCGCGTCGGCGAGGGCGTTCGATTCCTGGAGCCGCTCCGCCGCGAATCGGGCGGCGTCGCGCATCTTGACATCGCGCCCGAGCTGGGTTGGCAGCGCCGCCGCGATGAGGCCATCGGTCATGAACTGGCTGGTGGCGATCGCGGCCCGGCGTTCGCGCTCGGCGGTCTCGAGCGCCGCCTGCGCGGTCCGGCGCTGGCGGGCCTCGGACAGCGCGAACGAGGCCGAGACGATGACGGCGCCGACCAGCACGACCAGCGATATCGCCAGCGCAGAGGCCAGGGCGCGGTTTCGAGCGACGAACTTCCGCGCGACATACAAGCGGCCGGGCGGGCGCGCCAGCACCGGCTCGTCGTTGAGATAGCGGCGCAGATCGGCGGCGAGGTCGCCGACCGAGGGGTACCGACGGGCCGGGTCGTGCTCGATCGCGCGCAGAACGATCCAGTCGAGCTCGCCACGCAGCATGCGCGCGATCTCGCGCGCCTCGGCGCCGCGCGCCGCGGCCGCGACCGTCGAGTCGTCGCCCGGCTTGGTGAAGCGCGTGCTGGGTTTGTCGGGGGCGACGCCCATCGCCGGTCGCTGCGGGTCGGGATCGAAGGGCCGATCGCCCGTGAGGAGTTCGTACAGCGTGACGCCCAGCGCGTAGACATCGGCGCGGGTGTCGATCGCGTTCGCGTCGCCGGCGCGCTGCTCGGGGCTCATGTACGCCGGTGTCCCGACGAACTGTCCAGACGCGGTGAAGCGCGCCTCGGACCCGGCGTCGAGGGCCCTCGCGATGCCGAAGTCGATCACGCGCACCGACGGGCCCTCGCCGGTGTCGACGACGAGGATGTTGCTTGGTTTGAGATCGCGGTGGATCACGCCTCGCTGGTGGGCGTGCTCGATCGCGGCGCAGACCTGCAGGAAGAGGGCGATGCGTTCGGGGATAGACGCCTTGCGTGCGTCGCTGAAGTCGGTGATGGGCCTCCCGTCGATGAAGTCCATCAGGAAGTACGGGCGCCCGCGCGGGGTCGTGCCGGCGTCGAGCACGCGCGCGATGCCGGGGTGGTCGAGCCGCGCGAGCGTCTGGCGTTCGGCGTTGAAGCGTGCGAGGACCTGCCTCGTGTCCATGCCCGGCTTGACGAGTTTGAGGGCCACCCGGCGCCGGATGGGCTCTGACTGCTCGGCCTCGAAGACGATGCCGAAACCGCCCTCACCCGCTTCGCGCACGAGCCGGTAGGGGCCGATGAACTCGCCGGGCCTCTCGCTGTCGAGAAGGTCTTCGAGACCCGGGGGCGGGGCGTCGAGGAGGGGGTCGTGGGCAAGATCGGCCTGTGCGCAGAGCGCGAGCGCGTCGCGCCGGAGCGGCTCGTCGTCGGGGCACAGCCGCAGCGCTTCGCGCTCGCGTTCCTCGGGCGAGAGATCGGCAATGGCGTCGAAGAGCTGACGGAGGCCGAGGTGTCTCTCGGGGTTCATGGCTCGTCGTCGCCCCGCTTGATCTCGTTGGCGAGCCAGGCGCGCGCGAAGCGCCAGTCGCGTTCGATGGTGCGCACGGAGACCTGGAGCATCTCCGCGATCTGCTGGTGGGTCAGCCCGGCGTAGTACATGAGGGTCACGACGCGGGCCTGGCGCTCGTCGAGGGCGCCCAGGCGCGTGAGCGCCTCGTCGAGCGCGAGGAGATCCTCGTCGGAAGCGCCCCCGCCCACCTCGATCCCCAGCACACGCGAATCGAGCGGGAGCCGGTCGCGCCCGCCCCCGTGCTTGCGCGAGGCGCGCCGTCTCGCGCGATCGACGAGGATGTCGCGCATCGCGCTGGCAGCGGCCCCGAAGAAATGGGCGCGCCCCTCCCATGTCATGTTCTCGTCGCGCACCAGCTTGACATACGCCTCATGCACGAGCATCGTCGGCTGGAGCGTCGCGCCCGGCGGCAGCCGGCGAAGGCGAGACGCGGCGAGCGCGCGCAGCTCGTTGTAGAGAAGCGGGAACAGTCGCTCGGAGGCCAGCGGGCCCTCGTTGAGCATCTGCGTGATGTCGTCGCGTTCGCTCATCGCCGTGCCGATCGTTCTGTCCGGACGACGAGTGTACCAGAGGGCGCCCCTCGCACGGCGCCATTCATTCCGATGGACCTGTCGGCGCGCCTCCGGAGTCGCCGGGGGCCATCTCTGGACGCTCGCGGGCCGGAATGAGTCCGAGACGCCGGGAACACCGCCGCTCAAGGGCGGGGCGTGTTGCCTCCGCGCGAGGTTTGGCAAAGTTGACACAAAGGGGTTTTCAGACTCCGTGCCCGGCTGTACCTTCTTCCTTCCGGCGGGGCCCCACCGCTGGAGCCACGGACGGCGGGCGCGTTGGGGGCGGCGTCGAGGACAGGTGCGGCGATGCTTGAGAGCAACCCGGCGATTCGGAAATGCCTCGGGATGGCCGCGGGCCTCTCGCTGCCCATCGCGACCGTTGTGGTCTCGGGGGCCGCGCAGTCCGCGGGCGGGCTCGGGGCGCCGGCGCTCTCGGTCGGCGCGGGGCTCCTCGGCTTCGCGTCCACGGTCTGGGGCGATCTGCTCGCGAACCGTCTGCAGCGCGGCATGGACGACGCCGACGCCGAGCGCGACCGCATCTTCAACCACGATCTGGCGAAGGCGGTCGCTGGCTCGATCGCGACGCTGCTCGAGAAGATCGCCAACGACGAGTCGCTGCAGGAGCGCGAGCGAGCCGCCCTGCGCGCGGTCGCGAAGGGCGCCGAGGGCGCGTGGCTCGCGATCGTGGACCGCTCGCCGCAGGGGATCGAGCCGCTCCTCGAAGAACGCATCGCCAATGTCGTCGTGGCCGACCCGGAGAACCCGGCGCTGGGCCGGTACGGCGATCGCGAGATGTGGCTCGGGGTGATCCGCGCGATGGCCGCGGAGTGCGGCAAGGACGCCGCGAGCGCGCTGGGGCTGGGCGACGGTACGCAGGAGCCGTCTCGAGGGGCCACACTGGCGATCGACGCGTGCCATGACGGCTTCGCGCGTCGGTTCTTTGACGACCTGAAGCACGACTTCGCGACGAAAGGGCAGGCGTTCGCGGCGGTGCACCTTCGCATGCTGGGGGAAGTCCTGTCGCTGGCGCGGAACGGCGCGGGCGCAGACGATCGAACACGACGCCAGATCGATAACCTCAACGAGATCGTCAACGGGCTGATAGCCGGCATCGTCGAGGCGAACTCCGAACGGAAAGCGGAGTTGAGGGTTATCACCACTGGCCTCATTGAGATCGACGCCCGTCTGAAGCTGCTCCTGGATTCCAGCCGCACGCAGGGAGAGACACTGGATCGTGTTGAATCGAAGGTGGACCGACTTCTGAGTAATATCCCCGCACAGCTCGCAGCGATTCTCATCAATCGTAGCCATCTGAGCGCCGCCAGCACGGATCATGCGGCCAACCAGCTCGGCTTCACGGAAGAGGAGATCGCCCTAGCGAGAAGAGCCCGGGAGTCCACGAACGCCGTCACGCGGGCGCAGGCGCTCATCGTTCTGGGGGAGCATGCCCGCGCGAGAGAGGAGCTCGCGAAGTTCGAGCGGAATGCGGAAGAGGCGGCGGAGGGTACGGCGCAGTACTACACCGCGCTGGGCGAGACTTTCTACTTTCAGGAGCGGTACGGCGAGGCGGCGGAGCGATTCGAGCGGGCATACGCGATGATGCGCACCCCGGATCGCGCGATCATGCTCGCGAACGCACTCGCGCGGACTACGAGCGGCAATATCCACGCGACGCGTGATCGTGCGATTGCCCTCTATACCGAGGCCATCGAACTCCCCGGCGCGCCCGCCGAACAGGTCGCCAGGGCCCTCTCCAACCGCGGCGTCGTGCACGGACAGCACGGACGCGTCGAGCAGGAGATCGCCGACTACACACGCGCCATCGAACTCCCCGGCGCGCCGGCGGAGCAGGTCGCCAGGGCCCTCTACAACCGCGGCTTCATGCACGGACGGCAGGGACGCGTCGACGAGGCCATCGCCGATTACACACGCGCCATCGAACTCCCCGGCGCCCCCGCTGAGCAGGTCGCCAGGGCCCTCTACAACCGTGCCATCACGCACGGCAGCCAGAAACGCGTCGAGCAGGAAATCGCCGACTACACACGAGCCATCGAACTCCCCGGCGCACCCGCGGAGCAGGTCGCCGGGGCCCTCGTCGGCCGCGGCGTCGCGCACGGACGGCAGGGACGCGTCGAGCAGGAGATCGCCGACTACACGCGAGCCATCGAACTCCCCGGCGCGCCCGCGGAGCAGGTCGCCAGGGCCCTCTCCAACCGCGGCTTCGCACACGGCAGCCAGGGACGCGTCGAGCAGGAAATCGCCGACTACACACGCGCCATCGAACTCCCCGGCGCGCCGGCGGAGCAGGTCGCCACGGCCCTCTCCAACCGCGGCTTCGCACACGGCAGCCAGGGACGCGTCGACGAGGCCATCGCCGACTACACACGAGCCATCGAACTCCCCGGCGCGCACGCGGAGCAGGTCGCCAGGGCCCTCTCCAACCGCGGCGCAGCTCACGGCCGGCAGGGACGCGTCGAGCAGGAAATCGCCGACTACACACGCGTCATCGAACTCCCCGGCGCGCCCACAGGGATGGTCGCCAAGGCCCTCTTCAACCGCGGCGTCTTGCACGGCCGGCAGGGACGAATCAACGACGCCGTCGCCGACTGCACACGCGCCATCGAACTCCCCGGCGCGCCCGCGGAGCAGGTCGCCAAGGCCCTCTTCGGCCGCGGCGTCGCGCACGGGCTGCAGGGACGCGACGACGAAGCCGTCGCCGACTACACACGCGCCATCGAACTCCCCGGCGCGCCCGCGGCGCAAGTCGCCACGGCACTCGTCAACCGCGGCGCAGCTCACGGCCGGCAGGGACGCGTCGAGCAGGAGATCGCCGACTACACACGCGCCATCGAACTCCCAGGCGCGCCCGCGGAGCAGGTCGCCACGGCCCACTACAACCGCGGCGTCATACACCGCCAGCAGGGCCGACTCGACGAAGCCATCACCGACTACACACGCGCCATCGAACTCCCCGATGCGCCCGTGGAGATGGTCGCCAGGGCCCTCTACAACCGCGGCGTCGTGCGCGGACGGCAGGGACGCGACGACGAGGCCGTCGCCGACTACACACGCGCCATCGAACTCCCAGGCGCGCCCGCGGAGTTGGTCACGAGGTCTCACTTTTTGCGCGGACGCATCCTCTGCACTAACGGTGAGAAAGCGAACGGCTGTTCCGACCTCCGTCGCGCTGCCGAGCTCGCTCGGGAGAACGGGTTGTCGGATCTGCTCGGGAATGTGAACCGGGCCCTGCTCGCCGCGGGCTGCGACGATTGAGCGCCTTTGGCGTTCTGGCCGGACCCCGTCTCGCGTCTTTCGGTTGACGCCGGGGCGCATGGCCCCGGCGGTTCACTCGCAAAGGCCGCGGTGGGATTCGAACCCACGGATAACGGATTTGCAATCCGTCCCCTTAGACCACTCGGGCACGCGGCCGGGATGTCGTCGGGGGGCTGGGCCTCTCCGACGGGCCGAATGGTAGCCGCGACGCCGGGCGGCGGGCGGGGCGGGCTGATATCGTGCGGGCATGACGCGTTGCGCCGCCCTCCGAACCGTGGTTCTGCTGGCCCTCGTCGGCGGCGTTCAGCCGGCGTGGGCGGCGGCGCAGCCGGTCGAGCCGGATGATTCCGTCGAGGCGCGCATCCGGCGTCTGGAGCGTGCGGCGAGGGAGTTCGCGCCGGCGCGCCCCAGCGCCGAGACCGAGGTCCGCCAGGCGGGCCCGGGCGCCGAGCAGTTCGCCGGCATCGCGCGCGACCCGCTGGGCAACATCCGCCCCGGGCTGCTGCGCGAGGGCGCGACGGTCATCGATGTGCGAGGGCGTGTCGCGAACACTTCGGCCGGGTGGATCTTCGCCGCCGACCCGGTGGCGCCCTCCGGAGACGACGATCGCGTCCTGCTGCGCCTGCTGCCCGGCCCTGCGTCGGAGCGCCTGCGCGCCGAGGTGGTCGCGCGCGAGTCGGAGGGGCTCGAGCCGGCGACCTTCCGTCTCAGCGGGCGCGTGCTGACCGACCGCGGGCGGGTGTTCCTGCTGCCCACGTTCGCGACAGTCGTCTCGCCGCCGGCGGCGCCGGAGGATCGGGCCGAACTCTTTGAGGATGAGGACGACGAGTTCGCGTGGGGGCCCGAGAACATCGACGAGGAGCGCGAGACGAAACCGGCTCGCGCGCCCGAGCGCGAGCCGGAGCGCGACGAGGAGCGCGACCCGAGCGTGCGCGCGCTGATCGAGCGTCTGGAGCGCGCGAGCGAGGCGGATCGCGAGGGGCTGGACGAGACGCTGCTGGGGTACGCGCCGTCGGAGGAGGCGGGCGTGCGTCTGGTGCTGGCGCGCTCGGCGCGCCTGTCGCGGGGTTCGGACGGGCGTCTCGCGGCGCTGTTCGAGGCGGGCTCGGCGTCGCCGACGCGCGACGAGGCGCTGCCTTCGACGCGGATGGTGTTCCTGCCCTGTCGCCTGCTGGGCGCGCTGGAGGGCGTGTGGGCGTCGCGCGGCGACGGGGCGCGTCTGCTCGTCAGCGGCGAGGCGTTCCGCGACGGGAACGAGTGGTTCCTGCTGCCCTCCCTGGTCGAGGTGGAGCCCCCGGCGATGTCTGGTTTGCGGACGCTGCGCTGAGCCGCGCCGGGGCGCGCGTTCGCGGACGCACGCCCTCGCGACCGTCGGGGGCCCGGGTGTTTCTCGGTCGACAGCCCGCGTGTTCGGAGAGGGTTGCGCCCCTTCCCCAGTGAAACTGGTCAAGCGGGGCAAGATCAGGCCCGATCCCAGCAGCGACGCACGCTCGCGGATGTCGCGGCGGCGCGCTCGGAGGCGACGGCATGACGACCAGTGCACGCAACAACGGCAGCCAGGGCGGCAACGGGGGGCACGCGTCCGACGAGGACCTGCGCGGCAAGCAGGTCTTCACCACCGGCGAAGCGGCGCGCGTCTGCAATGTCAGCCAGCAGACCATCATCCGCTGCTTCGACAGCGGGCGCCTCACCGGCTTTCGCGTGCCGGGCTCGAAGTTCCGGCGCATCCCGCGCGCCGAACTCATCCGGTTCATGAAAGAGAACGACATCCCCCTCGACCGCCTGGGCGGCGAGCGCCGGCGCGTTCTCATCGTCGACGACGACCCGCAGATCCTCGAGTTGCTCGCCGAGACGCTGTCGCGCGACGCGCGGTTCGAGGTGCGCACCGCGTCCACCGGCTACGACGCCGGCATGCTCACCGAGGCGTTCCGTCCCGATCTTGTCATCCTCGACTTTATGCTGCCGGACATCAACGGCGACATCGTCTGCCGACGCATCCGCGAGCACGACGCGCTCAACAGCACGCGCATCATCTGCATCTCGGGCGTGGTCAATCGCGACGAGGTCGACAAACTCCTCGACGCCGGCGCCGACGAGTTCATCAAGAAGCCGTTCAACATCCAGCAGTTCGTGAACCGGGTGAACGGCCTGCTCAAGCTCTGAGCGGGCGGTCGGACCTCACCAATCCAGACGAGGACGCGGGCTTGGCGCAGCACTCGCGAGAACACGCGGCAGACACGCGGCACCCCGGGGGGGCGCCGCGGGGCTCTCACGGCGCCAACGGTGATCTCTCGCGTCAGCTCGAGAAGGTGCTCGAGCGGATCGACTCGCTGCCCACGCTGTCGTCGGTCGCGCAGCGCGTCATCGCGATCTCGACCGCCGCCGACGCGGACATGCGCCAGATCGCGCAGATCATCGAGAGCGACCCGTCGCTGACGGCGCGCCTGCTGGCGCTGTGCCGTCGCGCCGACCGGGGGTTGTCGAACCAGATCGTCTCGGTCGAGCGCGCCGTCGTGCTGCTTGGCTTCGAAACGGTTCGTGCCGCGACGCTGGGGGTCGAGGTCTTCGACCTGCTCAACACGCGTAAGACGCCCGAGCCCCACGAGCCGGGAGAGAAACCGGCGTTCGATCGCGCCGCGTTCTGGCGGTTCTGCGTCGGTGTCGCGTGCGCCGCGGAGCTGCTCGCCGGCGAGGCGCGCCGCCCGGGTTCGCCAAGGCCGGCGGAGGCGTTCACCTGCGGCCTGCTGCACGGGGTGGGGCTGATCGCGCTGGACATGGTGATCCCCAAGACGCTGACGCGCGTCGTCGACCTGGCGGAGCGCAAGCGGATCACGGTCGCCGAGGCGTCGCGCAGCGTGATCGGGTTCGACCACCACACCGCGGGGAAGCGTCTGGCCGAGCGCTGGGGCCTGCCGCAGATCCTGCAGGACGTGATGTGGCTGCACGGGCTCCCGCCCGAGGGCGCGGTCGAGACGGCGCACCGAGGGGTGATCGGGCTCGTGGACGGCGCGATCAGCGTGGCGAAGCGTCTGCACATCGGGTGGAGCGCCGACTACGCGCCGCCTCCCGATCCGGCGGGCGTGTGCGCCCCGATCGGCGTCGCGCCGGCGGCGCTGGAGCGTGTGCTGTCGCGCGTGCACGAGCGGGTCGCGGACCGCGTCGCGATCCTTGGTCTGGACGAGACACCCACCGAGCGGCTGCTGCTGGAATCGCTGTCGCGCGCCAACGCGGCGCTCGACCGGGCGAGGGCCGGCGCGGTCGCGAGAGCCGGCGGCGCAGAGGCGATGGCTCGTGCCATGCAGTCGATCGCCGCGCTGCACGCGGCCCCTGCGGAAGAACTCCGTGGCGAGTCGCTGGCGGGCGCGATCGCGCGCAGCGCCGCGGTTGCGCTCGGCGCGGGCGACGCCTGCGTCGTGTTCTGCCGCGATAAATCGGTCTGCGAGCCGGGCGCGACGGTCTGGCTGGGTGCGCGGCACTGCGTCGCGATGTCGCCCGCCGGTCGCGTGCTCGAGGTCGACCCCGGCGTTCCGCACGACATCGATCGCGCGCTGCACGCGGTCCGCGCGGACTCGCCGGCGCTGACCTGCGACGCGTGCGCCTGGGCGACGGGCGCGCTCGACGACCCGGCGTCGGCGCGGGTGATCGCGCTGCACGGGCGGCGCACCGTGGGGATGGTCGTCTACACGCCCGGCGCCGACCCGGCGGGCGAGCCGACGCCGCGCGCCGCGCTCGACGGGCTGGCGGCGTGGTGGGCCGGGCTGCTCGACGCCGAGGCGGACCGCGCCGACGCGACGGGGCTGCACGAGCGCGTGGTGGACGCAAGCAGGCGCCTGGCGGAGGCGCAGGCGAAGATCGTCGAAGCGGAATCGCTGGTGCGTCTGGCGGAGGTCGCCGCCGGCGCCGCCCACGAGATGAACAACCCGCTGACGGTGATCTCGGGGCGCGCGCAGCAGTTGGCGCAGTCGGCGCGCGAGCCGCGCGACCGGGCGACGGCGGAGGCGATCGACGCCGCCGCGCAGAAGCTGAGCGATCTGGTGACGAGTCTGCGTCTGTACGCCGACCCGCCCAAGCCGCGCCTGGGCCCGGTGGCGCTGCGCGAGGCGCTGGACCGCGCGACGCGCCTTGGCGCCGAGAAGGCGAAGACCCCGGGCGGCGCGAAGCCCGAGGTGCGCGTGCTGGTGGAGCACCTGCCGGGCATGCCCGTGCTGGACGGGGTCCAGCTGACCGAAGCGGTCTCCGAACTGGTGGCGAACGCGATGGAGGCCGAGGGGTGTTCGACGGTCATCGTCCGGGCGGCGGCCGAGGCGCCGGACGGGCGCCTGGTGATCACGGTCGCCGACGACGGGCCGGGGCTGTCCGAGAAGGCCCTGCGCCACGCGTTCGACCCGTTCTTCTCCGAGAAAAAAGCCGGTCGCCAGCAAGGGCTGGGGCTGGCGCGCGCCCGGCGCCTCCTGGGGCTCAACGGGGGGGACCTGCTGCTTCGCAACCGGGACGAGGGGGGCGTGCTCGCCTCGATCGTCTTCGCGGAAGTCGGGCGCATCTTCCCCGGGCGCTCGCATCAGTCGGCGGCGTGAGTTGCCGATAGCGAGTGGCCAGCGACTTCCGGGGGCGGCACACGCGTCGGCGGAGCCCGACGGACCAACGGAACGCGGAGCACGACTCGCAACGACTCAGGCAAGGACGCCCACCGATGAAGGCGCGCAAGCGGACACCAGCGGAGATCACCGGCGAGGGAGCGCCCGCCCCCTCGGGCCAGGGCGTCGACCGCGCCGCGAAGGGTCGCGTGCTCGTGCATCACCCGTGCAAGGGCGTGCGTGCGCGGGTCATCGCGGCGCTGCGCGAGTGCGGGATGGTCACCGAGGGCGTCGCGTCGCTGCGCACCGCGCGGGCGAAACTCGCCGAGACCGTGTTCGACGCCGCGCTCCTGACGATCCGGGGCGACGGGACGGACGCGCTCGACCTGGCCAACGATCTTTCCTCCGACGCGATGGGCCCGGGCGTGGTGATGCTCAGCGACCGGCCCGATGTCGACGACGCGGTGCGCGCCATGCGCGCCGGCGCGATGGACCTGCTCAGCGAGCCCTACCAGGCGGCGGATGTCGCGCTGCGCGTCCGCGCGGTCGTGGACGCGGCCCGGCGCGACCGCCAGCGCGAGGAGCAGCTCTCCGGGCTCAAGAAGCTCTGTCGCGAACTGAACACGGCGCGCGACAGCGTGACCAAGCAGGTCGGCTCGCTCTGCGACGAGCTGGCGGACGCGTACACCCAGATCACCGAGCAGGTGCAGCATGTGAAGGCCGCGGCCGAGTTCGCGGCGCTGATCCGGCAGGACCTGGATGTTGAGAGCGCGCTGCGAACCTGCCTGGAATACCTGCTGACCAAAACCGGGCCGACCAACGCCGCGGTGTTCCTGCCGGGCGACCACGGCGACTTCTCGCTGGGCGCGTATGTGAACTATGACCGCCCGCGCGACGCGGCGGACGTGCTGCTCGACCACCTGGCCAACACGCTGGCGCCGCGCTTCGCGGACGAGGACTCGATCCTCGCCTTCGACGGCGAGGAGGATCTGGCGAAGACGGTGGGCGACGACGCGCACTGGCTCGGCGACAGCCGGGTGGTGGTGATCCCATGCTCGCACGACGAGGAGTGCATGGCGGTGATGGTGCTGTTCCGCGACCGTCTCAGCCCGTTCTCGACCGACGCGATGCCGGTGCTCGAGATCGTGGGGCGCCTGTTCGCCGAGCAACTCGACCGCGTGGTGCGCGTCCACGGGCGCGCCTTCGCGAAGGACGAGGCCTGGCCCGACGAGGACATCGGGGGCATGGCGGCCTGATCAGTCGTCGTCGCCGAAGTCGTCGTCGGGGAGGGCTTCGATCTCTTCCTCGTAGCCCTCGGTGAGGTCGACCTCGTAGAACTCGGAGGGGTCGATCTCTTCGACGGACATCCGGGCGCGCTGGCCGCCGGCGCGCTGCTTGGCGAGTTCGGCGAGGGAGAGGCGGCGCCTGCCGCGGATGAGCAGTCGGACGGGGACCTCTTCGAAGGGCAGTCGCTCGCGGATCTGGTTGAGCAGGTAGCGCTCGTACTGCGCCGTGATCATCTCGGGGATGTTGACGACGAGGGCGATCGTGGGGGGCAGCGTCCCGACCTGCGCGACGTACAGCAGTTTCAGGCGCTTGCCGAGCTTGCTGGGGGGCGTGTGGGTCTCGACGACCTCGCGGAAGACACGGTTGAGCTCGCCGGTGGTGACGCGCTTCTTCGCCTGCTCGTAGAGCTCGAAGGCGACCTCGACGGCGGACCAGACGTTGCCCTTGCCGGGGGCCTCGGTCGCGGCCTTGGCGCTGGTGAAGATGATGGGGCAGTGCGCGAGGCCGAGGAGCTCTTTCTCGATGTAGTCGCTGTAGTCCTCGGTGGTGATCTCGCGCCCCTGCTTGTTCGGTCGGCCGGCGACGAGGTCCCACTTGTTCACGACGATCACGCAGGGCTTGAAGTTGCGCTGCACCTCGAGCGACAACTGCTTGTCGACCTTGGAGATCGGCAGGGTCGCGTCGATCATGAAGATCGCGACGTCGGCCCGCTCGATCGCGCCCTTGGCGCGTGAGTAGGCGAACCACTCGACCTGATCGGCGAGACTCTTGCGCTTGCGCACGCCGGCGGTGTCGATGGCGAGGAAGGTCATGCCGTCGCGCTCGAAGCGGACGTCGATCGCGTCGCGGGTGGCGCCGGCGATCTCGGAGACGATGACGCGCTGCTCGCCGGCGAGGGCGTTGACGAGACTGGACTTGCCGGCGTTGCGCTTGCCGATGATGGCGAGGCGCATGTCGGCGTGCTCGGTTGGGTCGGGCTGGTCCTCGCGCTCGGGGGGCAGCAGGTCGTAGAGGCGCTCGAGGAAATCGCGCCGGCGATAGTTGCTGGCGGTCGAGATGACCAGGGGCTCTCCGAAGCCGAGGGCGGCGGCTTCGAGGGCGTGGGGCTCCCAGCCCTCGCCGTCGACCTTGTTGGCGACGACGACGATCTTCTGGTCGGGGCGGACCATCTTCGCGAGGTCCTCGCCGTGAACGCCGGAGCGGTGGAAGGTCTTCTCGCGGAGCATGCGCGCGATGTCGTAGTCGATCGCGGTGGGTCCGGCCTGGGCGTCGATGACGAAGAGGACGAGGTCTGCGCTGCGCAGTGCCTCGGCGATCTGCATCTCGATGGGCATGGTGAGTTTGGTCAGGTCCTGCCCGGAGTCGTCGAAGCGGGCGCCCTCGGCGACATAGACGCCGTAGCCGCCGGTGTCGACGAACTCGACGAGGCGCGCCGGGCGCTCGGGCTCGCGCAGGTCGATGTCGACGAGCGCCGAGACGCGGTCGCGCGTGACGCCGGGCGTCGGGTCGACGATCGACACCCGCTGCCTGGCGAGCAGGTTGAGGAGCGACGACTTGCCGACGTTGGGTCGGCCGACGATTGCGACACGCGTGAGGGACATAGCGGGGATGGTATGCCGTTCGCCCGGAATGGCCCCCGGCGCGGGGCGCCCGGGCCCGAGATAGGCAAAAAGTGCCCTTTCAGACCGCCGCGGGCAGGAGCTGGCGACTGGCGAGGGTCCGGTAGACCTCGCAGCGGTCGAGGAGCTGGGCGTGGGTTCCGACATCGACGAGCCGGCCCCGGTCGAGAACGACGATGCGGTCGGCGTTGATGACGGTGCTGAGGCGGTGGGCGATGACGAAAGTGGTGCGCCCCTTCGCGAAGTCGGCGATGGCCTGGGTGATGTGCGCCTCGCTGTCGGCGTCGATCATGCTGGTGGCTTCGTCGAGCATGAGGATCGCCGGGTCGCGCAGCACGGCGCGGGCGATGGCGAGTCGCTGGCGCTGACCGCCGGAGAGCGCGACGCCGGCGTCGCCGACCTGGGCGTCGTAGGCGCCCGCCTTTTGCATGATGAAGTCGTGGGCGTGGGCTCGGCGCGCGGCGCGTTCGATCTGTTCGCGGGTCGCGCCGCGCACGCCGTAGGCGATATTGTCGGCGATGGTCCCTCGGAAGAGGACGACCTCCTGGGTGACGACGCCGATCTGCTGGCGCAGGGATCGGAGGCGCACGCCGGCGATGTCGACGCCGTCGACGAGGACGCGTCCCTCGTCGGGGTCGAAGAGTCGGGGGATGAGGGAGAGCAGCGTGGTCTTGCCCGATCCGTTGGGCCCGACGATCGCGATGGTCTCGCCGTGGGCGACGCGCAGGGTGAGGGCGCGCAGGGCGGGCTCGGGCGCGTCGGGGTAGCGGACGGTGACGCCCTCGAACGCGATGTCGCGTGTGTGGCGCGCGAGGTCGGGTTGGCGCTTCGGCCTGCGCACGCGCAGCTTGCCCCGCCCGGCGCGCCGGGGGATGGCGCACTCGGGCTCGGCGTCGACCAGCTCGGCGAGGCGTTCGGCGGCCGGGGCGGCGGCCTGGACCTCTTGCACGATGTTGGTCAGGGGCTTGAGCGACGCGCCGCTGATGCCCAGCGCGATGAGCGCCGTGGCGAAGGAGGGCGCGTCGAGCGTGCCGCTGACGATCAGCCGGGCGGCGAAGAGCGCCGAACCGGCGAGGACGAAGAGCGCGAGGGTCTCGATGAGGGGGCTGGCGACCGCCTTGGCGGTGCGGGCGCGCAGCTCCTGTCGGACATACTCGCGGTCGATGCGCGAGAATCGCCCGACCTCGTAGCGCTCGTTGGTGTGGACCTTCACGACGCGCAGGCCCTGGAGCGTCTCGTTGGCCGCCGACAGCAGCCCGGCCTGCGACTGCATCATGCCCCGCGAGGCCTTCTTGATGCGCTTGCCGAGCTTGCGGATGATGAGCCCGAGCACGATCGCGACGGGGATGATGGCGGCGGATCGCGGCTCGATGACGAGCGCGGCGATAAAGGCGGCGATGCCCTTGAGGATCTGCGCCGGCGCCTTGCCCACGAGCGTGAGCAGGCCCTGACGGAGGCGGACGGAATCGTTGACGATGCGCGAGACGAGGTCGGACGCGTGCGCGCCGATCACGCCTCGCAGGGGCATGTTGACGGCGCCTCGGAACGCGGCGCGACGGACGGAGGACGCGGCGTTGCTGGCCATCGTCTCGGCGCAGTAGGCGTGGATGAAGTTGGCGGTCGCGCCGAGCGTGGTGAGCACGCACAGCGCGAGGACCAGCCACAGGATGGTCTCGAATCGCCCGTCGGGGAGGGCGGCGATCCACGCGTCGGGGACGCGCGACGCGAGCCAGTCGGGCAGTTCGGCGCGCCCGCTGGCCGCCAGCTCGCGCAGGGGGGCGGCGTCCTCGTCGACAAGGTGCTTCACGACCGGCGCGAGCGCCGTCAGCCCGGCGCCGAGCCCCATCGCGGAAAACCCGGCGGCCAGCGCGGCGGTGACCGCGAGGGAGGGCTTGCGCAGGAGCTCGCGCGCGAAACGCCAGTAGGGGCTGCGGGCTGTGAGCCGGGGCTTGGGCACGGGCGGAAGTGTACGGGTATCAGGGGTCCCGGGGCGCCTGAGCGGACACGCCGGCGAGGTCGACCCACGCCTCCCAGAAGCGAGGGAAGGTCTTGCGCACACAGGAGGGATCGCGGACGAAACAGTTGGGGCGGACGAGCCCGATCACCGCGAGGGCCATCGCCATGCGATGGTCCTTGTAGGTGTCGAACTCGACTCGCGGCGCGCCCGTGGCGCGGTCGATCCCGCCTGGCGGGGGCGTGATGCGCAGGCCCTCGTCGCGCGAGGCGTCGGCGCGGGCGTGGGCGAAGATCTCGACCGTCGCGCCGACCTTCTCGAGCTCGGCCTTCAGGGCGGCGAGACGGTCGGACTCCTTCACGCGGAGCGTGCGCAGGCCCCGGATGGTCGTTGTTCCCTCGGCGAGGACGGCGAGGGCGGCGAGGGTCATGGCGGCGTCGGGCATGTCGGCGAGGTCGGCGTCGATCGCGCGCAGGCGGTCGGGGCCGACGACGCGCAGGCCGCGCGCGTCGCACGAGGTGAGCGCGCCCATCGCGCGGAGGTGCTCGTGGAAGCGTGTGTCGCCCTGGAGTGAGTCGGGGTCGAGGCCGGCAATCGTCACGGCGCTGCCCGGCAGCGCGCAGGCGGCGGCGAGGAAGTAGGTCGCGGCGCTCGCGTCGGGCTCGATGGTCAGCTCAAACGGTTCGACGCCTGCGCCTTCTGTGCGCGCGCCGACGGTCATGTCGGTGAGCGCGGCGTTGCGCTCGACGCGTGCGCCGAGTCGATCGAGCAGCCGCAGGGTCATGTCGATGTAGGGTTTGCTTGGCGGGTCGCCGGCGATGCGCACGCGCACGCCTCGCCCGGCAGCAAGCCAGGGCCCGACGAGGAGCAGCGCACTGATGAACTGGCTGGACGCGGTGACCGGGAGCGCGACCTCGAGCGTTGCGGTCGCGTCGTTCGTGATGGGGTGCACGCGCACGGGCGGGAACCCGTGGGCGCCGAGGTGCTCGACGCGTGCGCCGAGCTGCGCGAGGGCGTCGGTCAGTTCGCCGATGGGTCGCTGGCGCATGCGCTCGTCGCCGTCGAGGGTGACGGGCGCGTCGGCGAGCGTGCAGGCGGCGGCGAGGAAGCGCATGGCGGTGCCGGCGCCGCGGATGTCGATGGGTCGCGCGTCGTCCGGGGCGTGGAGCGCGCCGCCCACGCCGCGGACGCGCAAAGCGTCGCCCCGCTCGCGCAGCCCGACGCCCAGGGCGCGGAGCGCGCCGAGCATCGCAACGCCGTCGTCGGCGTCGAGGAGCGGGTTGTGGATGATCGACTCGCCCTGCGCGAGGGCCGCGAGGAGGAGGGCGCGGTTGCTGAGACTTTTGCTCGCCGGGAGGGCGGCGGCGATCTCGAACCGCCGGCCCGCGACGCAGGGCAGCGGGAAGGGGTCGGCGTGCGTGCTCACGCCTTCTCGCTCGCTCCGGGGGTCCGGAAGACCGCGACGACGTCCTCGACGGGCACGACGAAGAGGCGGTTGTCGCCCTCGAAGTCCACGGGGATGGCGTGCTTGGGGTTGAACAGCACGCGGTCGTACTGCCTGATCGGGTAATCGTCGTCGTGCTCGACCTGCGAGGACACGGCGACCACGCGCCCGGTGAGCGTGGGGATCTCGATCTTGTCGGGCAGGTGGAGCCCGGCCTTGGTCTGCTTCTTGTCCTCGTCCTTTCGGATGAGGACGCGCGCGCCGATGGGCTCGACGATCTCGAGTCTGGCGGCCTGGGTCGGGCGGGACTTGCTCATTGCGGGAGTTTAGGCGAGGCGCCGAATCGCCCCCCCTGCCCTCCGGTATCCTCTCGCCATGCATGACCCGCTCGATCGTCTCAAGGCCCTGCTCGTGGATGTCCCCGACTTCCCCAAGCCGGGCATCACCTTCAAGGACATCACCCCCCTGCTCGCGAGCCCCCAAGGGCTGGCGCTGGCGATCGAGTTGCTCGCGAACCCGTACCGGGGCAAGGGCATCGATGTCGTGGTGGGCGCCGAGTCGCGCGGGTTCATCTTCGGCATCGCGGTGGCGCAGACGCTCTCTGCCGGGTTTGCGCCGGTGCGCAAACCGGGGAAGCTGCCTCGCGCCAAGCGGTCGTGCTCCTACGAGCTGGAGTACGGGAAGGACACGCTGGAGATCCACGCCGACGCGATCCGCCCGGGGCAGCGCGTGCTGCTGGTCGACGACCTGATCGCGACCGGGGGCACGATGGGCGCGTGCCTGGACCTGATCGAGGGCATGCGCGCCGAGCTGGTGGGCGTCGCGGTGCTGATCGAACTGCTCGAACTCAAGGGGCGCGAGCGGTTCGATCTGGGCGACAAGCTGCACGCGGTCCTGCAGCTCTGAGCGTCCCGATCAGCGCGAGAGCCCGAAGTTGCTCAGCACCTCGTTGAGGTCGGCGAAGTTAACCACGCCGTCGTTGTTCACGTCGCCTTGCAGGAGCCCGGGCATGAACCCGGCTTCGCCGAAGGACGAGAGCACGGCGTTGAGATCGGCGAAGTTGACCGTGCCGTCGTTGTTGGCGTCGCCGGGAAGGAGCGGGTCGCAGACCTTGGTGGTGTAGAGGAACTCGTCGACGCCGGCCTCGACGAGCGAGGGGATGTTGGCGTCGGCGGCGACGAACCTGACGCGCATGGTCTCGCTGCGCATGAGGTGGTCCTCGATCGCGTACTCGCGCGCCGTCCAGCCGGGCAGGGGCGAGGTGATGGACTCGACGAGCGTCCATGTCGCGCCGTCGTCGTTGGAGAGCGAGACGAAGAGCCCGTCGCCGGTGTCGAGCGTCTGGCCCTTGAACCAGAGCATGACGCGGACGCGTCCGTTCGCTTCGCGCCCGTCGATGCGTGGGGAGACGAGCGTGGTCGAGCCGCCGTCGACGTCGTTCGCGCCGGCGGCGCCGCCCGGCACGCCGTTGCCGGTGACGAAGGCGAACTGCCCGTCGTCGCTGGCGTCTTCACCCGGAGCGAACTGGGTCGGGACAGGGATCGCGCGCTCCCAGCGCCCGGTTGTCGCGTTGTTGCCGGGGGTTCCCGGCGCGCCGACGGTCCAGCCACGGTCGATCTCGAAGTCGTCGTCGAGTTCGACGCGAACGCGATCGGCGACGTCGGCCGGGTGCTTCTCGAGGGGCGCGGCGAGGGGCCAGTTCACGCGCACGCCGTCGGTGGACTCGACGGTGAAGTAGTAGTGCACGAGCTCGCCGCAGGGCAGAGCGGGGAACCGCCCGAGGTAGTCGTCGTTGCCGAGCGGCTCGAGGGGGAGTGTGGTGTAGTGTCCGACGGGGTGGTCGTGTCGCCCGTGATCGCCCCCGTGACCATCGTCGCCGGGGTGGATGTGGTAGGTGAGCGTGGCGGTGGCGGGGTCGACGGTGCGCCCGTTCTGGGACTGGATGCGCACGCGGATCTCGGCGCCGCGCTGGGGAAGGTTGTCGGGCATCCCGTCGACGAAGGCGAAGGAGGCGGGCGACCCGCCGATGAGGGCGAGGGTGGGGTCGACGACGAAGAGCCCGCGGTTGATGTCGCTGATGAGGACCGTGCCGCTGGGGAAATAGGGGAAGACGCTCCACGCGCCGTCGAAGGCGGCGGCGTCGTCCTCGGGGAATGTGTCGATCCAGCCGACCTCGGGCGGGTTGAGGAAGTCGGCGCGCGTGTCGAAGACGCGCATGCCGCTGCGGTAGTTCGCCTGATAGACGAAGCCGTCGCGGATGTAGAGGTTGTGGTCGATCGCCGGCAGGCCGGCGGTGAACGACCCGAGGAAAGCCGGGCTCGTGAGGGACGAGACATCGAAGACGCGCGTGGTGGTGGTGGGCACGACGCCGCCGAGTTCGTCGAGTTCGTCGTTGTGGAAGAGGATTCGGCGCTCGACATCGACCCAGAGCTGGTGCGAGTAGCGCAGGCCGGGGTACGCGAGGCGCGCGAGGCGCGTCATGCTGGACTTGTTGGTGACATCGACGATGTCGATGCCGTTGTCTGCGGCGGCGCAGAAGGCGATCTCTCGCCCCTGCCAGGGCCCGGGGTGGGGCCAGGTGACGACGTGGGCGTCGTGCACGTAGGACTGGTTGTAGGAGCCTGCGATGACGGGCTGCGCCGGGTTGCTGACATCGATCGCGACGAGCCCGTCGGAGGGCAGGTTGGCGCCGCAGAGGTAGACGAAGTTGGTGGCCTCGTTGGTCGCGATGTTGTGCGCCCACTGGAGCCCGGAGGCGCGGAACTCGGTGACTTTGGTGACGACGCCGGCGTCGATCTGGCCCATGTCGTAGACATGCAGGCCGGTGTCGAGGCGGTCCTTGATGAAGTAGCACTTGTCGCCGATGACCTTGGCGTCGGCCCAGAGACTCGACCCGTTGGTGGGGAATCGCGCGACGATCACGGGGGACGCCGGGTCGGTGACCTCGACGAACGCCAGACCGTCGGTAAAGGTCATGATGGCGTATTCGCGCCCGGAGGGGCTGGTGTATCCCCAGCAGTCGGCGCCCATGCCCAGATCGAATTCCTGGAGCGAGATGCGGCTCTTGAGCACGATGTTCATCGCTTCGTAGCTCTCGCCGCCGGCCGGGCCGCTGGGCGCGCCGCCGCCCTTGTCGTGGCGCGGGCCGAGATCGTCGACAGGGGGCAGCGCGAGCGAGTGCGACGACCCGAGGCAGACGATCGCCACCAATGACAACCACGAGCGGGGAGGGCTGACGGCACGGATCGGGCTGGGCATCATGAACTCCACGCCCCCGGCGGGACGGCACGCGACATCGACAGGTCCGGGCGGATGCGCCGGACGGTTCCACCCTACAGCGCCTCGGTGTGCCGGCAAATACCCGTTTTGGACGATTCGTCGAAGAACACGCGCAGGGTCCGGGAACACACCCTTTATGAGGCGGTGAACACGACGATGTCGTAGATCGCGTGCGCGGCGACGACGATGCCGAAGCCCCGGAACACGAAGACGCCCCCGAGGTACACCCCGGCGATCGTGAGGAACGCGGTGCGCTGGAGGTCGAGCCCGCCCCACCCGCTGAGGAAGGCGGCGTCGTGGTAGAGCGCGAACGCGACGGCGGAGAGCACCACCGCCGCGACCATCCCGGGTCGCGTCTTCATGCGCAAGAGGTCGACGAGGATGAAATGAATGGCCGCGATGCCGAAGAGCCGGAACAGGAGCTCTTCGTAGAGCCCGGCGCCGACGGCGAGCGTGAGCTTGGCGAGGGTGGGCGCGTCCTCGATGATCTGCCCGTTCTGCGCGAGGGCGGCGGCGCCGGCGGCGCTCAGCGCCTCGCCCGAGACGCGCTGGACCATCGCGCCGAGCACGAGCAGCGGCAGCGCCCACAGGGCCGACTCGACGAGCATCCCGCCCAGCACGCCGGGGCGAAGCTTCCACGGGTCGCGCGAGAGCAGGTGCCAGACGACGAGCACGACCACGAGCAGGATGCCCGGGAGGAAGACGGCGCTGGAGCCGAAGGCGCCGAGCACGCGCATGAGTTGTTCGTGCGCGCGGATGGTCTCGAAAACGCCCTGCTCGGCGTCGTAGAGGTAGAGCGCCGAGCCGACTTCGTACGCGATGATGAGCGGGAGCAGGAAGACCAGCACGTGGAGCGGGCGCTGCGAGACCCAGGCGTAGCGGCGCTCGCCCAGCGGGACCTGGCGTTCGCGCTTGGGAACCGGACGGAGGGTGCGCGCGGCGTCGCTGGCGCCGGGGCGTTGCCCCTGGCGTGTCGCGCCGGCGTTCATCGATGCGTCGTCCTTGGCCATGCGTGCGCGACCACGATATCGGCGCGAGTGGGCCGGAAACGACACCGGCCCCCCGTGAGACGAGGGGCCGGCGAGAAATTTCTGTGACGGGGCGCCCGGAGGGGGCTCGCGATCAGGCCGCGGCCTTCTTGGCCTTGACGCGCGCGTTGAGGCGCGACTTGTAGCGGGCGGCGGTGTTCTTGTGGATCACGCCCTTCTGCGCGGTCTTGTCGATCACGGCGCAGGCGTCGCGGTAGGCCTTCTCGGAGTCTTCGACGCTCGCGTGCAGGACCTTGTCGAGCAGGTCCTTGATCGAGTCGCGCATCGCACGCTTGCGCCAGCGGTTGAGAGCGCGACGCTTCTCGTTCTGACGGATGCGCTTCTTTGCACTGAGCGAGTGAGCCATAAGCCGGGCAAACCTTTCGACATCGACCGACGAACAACGCCGGCGGCGATTCTGACAGGGCAACTGGTTCGGATCGTCCCGCCGAGGCCGCCCACGGCCTCAGCACGGTCCTGTGGGCGTCGTGCCCGACAAGCCGACAAGGATAGCCCCCCACCCCGGTCGATCAAGCCGCCCGGCGAGACACGCCAGCGGGGCTCGGTCTCGGGGACCCCCTCGCCGCTCGTGCCCGGGGGGGGCCGGAGATTCCTCGGTGCGTCCGGCGTTCCGGCGCTTCGGGGGTGTTCCGGAGTCTGCGGGCTTGCCAGAGCGTGGCATCCGGGGATACGCTCACGCTCGCTCCGGTAACCCGGAGTCGCTCGATGCGGGCGTAGCTCAATTGGATAGAGCACCTGACTACGGATCAGGAGGTTAGGGGTTCGACTCCCTTCGCCCGTATTCTCCATCCCCATCACCACACAGGCCGCCTGAGCAATCGGGCGGCCCGTGTTATTCAAGGCGATGGAGGCGTGATTGATTTCACCCGCCCGGTGCTGCTCGGGCGAGCAAATCGCCGATGACCCCGGGATATGCACATTCGCCCAACGCGGGTTCGAAGGGTTCGTATTCGTGCGGCGTGGTGCGGCGCGGCGGCCGTCGGGGCTGTGGCGCTGACGCCCGGCTGCGCGTCGCGCGGGCCCACGGTCATCCCGGTCGACCGCTTCAACTACAACGCGTCCATCGCGCACTCGATGCAGGAGCAGTTGCTGCTGAACATTGTGCGCATGCGCTACGGAGAGGCGCCGTTCTTCCTCGATGTCGCGTCGGTCGTGCAGCAGTACTCCAGACAGATCCGCGCTGACGCCACGGGGCTGGCGATCTTCAACGGCTCGTCGGACGGGCAGGCGGGGCTGGGCGTCAGCGGCACGATGTCCGAGACGCCCACCATCACCTACCGGCCGATCCTCGGGAGCGAACTGGTCAACCAGCTCGTGCAGCCGATCCCCGCGAGCGTGGTCATCATCCTTATGGCCCACGGGTGGGAGGCGCGCGAGCTGCTGCTCGTCGCGGTCGAGCGGCTCAACGACCTGCGCAACCCGCTGTCGGCGGGCGTCAGCATAAGGGACATCAAGCAGCGCGAGGACTTTCTGACCGTGCTGGACCAACTCACGCTCGTGCAGACCAGAACGGGCCTGCGCGTCCGCGCGATCCCCACCGGGGAGGGCGGCGGGTTCACGCTCCGCGCGATGCCCCCTCGACGGAGGACCCCGATATCGCCGAGGCGCGCCGGAGGTTCCGCGAGTTGCTCGACATCGATCAGGACGCGACCTTTACGGAGGTGGTCACCTCGCCTCGCACCGAGGGGCACCAGATCGCGATCGAGACGCGTTCGGTGATGTCGATCCTTTCGGTGATCTCGCGCGACATCGCCGCGCCGGCGCACGATGTGGAGGCCGGGCGCGCGTACCCCGGGCGCGTCGAGGACGACCTGTCGCTGGTCAGGATCACGAGTTCGCAGGAGCGTCCGGCCGACGCCTATATCTCGGTGCGGTACCGGGGGACCTGGTTCTCGGTGCCCGACGACGACATGCAGACCAAGCGCGTGTTCGCGCTGCTGCAGATGCTGCTGGCGGTGCAGACCGCGCCCGAGCGGTCGCTGGCGCCGCTGATCACGGTCGGCGCGGGGGGCTGACGCGGGCGCTCAGCGGCAGGCGGCGCCGAAGTTGGTGAGGACGATGTTGAGGTCGGCGAAGTCGACGACGCCGTCGGCGTTGACATCGGCGGGGAGGTCGTCGGCGATCGTGCCGAACGCCGAGAGGACGGCGTTGATATCGGCGAAATTGACGAGGTTGTCTGCGTTGGTGTCGCCGGGGCAGTCGATGGGGGCCAGGAGGTTGTCGAGGCGCGCGATGTAGGCGTCGCGGGCGGGGGAGATTCTGAAGTTGCCGCCGACGAGCAGCGGCGCGTCTGCCGCGTGGTTGGCCGGGGCGATCGCGAGGACGGTGGCGAATGGCGACATGGTGGGGAACGGAACGCTCCACTCCGAACCGCTCCAGCGGACAAAGCCCCTTGTCTGGATCCCGCTGGCGCTCGGGAAGCTGCCGCCGACGTAGAGCGAGGGCCCGAAGCGGTCACGGACGGCCTTCATCGTTCGGATCTCGTCCATGATGGGCCAGTCGACGCCGGTCCAGCGGGTCCCGTCCCATCGCGCGAAGTGCTGGAAGCTTGTCTCGCCGGAGTGCCAGAATCGCCCACCGGCGTAGAGGCGCGGCCCGGTCCCGTCGTCGAAGACCTCGAGCGCGCGGACGCGGCTCGTGCCGATCGCGATGATGCCTTCGCCGACTGCCGACCACTGCGACCCGTTCCACTTCGCGACCCTCAACGCCGGGTTTCCATCGGCGCTCGTGAAGTTCCCGGCGGCGTAGAGCGCCGGGCCGGACCCGTCGTCGAACACGCGGAGCGCGTCGACCCGGGCGTTCACGCCGCCGGCCAGGCGATGCCAGACCTTGCCGTCGAAGCGGGCGATGTTGGACGCGACGACGCCCCCGGCGGTGGTGAACTCGCCGGCGACGATGAGCGATGGGCCCGAGCCGTCGTCGAAGACCTCGAGCGCGTGGACGGAGCCCTGGATGAACACGGAGGGTGACGCCCATGCCTGGCCGTCCCAGCGCGCGATGCGCACCGCGGGGAGTTCGCCGGCCTTCGAGAATTCGCCGCCGACATAGAGGGCGGGCGCGTCGCCGAGCCCGTCGTCGAAAAGCGCGAGCGCGTTGGCGGGGCCGTCGAGCCCGTCTGCGAGCGGTGACCATGACTGGCCGTCCCAGCGCGCGATGCCGGTGGTGACGAGCGACCCCGTGGTTCCGAACTGCCCGGCGACGATGGCGCCTTCGCCCAGGGGTGAACCGGCGGGAAGCGTGAGGATTGCGCGCACCTCGCGGTCGAGGCCGCGCCCGAGCGTGGACCACTGCTGGCCGTCCCAGTCGGCGATCGAGTGTGCGATCCGCTCGCCCGCGACATCGAAGTCGCCGGCGACGAGGACCGATTGCCCTTCACCCTCGGTGTGTGTGGAGGGAAGGATCGCGTACACGTTGTTGAGGAAGCTGTTGTCGATGCCTTGCGCGAGGCCGTGCCACTGCTGGCCGTCCCAGCGCGCGACATGCCACGCGGGCGCGTTGTCGACGCTCTGGAACGAGCCGCCGATGTAGAGCGAGCGCTGCTCGGTCAGTGGATCGGTGATCACTTCGATGGCGTTGACATCGACACCGACGACGCCTGCGCCGGTGGTGACATGGTTCCACGACGCGCCGTCCCAGCGGGCGATTTTCTGGTAGGGAGAGCCGCTGGACGGGCTGAACAGGCCGCCAGCGTAGAGGCCGGGCGTGAGACCGTCGCCCTCGTCGGGCACGCTTCGGAGTGCTTGCACGCGGCTCTGCAGCACGCCCCCGACCGAGGTCCAGGCGGTCCCGTCCCACTTCGCGACGAACGCCGCCGGAGCGCCGCCGGAGGAGTAGAAGTGCCCCGCGGCATAGATCGCGGGACCGGAGCCGTCGTCGTGCGACTCGATCGCGTGCACGATCTCCTGGCCGCCTTGCAGGCCGGCGCCGAGCGGGGACCACGCGGCGCCGTCCCAGCGCACGATCGATCTAGAGGAAGGCGTGCCGATCGCGCCGGCGCGCAAGAACCTTCCTCCGACGAACAGCGCATGGCCTTGCGCGTCGTCCAGAGCGCGGATGCGGAACACCGGGCCGGACGTGCCGCCCGCGACCTCGACCCACGAGGCGCCGTCCCATCTCGCGAGGTGGCGAGGCGTGGCGATGCCCATCGACTGGTTGAACTCACCCCCGGCGTAGAGCGCGGGGCCGGTTCCGTCGTCAAAGACGGCGAGGGTGTGCACTGTCGCGGGGAAGCCGTCGCCCACGGCGTGCCACGCGGCGCCGTCCCAGCGCGCGACGCGTCGGGCCTCCACGCCTCCTGCGATGGTGAACGAACCGGCGACATAGGTCTGGGGCCCGGCGCCCGAGCCGTCGTCGAAGACACACATGTCGTAGATCGTGTTGCCGACGCCGGCGAGGGGGCCGAAGGTCGGCGTCCACTGCGGCGCATCGCCCGCGTGTACGGTGACACAGAGACACGCGAAGGTCGACAACGCGTGCGCGACGAGCGATCGGGAACGGAATGGTGTCATGGCGCGGCCCCTTGAGAGGATCGACAAGTCCTCCGCACCCATTGGACCACATCACGGCGTGCTGTCAAGAACTTTCTGCGGACAGGGAGCAGAAAGCCGGGGCCAGGCGATGAGGCCGGCTCAGAACTGCATCGCGAGCAGCCCGCCGGCGGTGGCGAGCACGATCGCGCCGATGACGACCTTGGCGACCATGGCGTTGCGTTCGGCCTTTCCCTCGCCGAAGCGGGCCGGGTCGCGCGCGTCGAAGGCGTGGTCGTCGTACATGTCGTCCTCGTCGTCGCCGCCGAAGCGGGCCATGTCGGTGGCGCAGGGCAGCTCGGCGTCGGGGTCGAAGGGCTTTCCGCGTTCTGGGCCTGGGCAGCAGCTCATACCGGATTGTATCGGCCGGGCCGGGCGCCGGGCTGAGCGGAGAGAGCCCGGGGTTGGGGAGGCGCCCTCAGCGAACCCGCTCCAGGTCCTTCTCGGCGCCCTCGTAGCCCTTCTCGCCCAGCGCGGTGATGGGCCTGGGGGCCTTGCGCGTGGGCTTCTCGCCCGGGGCGCGCAGGACGATGCGGCAGATGTGCTCCACGGCGTCGGAGGGCGAGTCGGTCACGAAGAGCAGGTCGATGTCCTCGGGCGAGATCGTGCCCTGCGCGACGAGGCGCTCGCGGAAGAAGTCGAGCATGGGCAGCCAGAACTCGCGGCCCATCAGCACGATCGGGAAGCGGTTGATCTTCTCGGTCTGCACGAGCGTCGCGACTTCGAACAATTCGTCGAGCGTGCCGAAGCCACCGGGCATCGCGACGAAGGCGTAGGAGTATTTCGCGAGCATGACCTTGCGCACGAAGAAGTAGCGGAAGTCGAGGGAGTCGTCGAGGTAGGGGTTGGGCTTCTGCTCGAAGGGCAGGACGATGTTGCAGCCGATGCTGCGCCCGCCGGCCTGCTTGGCGCCGCGGTTGGCGGCCTCCATGATGCCGGGGCCGCCGCCGGTCATGACGGTGAAGCCGGCCTTGGCGAGTCGTGCGCCGACCTCGACGCCCTGCTGGTAGTAGTTGTTGTCGGGGAGGAATCGCGCGGACCCGAAGACGGTGACGCAGGGGCCGACGAAGTGGAGGTGCCGGAAGCCGTAGAGGAACTCGCGGACGATGCGCAGGGTGCGCATGGCCTCTTCGAGTCGGGAGCGCGGGCCCTCGAGGAAGCGGTTGTCGTCGTAGCCCGGGCGGATGGGGAGCCGCTCGTGGGCGAGGCCGTCGGGGATCATGTCGGGCTTGTTGTCGTGCTCGTCCATGCGGTTCGTCCTCGCGCGCTGCGTGCGAGTTGTACCACGGCGCGCCGTCGCTGGCGAGCGGGAGCGGGTCCCGGGGGAACGAACAAGGCGCCGACGAGGAGGTGTACTCCCCGCCGGCGCCGAGTGATCTCTCTCTGCGAGCGCCCTACGAGCGCTCGCGGAGCGCAGTGAGCGGTGCGTGTTCAGTCGCGGCGACGGCGCGACGCGAGGGCAGCGAAGGCGAGCATCGCGACGCCTGCGCCCGGGGTCGGGAGCAGCGCGATGTTGTCGAAGCCGATCACGAACGGGCGCAGGAAGTCTGGCCCGTCGGTGGAGATGGTGAGGGCGTCGACGTCGGCGAGGATGGAGAGCCAGTCGCTCTCGCTCACGCCGAAGGTCGCGGCGGTGAAGTCCAGGCCCATGCCGACCCATCGGGTGGTCGTGAAGATCGGCGCGGTCTGGGCGGTCGCGACGAGGCCGTTGGCGCCCTCGATCGTGACGATGACGCTGAACACGTCGGGTCGCGAGCCGATGGGCGGGATCGAGCCGACCTCGTAGGCGCGCGAGACGATGGTGGTGTCGAAGGTGAACGCGCCCCCGTTGTAGGAGGTCAGCGCGCCGGTGAACTGCGACGGGGCGGACGCGACGCCGAAGGCGCCGCTGGCGCTTTCGATCATCAGGTACCCACCCGGGACGCCGCCGGTGTCGGCCCACTCGACGGCGCCGACTTGGGCGGTCCATCCGCTGGTGCCGTCGTCGAACTCGGCCTTGATGACGCCGGCGAGCGCCGGCGCGCTGAGCAGCGCGGACCCGGCGACGAGGCGCATCGCGAGCGCGAAGCGGTTGCTGTGCATGTGATCTCTCTCCTCGCACCGGGCGCGGACGCGCACAAAGTGGCCGCGAACCGGGGCGTATCCCTGCGACTGATGTGCCTCGGGCTGTGCAGGCCCGTGGACTGACTCGGCATCAGTATACGGGGGGAGGCGAGGAAATGATTCCCGTACGGACACCGAAATGCGCACATTCAGCGCAGCCGATGACCCGGGGGCTCATAGCGGGGAGAGATGGGTAAATTCAGCTCGCGCAGGCGGTTCCGAACGCGGAGAGGACGGCGTTCAGGTCGGCGAAATTGACGACGCCGTCGGCGTTCACGTCGCCCGGGAAGTCGCCCGGGGCGCCGGAGAGGCCGAACTCGCTGAGGACGCTGTTGAGGTCGGCGAAGTTGACGACATTGTCGCCGTTGGCGTCGCCCGGGCAGGGATCGTCGCCCCCGAGCCCGATGGAGTCGATGGAGGTGACGTCGATGTCGATACGTGTGAAGGGGAAGACCAGGCACAGGCCGTAGGCCTCGACATCGATGAAGTTGCCGGCGTCGCCCCCGACGGTGGTGATGGTCACCCCGCGCCGCTGGCCGCAGGGCGCGTCCAGGGAGGCGCCGGTGAGGGCGAGGTCGCCGGTGAGTCGCATGATGACGCGCCGGATCAGGATGTTGACGGCGGTGCCGTCGGGCAGGATCGCCGGGATGCACTGGTCGACGAGGACATTGGCGTCCCAGCGGACCTGGGTCGGGGAGAGCTCGGTCCCGACGAGGGTGACGGGGAGGGAGCCGGGGAAGCCGATGTCGCCCAGGTCGATGGTGATGTCGAGCGACCCGCGTCCCTTGGGAATGCACTGCGGCGGGACGTCCTTGTCCTCGATGGTCTCGTTGAACTGCTGCGCGCCGGTCGCGGCGATGTTCGCGGCACGAAGGTCGAAGGAGATGTCCTGCCCGGCGCGGAGCGCCTCCACCGGGGTCGACCCGGCGAGCGCGACGGACGAAGAACCCGCGACGAGGGCGAGGGCCCAGACGATTCCCTGCATGGACGGACGCATCTCTCTCTCCTGGTTCCGGTCGCGCGCGCTCAGACGCACGAGACGCCAAAGTTGGACAGCACGATGTTCAGGTCGGCGAAGTTCACGACGCCGTCGTTGTTGAGGTCGGCCGGGAGGTCGTCGCCGGCCTGCCCGAAGGCGGACAGGACCTCGTTGAGGTCGGCGAAGTTCACGACCTGGTCGCCGTTGGTGTCGCCGGGGCACTTGGTGACGGGCGGGACCCAGACGGCCATGTACTGCGGGCGCCCGCCGTTGGTCGCGTAGGCCGGGGCGGTCTGGGTGAGGGTGCCGTCGGTTTCGATCTTGTAGACGATGACGCCCACTGGCGAGCCGGAGATGCTCGATTCGTCGGTGACGTAGACGTACTCGCCGTCGGTGGCGACGTCGCGGATGTCGCTGCCGATGAGGATGGACTGGATGGACGCGCCGATGGAGCCGTCGGGGTTGATCGGCAGGACCTGGAGCGTGTCGCTGACCACGTGGCAGACATAGAGGTAGTTGCCGGTGGGGTGGACGGCCATCTCGACGGCGCTGTTGCCGCCGCCGGAGGGATACGCGGCGCGGAAGGTGAGCGCGCCGGTGTCGGGGTCGATGTCGTAGGCCTGGATGACGTTCTGAAGGCCGGTGGAGCCGTAGAGGATCGGGAGGAAGGGGTGGGTCTGGAGCGCGAAGATGGTGGTCGTGCCGGTGGGCGCGCCGAGCGAGGTCAGCACGCCGGTCGCGGTGTTGATGGAGAACGAATAGAGGTTGTTGACGCCCGAGCCGGCGACGTAGACGAACTTGCCGTCGGGGGTGGAGGCGGCGCAGGTGGCGAATGTCCCGGCGGGCTTGCGGTCGACCTCCTGGACGCGCCCCTGCGCGTTGACGAAGGAGCTGGTCACGCCGTTGATGAGCACGGAGGGGATGATGATCCAGCCATCGCGTGTGACGGTGAGACTCAGGTTGCCGTCGGGGTAGAGGGTCGGGGCGGCGGCGGCGCCGAAGGAGCCGTCGGCCAGGATGGGGAGGGCGAAGACCTCTTCGACGACGGCGTTCTGCGTGCCGTTGATGACGATCGCGTAGTTGCCGTCGGGCGTGAGGGCGATGCCCTGCGGGTTGAAGCCGGCGGCGGCGGTCTCGAGGAAGGTCATCGCGCCGTTGGTCGGGTTGACCTCGAACGCGGCGACGCTGCCGGGGCTGCCGACGTTGTTGGTGACGTACAGCGAGCGGACCGTTGACTGCGCGTGGGCGGCGGTTCCGATCGTGCCTGCGGCGCAGAGGATCGCCATCGTGCGGGTGAGTCTCATGCTGCTCTCCTTTCCTCGAGTGAGGGCATCGTCAAGCGCACGGCGCGGCACGCCCCCTGCGTGCCGCGCCGGCCTTCTCTTCCTTCACGGGCAAGGTACAGCAAACCGCGGGCGAGGTCGAGAGAAACCTTGGAGAATGCGCGCGGGCGTCGCGGGACCGGTCAGGTCGTGCCGCCGGAGGGCCCTTCGGACGCCGGAGGGGCCTGGGGCGAGGGAGGCGCCGGGGGCTGAGCAGCGCGGGCGCCCGACGGGGGCGCGCCGAAGCCGGGGCCGCTGAAGGTGCCCGAGCCGAAGTTCATCGCGCCGGCCGGGCGGGGCGACTGGGGCGGCGCCCCGGCGCTGACGGCGGCGGTGGCGACGCCGGGCTGACCCTGGCCCTGGCTGGCGGCGGCGCGCTGCTGCATCGCGAGCATCGCCATCTGCTGCTGGATCGCGGCGGAGGGCGAGATCTTGAGCTTGAACACCTGCTCGCAGACGCGGTCGCGCACGGTGCGGCTCATCTCCTGGAAGAGTCGCGAGCCCTCGCGCTTGTACTCGATGCGCGGGTCCTGCTGGCTGAACGCGCGGAAGCCGACCGAGTCACGCAGCTGGTCCATCGCGTAGAGGTGGTCCTTCCACGCGCTGTCGACGGTCTCGACGAGGATCAGGCGCTCGAACTGGGCGAGCTCGCCGCGGATCGCCATCTCGACGGCGCCTCGGAGCGCGTGGCGCTGGTGCTCGCCCTCGAGGTCGCGGATCCAGGCCGGCATCTTCGCGCCGAAGCGGGTCTGGAGGCGCTGCTCGACGAGGTCGGGGTCGCCCTCGCCCAGGAGCGCGTCGATCTCGCGGTCCATCTTTCCGGTGGAGACGAAATCGCGCGAGACCGCGAGGAGTTCCTCGCGGATCTTGGGGGGCATCGTGGAGCGGACCTTGGCCTCGTCCCAGTTCAGCCCGTAGCGCTGGTTGGCCCAGCGCACGAGCCCGGAGAGGGCCTGCTCGGGGTTGTAGCGGATCATGCCCGTGGTCATGTCCATGATGAACTCAACCGGGTACTCGATCTCGCGCTTGGCGTAGGCGTCGCGCGCCTTCGACAGGAGCGTGTCGGGGGCGCGCTCGAGTTTCTCCGGAGTGCCCCAGATCTCGTCGGGGTCGACGGTGATCTCGAAGACCGAGTGCATCCAGCGGCACAGCTCGCGCGGGCCGTAGTCCTCGCCCGTGTAGTCGGAGATGCCCGACAGGTCGGCGGCGTCGGCGTGTCGCTCGGACGCTTCGATGAGCATCTCTTCGATCTGGTGCGCGCTCATGGTGCGCAGCTCGCTGGGCTTGAGCTCGACGCGGAACTCGCGCTGCGCCCAGGCGGCGAGGCCCTTGAGGTCGGCGTTGGCGTCAGAGGGGTCTCCGGCGGCGCCGTCGTCGGCCTTCTCCTGCGCGTTCTCGCCGGCGCCGGGGTTGAGGTACTCGCCCAGCGTGACGGCGATCATGGCGCGGAACTCGTCCTTGGCGATGCGCCGGATGCGCGCGTCCATCTCGTCGGCCTCGCGGCCGCGCAGGCGCTCGGGGGGGATGGAGCAGTTGAGCTGGCGGCGCGCGTACTCGGCGGCGCACTCGCCGGCGTAGCCGGGCGCGAGGTAGGTCGAGACGGAGTCGCGGACCGCGTCCTCGATGTACTCGAAGACGAGCCCCTTGACCTCGCGCCCCTCGAGCACGCGCTGGCGCGTGCCGTAGAAGGACTGGCGCTGGTGCTCCATGACCTCGTCGTACTCGAGGATGTTCTTGCGGATCTGGAAGTTCCGCTCCTCGACCTTGCGCTGGGCGCGCTCGATGGACTTGGTGAGCCAGGGGTGCTCGATGGCGTCGCCCTCGCGCATGCCCAGTCGCGAGAGGGCCTTCATGGTCGTCTCGCCGGCGAACATCTTCATCAGGTCGTCTTCGAGCGAGACGAAGAAGCGCGTGGAGCCCCGGTCGCCCTGGCGGCCGGACCGCCCGCGCAGCTGGTTGTCGATGCGCCGGCTCTCGTGGCGCTCGGTGCCGATGACGTGCAAGCCGCCCAGGCCCTCGATGGAGTCGACCCACGAGAGGCGATGGAGCGAGAAGCGTCCCTGCTCGTCGAGGGCGGCGCGCAGGTCGTCGGCCGACGCCTTCTCGACGGAGCCGGGCTGCATCCAGGTGTACTTGGAGGCCCAGTGGCGCAGGAGTCGCAGCTCGAGCTCGTCGAAGGGCATGGCCTTGGCTTCGTCCTTGCCGATCTCGATCTCGCGCGGCGCGATCTTGCGGTAGCACAGCTCGCGGACCTGCTCGTCGGTGGAGTCGACGGTGAGCTCGCGCGGGGCGAGGTTGCGGCGCTGCCAGTGCTCGAGGAGCTGGGCGCGGGTGATGCGCCCGAGCTTGATGTCGGTGCCTCGGCCGGCCATGTTGGTGGCGATCATGACGGCGCCGAGCTGGCCGGCGTCCTCGACGATGTTGGCCTCGCGCTCGTGCTGCTTGGCGTTGAGGACCTCGTGCTTGACGCCGTGCTTCTTCGCGAGCATCTGCGCGAGCATCTCGCTCTTCTCGACGCTGGTGGTGCCGACGAGGACGGGGCGCCCGATGTCGTGGAAGTTCTTGATCTCGTCGACGATGGCGTCCCACTTGTCGCGGGCCGTGAGGTAGACGACGTCCTGGAAGTCGCGCCGGATGACGGGCAGGTTGGTGGGGATGCTGACGACATCGAGCCCGTAGATGTCGTGGAACTCCTGCGCCTCGGTGTCGGCGGTGCCGGTCATGCCGGCGAGGCGCGTATACATCTTGAAGAAGTTCTGGATGGTGATGGTCGCGACGGTCTGCGTCTCCTGCTTGACGGGGACGGCTTCCTTGGCCTCCACCGCCTGGTGGAGCCCGTCGGACCACTGGCGCCCGATCATGGGCCGGCCGGTGAAGACGTCGACGATGACGACGCTGGCGGTGGTCTGTCCCGTGAAGCGGTCGGGGACGTCCATCACGACATAGTCGCGGTCGCGCTGGTAGACGACGTGGGCGCGCAGCGAGTTCTCGAGGAGGTGGGGCAGGTCGATGTTGTCGCCGACGTAGAACGACCCGAGGTCGGCGATGCGCTGGGCCTCGGCGATGCCGTGGTGGGTGAGGTGGGCCTGCTTGCGCTCGAGCTCGATCTCGTAGTACTGGGTGAACTTGTCGCGGGCCTTCTCGAGCCCAGGGAGTTCGGACTGGGCGATCTTGAGTTGCTTCTGCATCTCGGGGATCGCGGCGCGGTCGCGCGCGTTGCGGATGTCGCCCTCGATGCCCTTGATGCGGCGTTTGCAGGCCTCGACCTTCTCGTCGGCCTGGGCCCAGGGGCGGTTCTTCTCGACGAGGTGGCGCGCGAGCCGGTCGGCCAGCTCGTAGCGGGGCTGGTCGTCGTGGGCCGGGCCCGAGATGATGAGGGGCGTGCGCGCCTCGTCGATCAGGGTGCTGTCGACCTCGTCGACGATCGCGAACTCGCGCTTGCGCTGGACCTGCTGGTCGACGCTGCGCTTCATGTTGTCGCGCAGGTAGTCGAAGCCGAACTCGGAGGTCGTGCCGTAGACGACGTCGCACTTGTACATGCGGGCCTTCTCGGCCTCGTCCTGCATGTGCTGGGGGTGGATGGCGCCGACCGTGAGCCCCACGGCGCGGAAGAACGGGAAGGTCCAGTCGCGGTCGCGCTGCACGAGGTAGTCGTTGACCGTGACGACGTGCACGCGCTTGCGCTCGATGCACGCGAGGTAGGCGGCCAGGGGCGCGACGATGGTCTTGCCCTCGCCGGTCTTCATCTCGGAGATCTTGCCCTGGCTGAGGACCATGGCGCCGATGAGCTGCACGTCGAAGGGGCGCGAGCGGAACGGGGGCTTGCTCTCGGGGTAGAGCGCGCGGACCGCGTCGTAGAGCGCGGGGGGGATATCGACGACCTCCCAGCCCTCGATCATGCGCGTGTTGCCCAGCAGGTCGCCCTCGGGGGTCACGGGCTCCATCGTCGCGATCCTCGCCTTCACCTCGTCGTACATCCGGCGCGCGTCGGCCGGCAGGCGCGAGGGGTCGAACCGCGAGGCGTGGATCGGGTTGAAGATCGCGCGGATGCCCACGGCGCGGTCCATCGCTTCGCGCGCGACGGCGAAGGTCTCGTCGAGCAGGTCGAGCGTCCGGGCCCCGGCGTCGACGCGCCGGCGCAGGTCCTCGGTCTTCGCGCGCAGCTCGGCGTCGGTCAGGGCGCGCATCTGCGGCTCCATCGCGCCGATCGCGTGCACGTGCTGCATGTAGCGCTTCACGAAACGCTCGTTGCGCGTGCCGAAGATGACCTTCAGGAAGGGGCCGATGACGGGGATATCAGCGTTGCGGCGGGAAGCCATGGAACGGTCTCTCTTGCTGGGGAACAGCCCGGGCGGCCCGCGACGATCGTGCCCTGACGGCGCGACCGACCCTGCGGGACGGGCGAATGGTTCGGCGATGGTTGTCGGTGGGGTGAACGGTCGTCGCGCGGCGCGTCGTCGCCCCGGAGGGGCCCGACGCGATCAGGCGACAGACGGGGGCGGCAGCGAGCACCGACCGGCGCGCGCGTGCTCGCGCGGGGCGTCGGCCCGGCGCCCGGCGGTCGCGCCCGAATCGCTCGCGACGAGGCGGGTCTTGGCGGGCAGCGACGCGCACAGGCGACGCTCGGCGTGCGCGTCGCGCGCGACGACGATCCGGACATCGTGCGTCGAGGATCGCGAGGCGCGGTCCGAGTCGGCCCGACCCGCGGCGACGACGCTCCAGACGCCCAGCGCCGGGTCGAGGACCGCGGCGCCGCTGACGCCCATCAGGACGAGCAGCACGAACGCGAGGGACGCCCCGCCGCCGAAGGGGCGGGCGCGACGGGCGCGTGCGTGGTCTCGCGTTTCGGTGGGCATGGGGGTCACGAGCGCCCGTAGTGTAGAGTCGTCGGTGCGACGAGGACGGGCCGAGACGGTTTCATCGGCGTGCGGAAGAGTCGGCATCACCAAACAAAGACCGACCGGAGTTCCCGATGCGTGTGATCGAGGTCGACAGGACCGAATCGACGATGCGCGACGCGCGCGACGCGATCGCCCGGCACGAGGTGGACGAGCCGGCGCTGTTCGTCGCCAGGGAGCAGACCGGGGGCGTGGGGCGTCTCGGGCGCGCGTGGTCCAGCCCCCGGGGCGGGCTGTGGATGACGGTGGCCGTCCCCCTGCCTCCCGGCGAGCTGCCCGGGGTGCTCGACGGGCTGGGCCTGCGCGCCGGCGTCGCGATCACCGACACGCTCTCGCTGGCGCTGGTGCGCCTGGCGGCGTCGATGGGCTGCAGCGGCGACGGGCCCTCGGCCCCTTCGCCCCTCACGCAGCTCAAGTGGCCCAACGATGTCTACCTCAACGGGAAGAAGGTCGCCGGCCTGCTGACCGAGACCACCAGCGCCATGGAGCACCCCTATCTGCTGCTTGGGCTGGGCGTGAACGCGAATTTCCCGACGAGCGACCTGCCTGACGACCTGCGCGATCGCGCGACGACAATCCTCGCGGAACTGGGGGCGCCCGTGAACCTGAATGCGCTCCGAAACGCGCTCGCCGACGCGCTGCTCGACGCGGCGCATGAGCACTCGGTGCGGTTCGAGACCGTGCAGCGCGCGCGAGGGCTCCTCTTCGGCGTGAACCAGCCGGTGCGCATCACGACGGGCGCGGCACGCGAGCCCCTCACCGGGACGCTGATGGGCCTGTCGGACCGGGGGCTGCCCCTGGTTCGCACGGAGCGTGGCGTGGAGGAAGCGTCGCCGGGCAGCGAGGTGGGGTGAGAACGGGCTGGGGTACGGATCTTCTACACTCTGGGGCGTGAGCAGCCAGCCGAACGAGACCGACCCGCGCATGCCCACCATGCCGCTGATCAAACTCTCCGGGAGACCGAGGGCAAGCGCGTTGGCTGCGGGCCTCGTCTACGCCCTCGCGTTGTATGCGAGCTTTGAGACCGGAGCGGCGTCCACACCCTTTCATACCTTCATTGGCATCGTCGCCTTTTGCTACGCCGCGACGCGCCCCGGCGCTTCGGCGCGCAGCATCGCGTTGTGCTTCTCGCTCGCGACAGTCCCGGCGTTCGCGCTGCTGCAGACGTGGTTGATCCATATCACCGCCCCGGGGTACGTGGGCGTGCTGTTCGTGATGTCGGGGTTTCTCTTCGTCGCGATGTGGCTCTCGGTCCGCGTCGCGCGAAGGGCACGGTCGATGTTCGCGGCATGCGTGAGCGCCGGGCTCCTCCTGGCGGCCGCGGAGTTTTTCCGTGGACGGCTCTTCCTGAGCGGGTATCCCTGGTACACGCTCTCGCAGCCGCTCCTCGACATCCCGGGCGTGCCGACGCTTGCGTCGCTCATTGGCATGCACGGCGTGCACACGCTGGCGTGCGTCGTGGGGGGCTCGATGTCGTGGCTGCTGCTGTCTGGGTCGGCTTCGACGACCGGGCGGAGCGCGGGCGGGTGGCGCGGCATCACAGGCGGGCAGTGGGTGCTCGCGGGTCTCGCTCTGGCCGCGATGGGAGTAGGCGTCGCGGCGCGCGCGACGAGGACAGAACTGCGCGACATCGGCCCGGGAGAGGGCTTCGCGATCTCCGTCGTGCAGACAAACGTGCCGCAAAGCAACAAGCAGTCGAGCGCACCGGAGGAACGCGTGCGCCAGCTGCGCGATGCGCTGGACGCCACGCGGTTCGCGGCCGAGGGCGCACGGATGGGCTTGGGTGCGGATACGGCGCTCATTGTCTGGCCCGAGACGATGTTCCCCGGCGCGGCGCTCAACGCGGAAGCGGTTGCGGCGCTGGGGGGTTCGGGCGTCCCGTACTTTCAGCTCGCCGAGGGGATGCGGGATGCGCTCGTGGAAACGCAGGCCTCGCTCAACATCCCGATGCTGATCGGCGCGATGGCGCTGTCCTCGGCGCGGATCGTGGAGGACGAGGAACCGGGGTATGTGCGGCTCCGGCACGACGGGGCGTTCAACAGCGTCTTTCTGGTGAACGAAGGACGGGTGCACGAGGAGCGGTACGACAAGCTGCACCTGACGCCCTTCGGCGAGGTGATGCCGCTGATCTCGCGCTGGGACTGGCTGGAGCGACAACTGCTGGCGTTCGGCGCGCCGGGGATGTCGTTCGATCTGGAAGCGGGGACCAACCCCCATCGCTTCGAGGTTGATGGCGTGCGGATCGCGACGCCGATCTGTTTCGAGGCGACCATGCCGCACGTGTGTCGTCGGCTGGCGTTCGAGAAGGGCGAGCGCCGCGCGGACATCCTGATCAACGCGACCAACGACGGCTGGTTCGGGGATTCGGTGAGCGGACGCACGGTGCACTTCCTGCTCGCGCGCTGGCGGGCGGCGGAGCTGGCGACTCCCGTGGTGCGCGCGGCGAATACTGGGATATCGGGGTTCATCGACGAGCGAGGGCGCGTGTACTTCCGGGGCGTGCGGGGCGTGCTACAGCCATCCAATCGGCCGACGAGCGTTCTCGGCTTTGCGCAGGCCGAGGTCATCCTTCACGCGCGCATCGTCCCCGGCACGCGCACGACCCTCTACGCGCGCACCGGCGATGTCGTCGGCTGGGGGACGCTGTTCGCGGGCGTCGCTCTCGCGGCGTGGGGCGTCTGGCCGAGAAAGAATGGGCGCCCCGACCGGGACGACGCCGGGTCCGGGGCGAACCCGGGGGCGGCGACGAACGCATGAGTGATCGCACCCATCCCTGATTCACCTCGCTCCGGAGCGACCCGCTATGGCTGACCAGACTCTTTGGATCTCGCTGCTGACCCCCCACGCGCTGCGCGCCGTCAGCGGCGCGGCGCTGCTGGCCGGGGCGACGATCCTCGGGGCGGGGTCGAGCGCCCTCGCCCAGCAGCGCGGCGGCGCCCTCCAGCCCCCTCGCACCAACGCCGATGTCACGGCGCAGACCTCACGCTCGCAGCTGCGCGAGCGCGCGATCGGCGTCCTCGAAGAATTCTCAAAGAACGACGACGCCCAGACACGCGCCAACGCGATCGAGGCGCTGCAGAAGGTCCCCGGGCGCGCCGAGCTCGCCATCGAGCGCGGGCTGCGCGACGAGAACATGGGCGTGCGCTTCGTGGCGGCGATGTCCGCCTCGCGGATGCGCCTCGTGTCCCAGGTCCACAACATCGAACCGCTGCTCGACGACCCCGAGCCCATCGTGCGCGCGGCGGCGATCTGCGCCCTGCGGCGCTGCGGGCGCAACGCCGACCCGACGCTGCTGGCCAACATGCTCGCCAGTCGCGACCTGCGCATGCGATCGCAGGCCGCGTTCCTGCTGGGCGAGATCGGCGACGCGTCGGCGATCCCGATGCTGCGCGACCTCTCCAGCTCGCACCCCGACATCGGCCTGCCCAGCGAGCAGCGTCTGTTCCGGCTGCAGGTCGCCGAGGCGCTGGTGAAACTCGGCTGGAAGGACGCGATCCACCCGGTGCGTGCGGCGCTGTACCCCTCGAGCACGGAAGAGGTCGAAGCGTCGATCCTGGCGGCCCAGATCCTGGGCGAGCTGCGCGATCGCGCGAGCGTGGCGGAGCTGGTGAACCGCATCGAAGACCGGGTGTCCGGGCCCGGGTCGCCGCACCTGATGCCCCCCGAGATGCGACTTGCCGCGACGATCGGCCTGGCGAAGATGGGCTATCGCGACGGGCGGTATGTCGCGATCCAGTACATCGGGGCGCCCCCCCCTCCCCTGCGCTCACAGGCCGCGATCGCGCTGGGCGAAGCGGGCGTGGTGGAGGACCTGCAGATCCTCGACGCGCTGATGCTGGGCGACGAGAGCCCCATGGTCAGGGTGGCGGCGGCGTCGGCGATGGTCTCGCTGGCGGACCGGCTCGCGAGCGGGATCCGCTGAGGGCGGGCGCGAACAGACGCCTGTCATCCGTCGGAGAAGCGTCCTGAGCGGTCGTGTTTCGGGCGCGTCGCTTGACGGATCGGTCGCCCCCACGCTATCACCTGCCCCCGCGTCTGTCGGAGACGACGCGGTTCTGAGGTTCCGCCACGGATGGCAACCGTCTGCGCCCCCTCGTCGTAGAGGGTTGCCGCGACGCGCCGCCCGGCGTGAGGGCGGACGACCGCGCGTCGCCGAGCTATATTGATCGCCCCGAACCGGACGCATCGGGTCACCGGGTTTCTTCCCGGCCCCGGGTGTTCGTCACCCCGATCGAGCAATCTGAATCTCCGGGCCGCCGCCCAAGGCCCGGTCATCGCCCGCAGGAGCCGAGTTCCCGT
Source organism: Phycisphaeraceae bacterium (assembly GCA_019636675.1). NCBI lineage: Bacteria > Pseudomonadati > Planctomycetota > Phycisphaerae > Phycisphaerales > Phycisphaeraceae > Phycisphaeraceae bacterium. Next base: position 1,564,107 of record JAHBXC010000001.1, read on the forward strand.
GCACATCCTCACGAAGATCCTCGCTGTGTTCGCCGCCGTCCTGGCGGTCGGTCTCTCGGCCCTGACGATCGCCTACACCGCGAACGCGGAGCGGATCCGCGCCGACTACCAGGCGCAGGTGCTCCGCTCGCAGCAGGCCGAGGCCCGCGCCGGCGAGGCGTCCAGCTCTGCCCAGCAGAGCATCGCGTCGATCCAGCGCTCCCTCGACGACGAGCGCAAGATCACCAGCACGCTGCTGAGCGAGGCGTCGCAGCTCCGCCAGGAGAACGCGCGTCTGCTCACCGAGGCCCGCTCCTCGCAGGCCGACGAGCAGTCGATCCGCTCCAAGCTCGACCAGCTCGCCGCCACCAGCGACACGCTCTCGCGCATCGTCGCGTCGTACCGCGAAGAGGTCGCCTCGCTGCGAACCAACGAACTCCGCTACGCGCGCAACGAGACGCAGCTGGCCGATCGCGTCAACGACCTGACCGGCCAGCTCGAGGTCGCCCTCGAGAACAACCGCGCCCTGCAGGAGCAGCTCGTCGAGGTCCGCAACCAGCTCGCCAACATCGGGCGCACCGGCTCCCCCACCGGGACCGACGGGGCGCTCGCCGCCGCCGTCCCGGTTCGCGCCCGCGTCACCAGCGTCACCCGCGGCCCGGCGGGCGAGCTCCTCGTCCAGATCAACGCCGGCCAGTCCGACCAGCTCCGCCCCAACATGGAGCTCTCGCTGGTCCGCGGCGGGAGCGAGTTCCTGGGCAAGGTCCGCCTCACCCGCGTGGACATCCAGGAAGCCATCGGCGTGGTCGACTTCCTCGGGCGCCCCTCGCGCGACATCCGCACCGGCGACATGGTCGTCAGCGTCCTGCAGTAAGCCGCCTTTCTCTGAGGAGCCCCCCATGAGTCAGTTCGGCATGCAGATGCCCGGCGCCCGCACCAAGCGAGCCGCCTCGATCAATGTCTACACAGGCCTGCTCTTCGTGGCAGTCGCCTGCCTCGTCGCCGCCACCGCGGTCGCGTACATCAGCGGCGCCAAGATCGCGCCCGATGGCAAGCCCTGGAAGATTCAGGAAAAGGGCCGCATCGCGCTGCCCAGCAAGTGATCCCGACGGTCCGACTGACACTCTGAACGACCACTCAACGCACCTCCCACCGGGGGGTGCGTTGTTCGTTCTGTAGAATGGGCAGATGAACGCCCTCAGAACCTACGACTATCTCACGCTTGCCCGGGCGCGCGTCTTCGGATGGGCCAGGCCGCTGACCCCGGAGCAGTACGGGCGAGAGTTCCCCATCGGCCCGGGCACGCTGGGGAAGGTGCTCACGCACACGATGATCTCGGAGTGGTACTACATCGAGCGCCTGCTGGGGCGCGAGGTGCCGCCCTACGCGGCGTGGCCTATCCGCGACGAGACGCCCCCGGCGTTCCCCGATCTGGTGTCGATCTGGACCGAGCAGGCGAAGGCGACGCGTGCCACCCTCGCCGGCGTGCGCGACTGGGACGCTCCGGTGCGGTACCGCGTGACGGACGACTCGGGGCGCCTGATGGAGGTGCGCGCGAGCGCGGGCGACCTTTTCACGCAACTCGCCCTGCACGAGGTCCACCATCGCGCGCAGGCGATGAACATCCTGCGGCAACTCGGGGCGAAGGTCGAAGAGATCGATTTCAACTCGATGATGTATGACCGGAAAGAGGTATCGGTCTGAGACTGTGGTGGCGTGGTGCGGCCGCAGTCATGCCACGGGAGAGAAGAGATTCACCGCAGAGGACGCGGAGGTCGCGGAGGGGGGAGAAAGGGGGCGCACTCTTGTCCCCCCTCCCGCTCGCGGGAGGGGGCAGGGGGAGGGCGAACTGGCAAGTGTTCTCCTTCCGAAGACCCTCCCCTAACCCCTCCCGCGAGCGGGAGGGGGACCGGAGTACGCCACACCTCTTTCTTTCTTCCTGCTCCCTATTCCCTCTTCCCTGCTCCCTTCCCCCTCGTGCCTCTTGCCTCATCCCTTGTGCCTTCTGACTCGTAC